>NZ_NWMV01000042.1 GCF_002837145.1 Macromonas nakdongensis | reverse complement strand
CGCGCGAAGGTGCCCTGCTGCGTGCCGCGTCTTGGGCGCTCGACGGCCGCGACGCCGAGTCCGCCCAGCGCTGGCTGGCCGACCTGCCCCAGGGCGTGTCCCGGCGCATCCAGGCGGTGCGCCTCAAGCTCCGCCTGGCCCAGTTGCGCCACGACACCGCCGGTGCGATCGACATGGTCCGGCTGCTGACCAAACACCGCGCGTTTTCACGCGACGCGGCCAGCACCGTCCTGCGCGGCCTGCTGCTCGACGCCATCCGAGACACCCACGACCGCGAGCAACTGCTGCGCGTCTGGCAAGGCTGGGACGCGTCCGAACGCCAGAACCCGGAACTGGCCCTGGCTGTGCTGGAGCGTTGGCAGGCCTGGGCGCCCGCTGCCGCCGAGGACGCGACCGGCCAGGGCGAAGCTTCTGCGGCCGCCCAACGCATGTGGCAAGACGCCCTGCGCCACGCGTGGCAGGGCTACGAGGCCGCGTCCGAGTCCCGGCGGCGGCGTTTGATCGGCTTGCTCGAGGCCGCGCTGCCCCGGCTCGACCTGCCGTGGCTGGCCCAGTTGGAGGAGGCCCAGCGCCTGCACCCGTCCGACCCCGGGCTGCAGTACCTGGCCGGGCAGGCCTTCATGCAGCGCCAGTTGTGGGGCAAGGCCGCGTTCCTGCTGGACCAGGCCAGCCGCAGCCTGGCCGACGCCGATCTGCGCCGCCGCACCTGGTGCAGCCTGGCCCGCCTGGCCGAGGAGCGGGGCGACCCGTCCGCCGCCCAGGCCGCCTGGAAAAAAGCCGCCCTGGCCTGAAGCCCCGCGCCCGGCCCCCGCAGGGCGTGGGGTTGGGCCCGTCCGCTTTCGCAGTATGCTCGCGGCATGCAATTGCAGGACATGCTTTACAGCCAGGGATTTGGCACCCGCCGCGTGTGTTGCGGCTTGGTTCAACAGGGCCGCGTCACACTGGGGGATCCGCCGCGGCCGGTGGACGATCCGACCGAGGACGTGGACCCCGAGGGCCTGGTCTTCCACGTGCAGGGCGAGCGCTGGGCCTACCAGGCCCAGGCCTACCTGATGCTGCACAAACCCACCGGCCACGAGTGCTCGCAAAAACCCGGGGCCTGGCCCAGCATCTACACCCTGTTGCCGGGGCCCTTGCGTTCGCGTCCTTCGGGGGCCGCCAGCGGGGTGCAGGCCGTGGGCCGGCTCGACCAGGACACCACCGGCCTGCTGTTGCTCTCCGACGACGGCAAGTTCATCCACCGCCTGTCGTCGCCCAAGCACCACGTGCCCAAGGTCTACGAGGCCACCTGCAAGCACCCGGTCACGCCCGAGCAGGTGCAGCGCCTGCTGGCCGGTGTGGTGCTCGACGACGACCCGAAACCGGTGCGCGCCGCGGCCTGTGAAGTCGACGGCACGCACTTGCTGCGCCTGACCCTGACCGAAGGCAAATACCACCAGGTCAAGCGCATGGTGGCGGCCGTCAGCAACCGGGTCGAGGCCCTGCACCGCAGCGCCATCGGGGCCCTGGCCCTGCCTGCCGACCTGGCGCCGGGCCAGTGGCGCTGGCTCACCCCGGCGGAAGTCGCCGGCCTGATGGGCCGCGCGTCCTGAGCGGCCCGTCCCGCAGCCTCAAGCCAGGGGGGCCAGAAAGTCGGTGATGGCGCGGGTCACCGCCTCGGCCTGGTCGCGGTGCGGGCTGTGGCCGCAGCCGGGCAACGCCAGACGCTGGGCGTGCGGCACCGCCCGCGCGGTGTCGTCCAGTTGGGCCATCGTGCCGTATTCGTCGTCCTCGCCCTGGATCAGCAGCAGCGGCGCCGTGATCGCCGCGCATTCGGTGCGGATGTCGAACGCGCGGAAAGGGGCCGACAGCCACACGTCGTTCCACTGCCAGAAGGCGTTGTCCACGTCTCGGTGGTAGCGGGCCAGGCGCTCGCGCAAGGGGGTGTGCAGATAGGCCTCGCGCGCCTGTTCGATCGCCCGCAGCGCCACGTCTTCGACGAACACGTGCGGCGCCATGGCCACGCAGGCCGTCACCGGGTGCCGGCTGGCGTGCAGCAGGGCGATGGTGGCACCGTCCGAGTGGCCGACCAGCACCGGTCGCTCCACGCCGCAGACGCGCAGCAGCTGGGGCAGGGTGTCCCAGGCGGCCCGGTGCATGTAGTCGGGGCCGTGGCGGCCGCTGCCGCGCACGTCGGGGATGGGGTCGGACCGCCCATAGCCGCGTCGCGACCACACCCAGCCACTGCGGCCGGTGGCGGCGCAGAGGGTGGCGGGCCAGTAGTGGTCTTTCTGGCCCCACAGGTCCACCGAACCCAGGCCTTCGTGTAGAAACACCAGCGGTGCCCGGTCGGTGTGCGGGCCGGGCAGGTGCAGCAGTTCCAGCGCCACGCCACCGATGTCGACGGTGGTGCTGGGCGGGTGCTCGGTGGCGGCGCGGGGCGGGGCGGGCGCAAGCGTCATATGGCCATCGTAACGGCGCGGTCGGCGCTTGCCTGTATCCTTGGCGTCATGCGTTTGCTGATCGGTTCTTTCTGGCGCTCGGTGGGCTACTGCCTGCACCCGCGCGTCATCGCTTTGTCGGTCCTGCCCCTGCTGCTGATGGTCGCGGTGGCGTTCGCGCTGGGCTATTTTTTCTGGGACGGCGCCGTCGCCTCGGTCATGGTTTGGCTGGAAACCTGGGAGCTGGTGTCCTTCGCCCTGAACTGGCTGGAGTCGGTCGGCATCGGCAGCCTGCGCAGCGTGTTCGCCCCGCTCGTGGTACTGGTGCTGGTCACGCCGCTCATCGTCGTCATGGCGCTGCTGCTGGTGGCGTTTTTCATGACGCCGGCCATGGTCGATCTGGTGGCTCAGCGCCGCTTCCCGGCCCTGGAGCGGCGGCGTGGGGGCACCCTGCTCGGCAGCATGGCCTGGTCCCTGGGGTCCACCGTGCTGGCCCTGCTGGCCTTGCTGGTGTCCCTGCCGTTCTGGCTGGTGCCGCCGCTGGTGCTGGTGCTGCCGCCCCTGATCTGGGGCTGGTTGACCTACCGCGTGTTCGCTTACGACGCCCTGGCCGACCACGCCAGCCGCGAGGAACGCCGCAGCCTGCTCGCCCGGCACCGGGTGCCTTTGCTGGCCATGGGTGTGCTGTCCGGCTACCTGGGTGCGGCGCCCACGCTGCTGTGGGCCTCTGGGGCCATGTTCATCGCGCTGGCGCCCCTGTTGGTGCCCCTGGCCATTTGGATTTACGCCCTCGTGTTCGCCTTCGCGTCCCTGTGGTTTGCCCATTACCTGCTGACTGCCCTGGCCGAATTGCGTGCCCAGGCCGGCACATCCGTACCCCCCGCTCCCGACGGGACCTTGCCATCGGCTCCCCCGCCCGCCCCCGGTGCAGGTGGCGCCATCATCGACGTGCAGGCCCGAGAACTGCCATGACCCTGACCCCAACCCCTGCCGCGCCCACCTTCGGGCTCATCATCATCGGCGACGAAATCCTCTCCGGCAAGCGCCAGGACAAGCACCTGCCCAAGGTCATCGAACTGCTGGGCGAGCGCGGCCTGGCCCTGTCCTGGGCGCGCTACCTGGGCGACGACCGGCCCGCCATCACCGCCGCCCTGCGCGACGCCTTCGCCAGCGACCACGTGGTGTTCTCCTGCGGGGGCATCGGCGCCACCCCGGACGACCACACCCGCCAGTGCGCCGCCGCCGCCCTGGGCGTGGACCTGGCGCTGCACCCGCAGGCGCGCGCGCTGATCGAGGAGCGCATGCGCGACGTTGCCCGCGAGCAGGGCCAACCCTACGAGCCCGACCGCCCCGACAACGTCCACCGCCTGAACATGGGCTTGTTTCCGCTGGGGGCGTCGGTCATTTACAACCCATACAACAAAATCCCTGGGTTCCGCTGCCACGGGGCTGGCGGCGGGGTGGTGCATTTCGTGCCGGGTTTTCCGGTCATGGCCTGGCCCATGATCGCCGCGGTGCTCGACTCCGAATACGCCGCCCAGCAGCGCCGTACCGAGCGCTGCGAGCGCTCGGTGATCGTTTTTGGTGCCCTGGAGGCGACGCTCACCCCGCTGATGGAGCAGATCGAAACCGACCACCCCGGGGTCAAGGTGTTCAGCCTGCCCAGCGTTGATCACCCCCAGTATGGCCGGCACATCGAGTTGGGCGTCAAGGGAGAGGCTACACTCACGGCCGTGGCGTACGACGCCCTCAAGGCCGGCTTGCGCGCCCATGGTGCGCGGCTCGGTCCCGAATTGGTGCGTTGAGATTTGCACCAAAAAAGTGAATAAATGCACCGAATTGGTGTGTTTGGGTGGGGTGCTGTCGGCGCCCCGTTGGGCGAAAGTTGGCATGGATGCTGCTAACCTTCGCAGAGTACAGTTTTTTGTCCTTTCCTGACCAGGAGATTTCTGATGGCCAAGACCGTCGCAGACGTGATGAAGATGGTGCAAGAGAACGACGTCAAGTTCGTCGATTTCCGCTTCACCGACACCCGTGGCAAGCAGCACCACACCACCGTGCCCGTGTCCCACTTCGACGAAGACAAGTTCGTTTCGGGCCACGCGTTTGACGGTTCGTCCATCGCCGGCTGGAAGGGCATCGAAGCCTCCGATATGCAGCTGATCCCCGACCCGAACACGGCCAACATCGACCCGTTCTTCGAGGAAACCACGCTGATCCTGAGCTGCGACGTGCTGGAGCCGGCCGACGGCAAGTCCTACGACCGCGACCCGCGCTCCATCGCCAAGCGCGCCGAAGCCTACCTCAAGTCCTCCGGCCTGGGCGACACCGCCTTCTTCGGTCCGGAACCCGAATTCTTCATCTTCGACGAAGTCCGCTGGAGCACCGAGCCGGGCCGCAGCTTCTACCAGATCGAAGAGTACGAAGCCCCCTGGAACACCGGTGCCAAGCTCGAAGGCGGCAACCGCGGTCACCGTCCTACCACCAAGGGCGGCTACTTCCCCGTGCCCCCGGTTGACAGCACCCAGGACATGCGCGCCGAAATGTCGCTGATCCTCGAATCCCTGGGCATCCCGGTCGAGGTGTTCCACCACGAAGTGGCTGGCGCCGGTCAGAACGAAATCGGCACCCGCTTCTCCACACTGGTCGAGCGTGCCGACTGGACCGTGCTGCAGAAGTACGTGATCCAGAACGTGGCCAACAGCTACGGCAAGACGGCCACCTTCATGCCCAAGCCCTACCACGGCGACAACGGTTCCGGCATGCACGTGCACCAGTCCGTGTGGAAAGACGGCAAGAACCTGTTCGCCGGTGACGGCTACGCCGGTCTGAGCGATTTCGCCCTGTACTACATCGGCGGCATCATCAAGCACGCCCGTGCCCTCAATGCCATCACCAACCCGACCACCAACTCCTACAAGCGTCTGGTGCCGCACTTCGAAGCCCCGGTGAAGCTGGCCTACTCAGCCAAGAACCGTTCCGCCTCGATCCGCATCCCGTACGTGGCCAACCCCAAGGCCCGCCGCGTGGAAGCCCGCTTCCCGGACCCCATGATGAACCCCTACCTGGGTTTCGCGGCCCTGCTGATGGCCGGTCTGGACGGCGTGGAGAACAAGATCCACCCGGGCGAAGCCGCCACCAAGGACCTGTACCACCTGCCGCCGGAAGAGGACAAGCTGGTGCCGACCGTGTGCCACAGCCTGGACCAGGCGCTGGAGCACCTGGACAAGGACCGCGCCTTCCTGACCAAGGGCGGCGTGTTCACCGATTCCATGATCGACGCCTACATCGAACTGAAGATGCAGGACGTGACCCGCAGCCGCGTCGAAGTGTCGCCCTGCGAATTCGACATGTACTTCAGCCTCTGATCGGCTTGGCCCATAAGGCTTGGAAAGGGACGGCGCAAGCCGTCCCTTTTTCGTTGGCGCCCCCGGTGGTGCAGACCCCGGGCAATTTCGGCGATACTGGAAATCCCTGAGGTGTGGGGGCTTTGACCGCCCCGAATCCGCATTGCAGAGCAAGCCATGAACGTCTTTTCTTCGCGCCCCGCCACCGTTGTGGCCCCCCTGCTGCTGGCCCTGTCTGCTGCGGTCGGGGCCCAGAGCCCGATCTACCGCTGCGGCAACGAATACACCAACAACCCGGGCAACGCGCAGGCCCGCGGCTGCCGCCTGGTGGAGGGCGGCAACCTCACTATCGTCGAAGGCACGCGCCCGGCGGCGGCCCCGGCCGGTGCGGCGGCGGGCGAAGGTAAACCCGGTGGCGCACCCAAGGCCGCTGGGGCACGCAACGCCGGCGAACGGGTGGACAGCAGCGAGCAGCGCGCGCGCGACAGCGATGCCCGCCAGATCCTCGACCAGGAGCTGCAGCGCGCCCAGGAGCGCCTGGACGAGCTGCGCGAGGAATACAACAAGGGCCAACCCGAGCGCCTGGCCAGCGAGCGCAGCAACCCGCAGCGCTACCAGGAGCGGGTGGCCGATCTGAAGGCCCGCCTGGAGCGGGCCGAAAGCGATGTCGCGGCCATCCAGCGCGAGATCGCGCGCCTGAAGCCGGCCGGGGAACGCTGAGCATGCCGACCGCGCGCAAAGCCAAAAATCCCATCCCCCAGCGTTTCCAGGCGCTGGACATGCTGGCCACCCTGGTGGCGGTGGTCAACGGCGAAGGCCAGGTGCTGTTCGTCAACAACGCGCTGGAAGACGCCATCGGCCTGTCGCGGCGCAGCATCGCCGGGGTGCCTCTGACCGATTGGTTCACCTCGCCGGAGCTGCTGCAGAACGCGCTGCAAGGCGCGGGCGGCAACGAGTACGCGGTGATCCGCTACGACGCCCACCTCAAGCGCCTGAACCACGAGCCGCTGTCGGTGCACGTGGTGCTGGCGCAGAGCGATGTGCCCGGCGAGCTGGTGGTGGAACTGCTGCCCCTGGAGCAGCAGGCGCGCCAGGAGCGCGAGGAGCGCCTGATGGACCAGGCCCAGGCCAACAAGGAACTGATCCGCAACCTGGCGCACGAGATCAAGAACCCCCTGGGCGGCATCCGCGGCGCGGCCCAGCTGCTGCAGATGGAGCTGGACTCGCGCGAGCTGGTGGAGTACACCCAGGTCATCATCCACGAGGCCGACCGCCTGCAGACCCTGGTGGACCGCCTGCTGGCGCCGCACCGGCGGGCCCAGGTGGTGGGCGACGTCAACATCCACGAGGTCTGTGAGCGGGTGCGTTCGCTCATCCTGGCGGAATTCCCGCGCGGGCTCAAGGTGGTGCGGGATTACGACATCTCCATCCCCGAATTCCGGGGTGACCGCGAGCAACTCATCCAGGCGGTGCTCAACTTGGCGCACAACGCGGCACACGCGCTCAAAGACCGCATCGCCGCGGGCGACGCCGAACTGGTGTTCCGCTCGCGCGTGCAGCGCCAGGTCACTTTCGGCAAGCGCCGCTACCGGCTGGCATTGGAATTGCATGTCATCGACAACGGGTCCGGCGTGCCCGACGAGATCAAGGACCGCATCTTCTACCCGCTGGTGTCGGGGCGCGATGGCGGTTCCGGTCTGGGGTTGACCCTGGCACAGACCTTTGTGCAGCAACACCATGGCCTGATCGAATGCGACAGCGAGCCGGGCCGCACCGATTTCAAGTTGCTGATCCCCCTGCCTTGAACCCGGTTGCCATTGGAGCCCGAGGTGACGCCACAGACACAAGCCAGGGGCAGGGGGACACATGACAAGTACAGGAATGCGCGCATGAAACCCATCTGGATCGTGGACGACGACCAATCCATCCGGTTTGTTCTCGAGAAAGCCCTGCTGCGCGAAAGCCTGCCCACCCGCAGTTTCACCAGCCCGCGCGAGGTGCTCGACGCCCTGGCCGATGCCGACGACGAGGGGCCGCAGGTGCTGGTCAGCGACATCCGCATGCCCGGTGGCTCTGGCCTGGAACTGCTGGACAAGGTCAAAAAGCAGATGCCCGGTCTGCCGGTCATCATCATGACCGCTTTTTCTGACCTGGACAGCGCCGTGTCGGCTTTCCAGGGCGGTGCCTTCGAGTACCTGCCCAAGCCCTTCGACCTGCCCAAGGCGGTCGAACTGATCCGCCGTGCCGTGGAAGAAAGCCAGCGCGAGGAGGTGGCCGAGGAGCGCCTGAGCGCCGCGCCCGAAATGCTGGGCCAGGCCCCGGCCATGCAGGACGTGTTCCGCGCCATCGGCCGCCTGAGCCAGAGCAACGTGACGGTGCTGATCACCGGCGAATCGGGTTCGGGCAAGGAGCTGGTGGCGCGTGCCCTGCACAAGCACTCGCCGCGCGCCAAAGGACCGTTCGTGGCCATCAACACCGCGGCCATTCCGAAAGACCTGCTGGAAAGCGAACTGTTTGGCCACGAGCGTGGCGCCTTCACCGGCGCCCAGACCATGCGCCGCGGCCGTTTCGAGCAGGCCGAGGGCGGTACCCTGTTCCTCGACGAAATCGGCGACATGCCCTTCGACCTGCAGACCCGGCTGCTGCGGGTCCTGAGCGACGGGCATTTCTACCGCGTCGGCGGGCACAGCGCGGTCAAGGCGAACGTGCGTGTCGTCGCCGCCACCCACCAGAACCTGGAGCAGCAGGTCAAGGAAGGGGGCTTCCGCGAAGACTTGTTCCACCGCCTCAACGTCATCCGCCTGCGCCTGCCGGCGCTGCGCGAGCGGCGCGAGGACGTGCCGGTGCTGGCCCGCTTCTTTCTGCAGGCCAGCGCCAAGCAGCTCGACGTGGAGCCCAAGCGGATTTCCGACGCCGCCCTGCAGGCGCTGTGCGGTTTCGACTTCCCTGGCAACGTGCGCCAGCTGGAAAACATCTGCCACTGGCTCACCGTGATGGCCCCTGCGCAGCTGATCGACGTGAAAGACCTCCCGCCCGAGGTGCTGGCTGCCGCCCCCGCTGGCGGTGGCGCCGAGGCCCTGGTGCCGGTGGACGAGCACGACCCGATCGCGCTGGCCGGCGCCGCGGCTGTGCCGACCGCGCGTTCGCTGCCACTGGTCGCACCGCTGGCCGCGGTGGCGGCCTTGCCCGTGGCCACTGACGTCGGTTGGGAGCAGGGCTTGCAGGCCGAAGCACAGGCCCTGCTCGCCGACGGCCGCCCCGATGTCTGGGATGTGCTCAGCCGCCGTTTCGAGTCACGCCTGATCCAGACCGCCCTGGTGGCGACCCGGGGGCGGCGCATCGAAGCCGCGCAGAAGCTGGGCATTGGCCGCAACACCATCACCCGCAAGATCCAGGAATTGCACCTGGAGTGAACCCCGCACCGCCCGGTCGCATGGCCGGGCGGGCACTTCAGTCCAGCGTCAACACCACCGGGGCGTGGTCACTGGGCTGCTTGAGCTTGCGCGGCGCGCGGTCGATGGTGCAGGCGCGGGCACGCGCTTTGAGCGCGTCGCTGACCAGGATGTGGTCGATGCGCAGGCCGCGGTTTTTCTGGAAGCCCAGCATGCGGTAGTCCCACCAGCTGTAGCTCTTGGGCACTTGCGGGAACAGGCGGTGCGCGTCGTGCAGGCCCAGGCCGATGAGTGCCTGCAGGTGAGCGCGTTCTTCGGTGGTGCAGTGGATGGTGTCGCGCAGGCCGTCCGGGTCCCAGACGTCGGCGTCGTCGAAGGTGATGTTGTAGTCGCCCACCAGGGCCAGACGGGGGTGGCGGGCCAGTTCGTCGGCGACCCAAGCACGCAGCGCCTCCAGCCAGCGCATCTTGTAGGCGAACTTGTCGCTGCCGGGGGCCTGGCCGTTGGGGAAGTAGGCGCCGATCACGCGCACCGCGGCCTCGCCTTCGCCGTAGGTGGCGGCGATCACGCGGGATTGCTCGTCGGCAAAGCCGGGGATGTTCTTCACCACCTCGCGGC
This sequence comes from Macromonas nakdongensis, assembly GCF_002837145.1. Classification (GTDB taxonomy): domain Bacteria; phylum Pseudomonadota; class Gammaproteobacteria; order Burkholderiales; family Burkholderiaceae_C; genus Macromonas_B; species Macromonas_B nakdongensis. The sequence goes on along the minus strand of NZ_NWMV01000042.1, from coordinate 52,217 downwards.
CCGGGCTGCGCGAGAGCAAGGCGACGCCGTTGTAGGTTTTCTGGCCGAACCAGACCGCGTGGTAGCCGGCCTGGGCCAGGGCATCGGCCGGGAATTTGTCGTCGGTCAGCTTGAGCTCCTGCAGTGCCAGCACGTCCACCGGGTGATTGGCGTCCGCCTGCGCGGCGAGCCAGTCCAGCACCTGCGGCAGGCGCACGCCCAGGGAGTTGACGTTCCAGGTGGCGAGGCGGAGGGCTGTCGTTGCGCTCAAACCACCTGCCCCAGCTTGAAGATGGGCAGGTACATCGACACCACGATGCCACCGATCACCGAGCCCAGAATGACGATGATGATGGGCTCCATCAGGCTCGACAGGCCGGCCACCATGTCGTCCACCTCGGCCTCGTAAAAGTCGGCGGCCTTGCCCAGCATGTGATCGATCGAGCCGGACTCTTCGCCGATGGCGCACATCTGCAGCACCATCGACGGGAAGATGTTGGCGTTGGTCATGGCCATGGTCAGGCTGGTGCCGGTGGAGACTTCCTGCTGGATCTTGCTGGTGGCGTCGGCATAGACCGTGTTGCCCGAGGCACCGCCCACCGAATCCAGGGCTTCGACCAGCGGCACGCCGGCGGCGAACATGGTCGAGAGCGTGCGCGTCCAGCGCGCCACGGTGGATTTTTCCACCAGGGCGCCGAAGATCGGCACTTTCAGCAGCAGCCGGTCCATGAAGCGCTGCACCTTCTCGTTGCGCTGCCAGGCCTGCATGAAGAAATACACGCCACCGCCCAGGCCGCCGAAGATCAGCCACCAGTAGGCCACGAAGAACTCGCTCATCGCGATCACGAACAGGGTGGGCGCGGGCAGGTCGGCACCGAAGGACGAGAACACCTCCTTGAACGCCGGGATCACGAAAATCATGATCACCGCCACCACCACGAAGGCCACCACGACCACCGCCGTGGGGTACATCAGTGCGGACTTGACCTTGCTCTTGATCGCCTCGGTCTTCTCCATGTAAGTGGCCAGGCGGTCCAGCAGGTCTTCCAGAATGCCGGCGGCCTCGCCGGCCTCCACCAGGTTGCAGTACAGGGCGTTGAAATACAGCGGATGCTTGCGAAAGGCCGCGCTCAGCGAGGTGCCGGTTTCCACGTCGGTGCGGATGTCGTTGAGCAGCTTGGTGACGCTGGGGTTGGGGTTGCCGCGGCCGACGATGTCGAAGGCCTGCAGCAAGGGCACGCCGGCCTTCATCATGGTCGCCAGCTGGCGGGTGAAGATGGCGATGTCCTTGGGCTTGATGCGCTTGGCAGAGGCCATCTTGCGCTTCTTGACCTTCTGCACCAGGATGCCCTGGCGCCGCAGGCTGGCCTGCACCTGGTTCTCGCCCACCGCGCGCAGTTCGCCGCGCACGGTCTTGCCGTTGCGGTCCTTGCCCTCCCACTCGAACACGTAGTCCTTGACACTTTTGCTAGCCGTGGCCATGTTTTCCCCGTGGTGTCTGTGTGTGGCGGAGGTACGCGCCCGTCATTCGTTGGTGCAGCCCAGCACTTCCTCCAGCGATGTGATGCCCAGTTTAACCTTTCGCAACCCGGATTCGCGCAAACTGCGCACACCTTCGGCCTTGGCCTGGTTGGCAATTTCCAACGCACTGCCGCCGCGCAGGATGATTTGCTGCATGTCTTCGGTGATCGGCATGACCTGGTAGATGCCGACCCGGCCCTTGTAGCCGTTGTTGCAGGCGTTGCAGCCCACGGGCTTGTACGGTTTCCAGGAGCCGTCGAGTTCCTCGGCCTTGAAGCCGGCCTCCCGCAGGGCCACCTCCGGCACGTCGTCCAGGGGCACCTTGCACTGCTTGCACAGGCGCCGGGCCAGGCGCTGCGCCGTGATCAGGTTCACGCTGGAGGCGATGTTGAACGGCGCGATGCCCATGTTCAGCATCCGCGTCAGCGTCGAAGGCGCGTCGTTGGTGTGCAGCGTGGACAACACCATGTGCCCGGTCTGCGCCGCCTTGATGGCGATGTCGGCGGTTTCCAGGTCCCGGATCTCGCCCACCATGATGATGTCCGGGTCCTGCCGCAGAAAGGCCTTCAGCGCCGAGGCGAAGGTGAGGCCCGCCTTCTCGTTGACATTGACCTGGTTCACCCCCGGCAGGTTGATCTCCGACGGGTCTTCGGCCGTGGAAATGTTCACCCCCGGCTGGTTCAGGATGTTGAGGCAGGTGTAGAGCGACACCGTCTTGCCCGATCCGGTCGGACCGGTCACCAGCACCATGCCGTAGGGGCGGTGGATGGCGTTCAGCAGCTTTTCCTTCTCGTCGGGCTCGTAACCCAGTGCTTCAATGCCCATCTGCGCGCTGCTTGGGTCCAGAATCCGGATCACGATCTTTTCGCCGAACAGCGTGGGCAGGGTGCTGATGCGGAAATCGATCACCTTGTCCGGCCCGACCTTGAGCTTCATGCGTCCGTCTTGCGGGATGCGCTTCTCGGAAATGTCGAGTTTTGAAATGACTTTGATGCGCGAAGCCAGTTTTTCCTTGATGGCCGGTGGCGGCGAGGCGATTTCGCGCAACTCGCCGTCGATGCGGAAGCGCACCCGGTACTGGTGTTCGTAAGGCTCGAAATGCAGGTCCGATGCCTTCATCGAGTAGGCATCGAGCAGCATTTTCTGCAAAAACTTCACGATCGGCGCATCTTCGACCTCCTGCGCCACCTTGTCGGTGGGCTCGGCCGAGGCCATTTCGATGCTGCCCTCTTCGAATTCGAAGTCGCCGCCGACGATGTGGTCGATTGCCTCGCCGGTCGAGGCGCTCAGGCTCTCCACCAGCTTGCTCAGCTTGTCCACCTCGGCGATGACCCAGTCCACCCCCAATTGGGTGGCGAACTTGATTTTTTCGGCGGCCTGGTGGTCCGACGGGTCGGCCGTGGCCACCGTGAGGCGGTTGCTGCGCTTGCTCAACACCACCAGCCGGTACTGCTGGCAGGTTTTGGCGTCCAGCAGGCCTTTGGGCAGGCGCTGCACGTCCACCGCGTCCAGGTCCACCAGGGGGGCGGCAAAGGCCTCCGACATGGTGTGGGCCAGGTCGCGCGCCGACACCGCCCCGCTGCCGATGATTTCCTGGATGAAATTGGCCTTTTTGGCCTGGGCCTGGGCGTAGAGTTCTTCGGCCGTCTTCTGCGGCAGCGTGCCGGCCGCGACCAGCGCCCGGGCCAAGCCGGGCAGGGCCATGGTGGAGACGCCTTCTTCTTCGACCATCGCTCGTCAAGCCCCTTTGAAACGCCCCGCGCGGGGTTTTCCTAGCACAGAAATCCGCCGCCGTGCGGCCGCGACATCGTGTATATTCCGTCCCAAATCCGCGTGAATGCGGAAAGTTTGATGCATTTTAGATGCATATTCTGGAGAAAACATGGATTTGCGCAAGCTCAAGACCCTGATCGACCTCGTTTCCGAGTCGAATGTATCCGAACTCGAGATCACCGAAGCCGAAGGAAAGGTCCGCATCGTCAAAACCGCCCCGGCTGCGCCCGTGGCCATGGTGGCCGCAGCGCCGGCCATGACCGTGGCCGCCCCCGTGGTCGCCGCCCCGCTGGAGGCCGTGGCGGCCCCCGTGGCCGCGGCCCCGGCTGCGCCGACGGGCCATGTCGTCAAGTCGCCCATGGTCGGCACTTTCTACCGCGCCTCCAGCCCGGGCGCCAAGCCTTTTGCCGAGGTGGGCCAGACCATCAAGGAAGGCGAAGCGATTTGCATCGTGGAAGCCATGAAGATCCTCAACGAAATCGAGGCCGACAAATCCGGCACCGTGACCCAGATTCTGGTCGAAAACGGCCAGGCCGTCGAATACGGTCAGCCGCTGTTCGTCATCGAATAAGGGGCGCTCCGCTCATGTTCAAGAAAATCCTGATCGCCAACCGCGGCGAGATCGCCCTGCGGGTGCAGCGCGCCTGCCGCGAAATGGGCATCCAGGCGGTGATGGTCTACTCCGAGGCCGACCGCGACGCCAAATACGTCAAGCTCGCCGACGAGGCCGTCTGCATCGGCCCGGCCCCGTCCGGCCAAAGCTACCTCAGCATGCCGGCCATCATCTCGGCGGCCGAGGTGACGGACGCCGAAGCCATCCACCCCGGTTATGGCTTCCTGAGCGAAAACGCCGACTTCGCCGAGCGCGTGGAAAAGAGCGGCTTCGTCTTCATCGGCCCCACGCCCGAGTCCATTCGCATCATGGGCGACAAGGTCTCGGCCAAGCAGGCCATGATCCGCGCCGGCGTGCCCTGCGTGCCCGGCTCCGAGGGCGCGCTTCCCGACGACCCGGTCGTCATCAAGCGCACCGCCAAGGCGGTGGGCTACCCGGTCATCATCAAGGCCGCGGGCGGCGGTGGTGGCCGCGGCATGCGCGTGGTGCACACCGAGGCGGCGCTGCTGCACGCGGTGCAGACCACCAAGGCCGAAGCCGGTGCGGCCTTCGGCAACCCCGAGGTGTACATGGAGAAGTTTCTCCAGAACCCCCGGCACATCGAAATCCAGGTGCTGGCCGACCAGCACCGCAACGCCGTCTACCTGTTCGAGCGCGACTGCTCCATGCAGCGCCGCCACCAGAAGGTCATCGAAGAGGCGCCGGCGCCGGGCATCCCGCGCCGCCTGATCGAGAAGATCGGCGAACGCTGTGCCGCCGCCTGCAAGAAGATCGGCTACCGTGGCGCCGGCACCTTCGAGTTCCTGTACGAGAACGGCGAGTTTTACTTCATCGAGATGAACACCCGCGTGCAGGTGGAGCACCCGGTGACCGAGGCCATCACCGGCATCGACATCGTGCGCACCCAGATCGCGGTGGCCGCTGGCGAGAAACTGCCCTTCACCCAGCGCCAGATCCAGGTGCGCGGCCACGCCATCGAATGCCGCATCAACGCCGAAGACGCGTACAAGTTCACCCCCTCGCCGGGCCGGGTCACCACCTGGCACATGCCGGGCGGGCCGGGCGTGCGGGTCGACTCGCACGTCTACGCCAACTACATGGTGCCGCCGAACTACGATTCGATGATCGGCAAGCTCATCGTCCACGGGGACACCCGTGAGCAGGCCCTGGCGCGCATGCGCACGGCCTTGTCGGAGGTGGCGGTCGAAGGCATCAAGACCAACGTGCCGCTGCACCGCGAGCTGATGGTGGACGCCAACTTCGAGGCCGGCGGCACCAACATCCATTACCTTGAATCCTGGCTGGCCCAACGTGAGCGCTGACACCGTTGCAACCGGCAGCGCCGGCGCCCGCATGTTCGAGCTGGTGCTGCTGGCGCCAGAAGAGCGCATCGAGGACCTGAGCGATGCGCTCGAGGCCCTGGATGCCCTGAGTGTGTCGGTGGAAGACGCCGATGCCCAGACCCCGGCCGAGCGGGCCCTGTTCGGCGAACCCGGCATGCCGGCGCCCAAAGCCGGCTGGCAGCGTTCGCGCGTCGTCGCCCTGTTTCCGGCGCAGTCTGCGGCGCAGGAAGCCGCCGATCTCTTGGCGCTGCAAGTCTTTTTCGAGGGCTGCGAGACCGTGGGCGTGCGCCCGGTGGCCGACGAAGACTGGGTGCGTCTGACGCAGTCCCAGTTCTCGCCCGTGGACATCACCCCGAGCTTCTGGATCGTGCCCAGTTGGCACGAGCCGCCGGCCGCGGCCCAGACCGTGATCCGGCTGGACCCGGGGCTGGCGTTTGGCACCGGCACGCACCCCACCACCCGCATGTGCCTGCGCTGGGTCGCACAGCGCTCGCTCGCCGGTCGGCGGGTGCTGGACTACGGGTGCGGCTCGGGCATCCTGGCCATCGGTGCCGCCAAGTTCGGTGCCACCGAGCTGATCGCGGTCGACATCGACCCGGCGGCCGTGGAGTCGACCCGGATCAACGCCGCCAACAACCACGTCGCTCTGCAGGCCGGCTTGCCGGAGCTCGCGCAGGGGGCGTTCGACGTGGTGCTGGCCAACATCCTGGCCACGCCCTTGAAAGTGCTGGCCCCCCTGCTGTGCGGCCATGTGGCCGCGGGCGGGAGCCTGGTGCTGGCCGGCATCCTGGAGCGCCAGGCCGACGAACTGAAGGCGGCCTACGCCCCCTGGCTGGCGCTGGAGGTGGCCGACTGCGAAGACGGTTGGATCCTGATGACCGCCGGTCGCCCGGCCTGACCGCGCCCGTGCCAGGCTCCCGCGGCAGGTCTGGGCGCTTCCCAGCTGCCGTGGTGGGCCTGCAATAATCCAGGCATGAGCTTTATCACCCGTTGTCCGGCGTGCGCCACCGCATTCAAGGTGGTGAGCGACCAGCTCAAGATTTCCGAAGGCTGGGTGCGCTGCGGCCACTGCCAGCAGGTGTTCGACGCCACCCTCGACCTGCAGCCCTGGTGGCCCGGCCTTGAGCCCATCGACTTGCCCGCCCAAGCGGCGCCCCAGACCGACCCGGTGCCGCCTGCGCCAGTGTCCGTGCCTGATCCTGTTTCGGAAACCCCCGCCTCCGCGCCCGAACAACCGGCCGTCGGCCTGACCGAAAATGGGGTGGGCACCGCAGTGGTCGCCCCCGATCTCGCGTGGCCGACCGCGTCTGATCGGGCAGAGCCCGTCGGTCCTGCGCCCGAGCCCCTGAGCGGAACGCCGACCGAGCCCCTCTGGTCTTCTGCTGCGCCGGGCGAACCCGCTGTCGCCCCCGCACAGGCTCCGCGTTCCGAGCCCTCCGACCGGCATGAGCCCGCCCATCCCCCGGCGTTCGCTGCCGAGCCGGATCCCTACCAGCCCAGTTTCGTGCGTCAGGCCGAGCGCCGTGCATTCTGGCGCCGGCCCTGGGTCCGCGTGGGCTTGGTCGCAGTGGTGCTGGTGCTGCTCGGTTTGCTGGCGTTGCAGGCTAGCCTGCATTGGCGCGACAGCCTGGCCGCCCGCGTCCCCGATGCCCAGCCGGCCCTGGAAAAAATCTGCGCGCCGCTGGAGTGCGCTGTGGCCCCGCCGCGCCAGCTGGAGGACGTCGTCATCGACAGCTCCGTGCTGCTGCGGCGAGCGCCGGGCCGCTACACTTTCAACGTCGTGGTGCGCAACGCCTCCGCGCTGGAAGTCGCCACGCCCGCGTTGGAGTTGACCCTCACCGACATCCACGACCAGGTGCTGGTGCGCCGCGTGCTGCCCCCGCAGGAATGGCCAGAACCCCGGGCCACCCTGGCGCCGGGGGCCGAATGGCCGGTGCAGTTCGAACTGGAACTGGCCAGCCCCGAGGCCCAGGTCATGACCGGCTACCGTGCCATCCTGTTCTACCCCTGAATTTTGTCCACGGGCTGCGGCCCGAGAAAGCGTTTCGGCATGTCCATCCTGATTTGCGGCTCCCTGGCCTTCGACACCATCATGACCTTTGAGGGGCGCTTTGCCGAACAGATCCTGCCCGACCAGCTGCACATCCTCAACGTCTCCTTCCTGGTGCCGGGTTTGCGGCGCGAGTACGGCGGCTGCGCCGGCAACATTGCCTATGGGCTGCGCCAGCTCGGGGCCCAGGCCCGTCCCGTGGCCACCCTGGGCAGCGACGGGCAGGACTACCTGAGCCGCTTGGACAGCCTGGGGGTCGACACTCGCCACGTCCAGCTGGCGGCGGAGCAGTACACCGCCCAGGCCATGATCATGACCGACCGCGACAACAACCAGATCACCGCCTTCCACCCCGGGGCCATGTCGCTGGCCCACCGCAACCCCATCGGGGCCGACACGGGCGCGGTGATTGGCATCATTTCGCCCGATGGGCGCGACGCCATGCTGCAGCACGCCGAGCAGTTCCACGCCGCGGGCATTCCCTTTGTGTTCGACCCGGGCCAAGGCCTGCCCATGTTCAATGGCGAAGAGTTGTTGCGCTTCGTCGAGCTGGCCGATTGGGCGGCCTTGAACGATTACGAAGCGCGCATGCTCAGCGACCGCACGGGTCTGGATCACGCGGCCCTGTCGCAACGCTTGCGCGGGCTGGTCATCACCCTGGCCGACCAGGGCTGTGAGCTGTGGCAGGACGGTGAGCGCACCCACGTGCCGGGTGTGCCGGCGGCCGAGGTGGTGGACCCCACCGGTTGCGGTGATGCCTTCCGGGCTGCCCTGCTCTATGGCCTGTCGCAGGGCTGGCCGCTGGCACGGTGTGCCGCCTTGGGCAACCGCATGGGCGCCGAGAAGATCGCCTCGCGCGGCGGTCAGAATTACCGTTTCGACGCCACGGCTCTGGCGACTGCCTGAACCCCGGGTAAAAAAACAGCCCGCCAGCCGAGAGCGGCTGCGGGCTGCGGTGGACGGGGGCCGTGTTAAGGCTTCTTGGTCGGGAAGGGCCAGGCCGCCTGGGGCGTGAGCTTGGTCTGCGCGGACGGAGCCGGTGCTGCGGCTGCGGCCTTTTTGGCCGGGGCTTTTTTCGCCGGTGCTGCCTTGGCTGCGGGGGCTTTGGCGGGAGCGGCCTTCTTCGCCGGCGCTGCTTTCTTGGCGGGTGCAGCCGCTTTCGGGGCGGCGGCCTTGGCCGGAGCCACGGCGGCTTTCTTGGCGGCAGGTGCCTTCTTGGCCGGGGCGGCGGCCTTGGGGGCGGCTGCGGCCTTCTTCGCCGGCGCCGCCTTCTTGGCGGGTGCAGCCGCTTTCGGGGCGGCGGCCTTGGCCGGAGCCGCGGCGGCTTTCTTGGCAGCGGGCGCCTTCTTGGCCGGGGCGGCGGCCTCGGGGGCCGCAGCAGCGGCTTTCTTCGCTGGTGCGGCCTTCTTGGCGGGCGCGGCCGCCTTTGGTGCGGCGGCTTTGGCCGGAGCGGCCGCCGCTTTCTTGGCCACAGGGGCCTTCTTCGCGGGCGCCGCGGCAGCTGCCGTCGGAGCCGCTTGCTTGGCGGGGGCCGCGGCTTTCTTCGCCGGCGCCGCCGCTTTCTTGGCCGGAGCGGCCTTTTTCGCAGTTGCCATGTTGTTCTCCTTGATCAAGTTGCAAAGAGCGCTTGACCGCAAACACTGCAGGGCAAGCGATTCAGCGCCATGGGTTCGGGCGGATGCATCTCGCCGATGAACCCAGGGCGTTGAATGGGGACACCAAACCCGCGCTCGGCCCACCGGGCCGCCGTGGCGGAGTTTGCAAAAAAAGGCCGCATGGATCGTTGCCGTGGGCTGGGATCAGTCCCAGGACAGCGCGCCCCCCGACTGGTACTCGATCACACGGGTTTCGAAGAAATTGCGCTCCTTCTTGAGGTCGATCATCTCGCTCATCCAGGGGAAGGGGTTTTCTTCGTTCGGGAACAGCGGCTCCAGGCCAATTTGCGTCGCGCGGCGGTTGGCAATGTAGCGCAGGTAGCCCTTGAACATGTTGGCGTTCAGGCCCAGCACGCCACGCGGCATGGTGTCTTCGGCGTAGGCGTATTCCAGGTCCACGGCCTTGAGGAACAGCGCCTTGATCTCGGCCTTGAACTCGGCCGTCCACAGGTGCGGGTTCTCAAGCTTCAACTGGTTGATCAGGTCGATGCCGAAGTTGCAGTGCATCGACTCGTCGCGCAGGATGTACTGGTACTGCTCGGCGGCGCCGGTCATCTTGTTTTGGCGGCCCAAGGCCAGGATCTGCGTGAAGCCGACGTAGAAGAACAGGCCTTCCATCAGGCAGGCAAAGACGATCAGCGACTTGAGCAGGGTCTGGTCGGTCTCGGGCGTGCCGGTGTGGAAGTTGGGGTCCATGATCGCGTCGATGAACGGGATCAGGAACTCGTCCTTGTCGCGGATGGACTGCACCTCGTGGTAGGCGTTGAAGATCTCGGATTCGTCCAGCCCCAGCGACTCCACGATGTACTGGTAGGCGTGGGTGTGGATGGCCTCTTCAAAGGCCTGGCGCAGCAGGAACTGGCGGCATTCGGGTGCGGTGATGTGGCGGTAGGTGCCCAGCACGATGTTGTTGGCGGCCAGCGAGTCGGCGGTCACGAAGAAGCCGAGGTTGCGCTTGACGATGCGGCGCTCGTCCTCGGTCAGGCCGTTGGGGTCTTTCCAGGTCGCGATGTCGCGCGACATGTTCACTTCCTGCGGCATCCAGTGGTTGGCGCAGGTGGCCAGGTATTTTTCCCAGGCCCACTTGTACTTGAACGGCACCAGTTGGTTGACGTCGGTCTGGCCGTTGATGATGCGCTTGTCGGCGGCGTTGATGCGCTGGCCGGCGGCCACCGCGGTGCTGCTGGCCGTGGCCGGTGTGGCGGTGTAGGAGGGTGCCGAAACCGTCGCCGGCGTTTGCGGAGCGGCGGGGGTGGTGCGCACGGGTTGCAGTGCGGGGGTGCTGTGGTCGTCCCAGGTCAACATGCTTGAGTCCAGTCTGTCGGATTATGAAAGTGCAGGCCGGAAAAGCAAGCGTTTTCCGAGGGGCCACGCGAACTCCCCGCAGGGTGTTGCGTGGCCGCATCGAAACGCGGCTGTTGCGGCCCGGCCGCGCCTCACTGGCAGGCTTCGCAGCCCGGATCGTCGATGGCGCAGAACTTGATGTCGGTGGCCGGCACTTCGGCTTCCGGGGCGGCGCTGGTCGCCACCGGGGCTGCGGCGGAGGGGCTACCGGTACCGGTATGACCGGCGCTGGGCACGGCGTTCAACTGGCCAATGCGACCGGTCGATTTTTCGGCGTGCGTGGCGCTGGTGGTGCGCAGGTAGTAGGTGGTCTTCAGGCCGCGCGTCCAGGCCAGCTTGTAGGTGTCGTCCAGCTTCTTGCCCGAGGCACCAGCCATGTAGATGTTCAGGCTCTGGGCCTGGTCGATCCACTTCTGGCGGCGTGCGGCGGCTTCCACCAGCCACTGCGGTTCCACCTCGAAGGCGGTGCAGTACAGCTCTTTCATGTCCTGCGGCACGCGGTCGATCGGCCACAGCGAACCGTCGAAGTGCTTCAGGTCCATCATCATCACCTCGTCCCACAGGCCCAGGCGTTTCAGGTCCTTGACCAGGTAGCTGTTGATGACGGTGAATTCACCCGACAGGTTGGACTTGACCGACAGGTTGCCGAAGCAGGGTTCGATCGACGCGTCCACGCCGATGATGTTGCTGATGGTGGCGGTGGGGGCGATGGCCACGCAGTTGGAGTTGCGCATGCCGTCGCGGGCGATTTTGGCGCGCAGGGCGTCCCAGTCGAGGGTGGTGCTGCGGTCGACCTCGACGTAGCCGCCGCGGTGCTGGGCCAGGATGTCGAGCGAGTCCTGCGGCAGGATGCCGCGGTCCCACAGCGAGCCCTTGTAGGTGGCGTAGCGGCCGCGCTCGGCCGACAGTTCGGTGCTGGCCCAGTAGGCGTAGTAGCACACGGCTTCCATGGACTGGTCGGCGAACTGCACCGCGGCCATGCTGGCGTAGGGCGTGCGCTTGAGGTAGAGCGCGTCCTGGAAGCCCATGATGCCCAAACCCACCGGGCGGTGGCGCAGGTTGGAGTCGCGCGCCTTTTTCACGGCGTAGTAGTTGATGTCGATCACGTTGTCCAGCATGCGCATGGCGGTGGACACGGTGCGCTTGAGTTTGTCGTGGTCGATCTGGCCGTCGGCGCTCAGGTGCTGGGCCAGGTTGACCGAGCCCAGGTTGCAGACGGCGGTTTCGGCGTCGTTGGTGTTGAGCGTGATTTCGGTGCACAGGTTGGACGAGTGCACCACGCCCACGTGCTGCTGCGGGCTGCGCAGGTTGCACGGGTCCTTGAAGGTGATCCAGGGGTGGCCGGTCTCGAACAGCATCGACAGCATCTTGCGCCACAGGTCGGTGGCGGGCAGCGTCTTGGTGGGCTTGATCTCGCCGCGCGCGGCCTGGGCCTCGTAGGCGGTGTAGGCTTCCTCAAAGGCGGTGCCGAACTTGTCGTGCAGGTCGGGCACGTCGGACGGGCTGAACAGCGTCCACGGGCCTTTTTCCATCACCCGCTTCATGAACAGGTCGGGGATCCAGTTCGCGGTGTTCATGTCGTGGGTGCGGCGGCGGTCGTCGCCGGTGTTCTTGCGCAGCTCCAGGAATTCTTCGATGTCCAGGTGCCAGGTTTCCAGGTAGGCACAGACCGCGCCCTTGCGCTTGCCGCCCTGGTTCACTGCCACCGCGGTGTCGTTCACCACCTTCAGGAAGGGCACCACGCCTTGCGATTCGCCGTTGGTGCCTTTGATGTGGCTGCCCAGGGCGCGCACGCGGGTCCAGTCGTTGCCCAGGCCACCGGCAAACTTGCTCAGCAGCGCGTTTTCCTTGATGGACTCGTAGATGCCGTCCAGGTCGTCGGGCACGGTGGTCAGGTAGCAGCTGGAGAGCTGCGAACGCAGCGTGCCGCTGTTGAACAGCGTGGGGGTGGACGACATGAAGTCGAACGAGGACAGCACCTCGTAGAACTCGATGGCGCGGGTTTCGCGGTCGATCTCGTTGAGTGCCAGGCCCATGGCCACGCGCATGAAGAAGGCCTGCGGCAGCTCGATGCGGGTCTTGCGCACGTGCAGGAAGTAGCGGTCGTACAGGGTCTGCAGGCCCAGGTAGTCGAACTGCAGGTCGCGCTCGGCCTTGAGGGCCGCGCCCAGGCGGGCCAGGTCGAAGTTCAGCAGTTCGGGGTTGAGCAGCTCGTTGTCCACGCCCTTCTGGATGAAGGTGGGGAAGTAGTCGGCGTAGCGCGTGGCCATGTCGGCCTGGGACACTTCCTCGCCCAGCACTTCCTTGAGGATGGTGTGCAGCAGCAGGCGGGCGGTGGCGTAGGTGTAGTCGGGGTCGGTCTCGATCTTGGTGCGGGCGGCCAGGATGGCGGCCTTGTACACCTCGGTCATGGGCACGCCGTCGTACAGGTTGCGCATGGTTTCGGCGACGATGGGCTCGGCCTTCACGTCGGCTCCCAGGTGGGCGCAGGCCGAGGCGATGAGGGCGTGCAGGCGCGGCACGTCCAGGGCGATGCGTTGGCCGTTGTCGGTGACGTGCAGTTCGGGGTGGGCCACGGCCGGGGCTTCGGCTTTCTGTGCGGCGCGTTCCTGGGCGCGGCGCTCGCGGTAGAGCACGTAGGCGCGGGCCACTTCGTGGTGGCCACCGCGCATCAGGCCCAGTTCCACCTGGTCCTGCACGTCTTCGATGTGGAAGGTGCCGCCGCCCGGGCGCGAACGCATCAGGGCGCGCACCACGGCCTGGGTCAGCACTTCCACGTCCTGGCGCACGCTGGCCGATGCCGCGCCCTGCGCGCCGTGCACGGCCAGAAATGCCTTCATCAGCGCCACGGCGATCTTGTTCGGTTCGAACGGCACCACGGCACCGTTGCGGCGGATGATTTGGTAGTGCTGCAGCGCGGCGCCGTGGGGCGCACGGGCGGCTTCGGCGGTGGCGGCGCTGTGCAGCGTGGCGGCGGGCGTGGGGGCGGTGGTGGTGGGTTGCATGGGTCCTCTCAGCTTGTTGGTGGGGCTGTGCCAAACACTATAGGTAGCGTTGCTTTTGTGTAAAAAGCACTAGCGGTAGTGTAGCTGCGCAAATCTCCCCCGGGGGCGCCGAGCCCCAAAAAAATTCGACAGACGCGCCACCTGCCTGGGATGAGGTCGGGTAAACCCCGGTGCCGCTGGCCGTGTCTGCTGGGGGTCAGCGCACCGCTGGCGGGAAGCGCTCGGCAGGCCAGTGGGTGAGCCGCTGCAGCCGTGCCCAGTCGAAGCCGGGGCCGGGGTCCTGCTTGCGGCCGGGGGCGATGTGTTCGTGCCCCACCACCTGTTCGATCGGGTATTGCCGGGCCAGGTGGTGGCACAGCGTGGCCAGGGCTTGGTACTGCGCGGGCTCGAAGGTGTCGCCTTCCAGCCCTTCGAGTTCGATGCCGATGGCGTAGTCGTTGCAGTTGTCGCGTCCGCACCAGCTGGAGCGCCCGGCGTGCCAGGCGCGCTGGTGGCCGTCCACAAACTGCACCACCTCGCCCGTGCGGCGCACGAAGAAGTGCGCCGACACCTCCAGCCCGCGGATGGTCTGGAAGTAGGGGTGGGCGTCCCAGTCCAGGGTGTTGGTGAACAGCTGTTCCACCGCCGGCCCGCCGTATTCGCCGGGCGGCAGGCTGATGGAGTGCACCACGATCAGGCTGACCTCGGCGCCGGCCGGCCGGGGGCCGAAGTTGGGGCTGGCGCACCAACGGCTGCCCGGCGGGCGCTGGGGGGGCGATGTGGGCTCAGCCGTCACGGTCGGGGGTCCGCAGGTGGTGTTCCAGCCCCAGGCGCTGCAGGCGGAAGCGGAGCTGGCGCGGGTTGAGCTGGAGTGCCGTGGCCGCGGCTTCGGCCTCCCCGCCGTGTTGCTCCAGGGCGTGGAGCAGCACCTCGCGTTCGCGGCGGTCCAGGTAGTCCACCAGGGTGGCGGTGGGCGTTGGGGGGGGCGCGGGGGGTGGCGGTTCCGCCACGGGCAGGGTGGGGGCTGGCGCCGGGCTGGGCGCTGAGGCCGCCGACAAGCCGCCGAGGCCGGAATGGGGTTCCTCGGCCATGTCGTCGGGGGTGAGCGTGTCGCCGTTGCACAGGGCCAGGCCCCGGTGCAACAGGTTTTCCAGTTCGCGCACGTTGCCCGGCAGGGGCTGTTGTTGCAGCCAGGCCAGGGTGCTGGCGTCGAGCCGGGGCAAGGCCTGGCCGGTTTCGCGGCACAGCCGCAGCAACAGGGTCTGGGCCAGTTCGGGCAGGTCTTCGCGGCGTTCGCGCAGCGGCGGGATGCGCAGTTCGATCACGTTGAGGCGGTAGAACAGGTCTTGCCGGAACTGCTGGGTGCGCACGGCCTGGGCCAGGTCGCGGTGGGTGGCGCTGACGAAGCGCACGTCGACCGGTTCTTCCTGGGTGGAGCCGAGCGGGCGCACCTTGCGCTCCTGGATGGCGCGCAGCAGCTTGGCTTGCATGGGCACGGGCAGGTCGCCGATCTCGTCCAGAAACAAGGTGCCGCCGCGGGCCGCCTGGAAGTAGCCGGGGCGGTCGTGGGTGGCGCCGGTGTAGGCCCCTTTGCGCACCCCAAAGAACTCGGCTTCAATCAGGTTTTCCGGGATGGCGCCGCAGTTGACCGCGACGAACGGCCCGTCGGCCCGGTGGCTGCAGGCGTGCAGGGCCTGGGCCACCAGTTCCTTGCCGGTGCCCGATTCACCCAGCACCAGCACCGGTGCCATGCTGCGGGCGACTTTCTCCAAGCGCTGGCGCACGGCCACCATGACGGCGGAGGGGCCGACGATGCAGGCCAGGGACGCGGCGGCGCCCGGCGCCGGGGCCGTCGGCGTCGGATGGCCGGTGGGGGCTCGGGGCGGGGCGCTGCTGGGGCTGGAGCGGCTGACGTCGTGCAGCGCCGTGGCCACGGCGGTTCGGAATTGCTGCAGGTCCACCGGTTTGGTCAGGTAGTCGAACGCCCCGGCTTTCAGGGCCTCCACCGCTTTTTCGGGGGAGCCGTAGGCGGTCACCACCATGCATTTTTCCGGGCGTTGTGCCTGGGCCAGTTCTTTCACCAGTTCCAGGCCCAGACCGTCGGGCAGGCGCATGTCGGTGATGACGATGTCGAAGGTCTGCTGGGCGAGCCAGTCGCGGGCCTCGGCCAGGTTGGCGGCCGCCTCCACCTGGTAGCCCAGGCGCAGCAGGGTGAGTTCGTACAGGGTGCGCAGGTCGGGTTCGTCGTCGACCACCAGCAGGCGCGGGGAGGCTGGCATGGGGTTCATGGGGCGGCGGAGGTGGGCTGGGCCGGGCAGTGCAGGGTGAAGGCGTTGCCGGTGTCGGGGCCGTGTCGGCTGCGTTGGTAGCCCAAGGTGGCGCCGTGGCGTTCGCACAGTTCCTTGGAAATGTACAGGCCCAGCCCGCTGGAGCGGCTTTGCGACGACACAAAGGGCTCGAACAGGTGGGCCTGCACCCGTTCGTCCAGGGCAGGGCCGTCGCTCCAGACGGTGAGGGCCACCCCGCGAGGGTTGTTGGTGTTGGCTTGGGTGTGCACGCGGATGGCCCGTGCCGCCCCGCTGGCATGGCGGTCGGCGTTGTCCAGCAGGTTCACCAGCACACGGCGCAGGTGGTCGGGCTCGAATGCCACGGCCCAGCCGGCCGCGTTCGCTTGCCAGTCCAGCCGTGCGCCTTGCGGGCGTTGCAGCTGCCAGTCGCCCAAAATCTGGGCCACGGTGTCGTCCCAGGGGCAGCGGGTGGCGTTGTCGGGTGTGTCGAGTCGCGAGGGCTGGCGCACCACTTCCAGGATGTCGTCCACCGTGCGGTTCAGGCGCTGCACGTTGTGGCCGATCATGGTCGTCAGCCGTTTCTGCCCGGGGTGCTGGATGTCTTCGTCCAGCAGGGCGTTGGCCTGGGCAATGGCCGCCAGGGGGTTGCGGATTTCGTGGGCCACCGCGGCCGACACCCGGCCCATGGCCGCGAGTTTTTCGTTGCGCACCCGGGTTTCCACGTCGTGCTGGTCTTCCAGAAACACCACGCAGGCGGCCTGTGCCGGGTCGCCGCCGGGCGGGTGGGTCAGGCGGGCGCGGGCCACCACGCGCCGACTGTCGCCCTGGGCGGTGGGCAGGGTGAAGGTCCGGTCCTCGTCCTGGCCAAGCCGCAGGCAGGCCTGGGTCCATGCGGCCAGCAGGGGCCAGGCCGGGGTATGGGTCGCCTGCATCGGCGTCAGGGCCGCCTGCGCGGGCAGCCCCAGCACCAGGCAGGCGGCCGGGTTGGCGTGCCACACCTGGCCGTTGGAGTGCACCACCAGCACCCCTTCGTTCAGGC
The DNA here is from genome assembly GCF_002837145.1 of Macromonas nakdongensis. GTDB lineage: Bacteria > Pseudomonadota > Gammaproteobacteria > Burkholderiales > Burkholderiaceae_C > Macromonas_B > Macromonas_B nakdongensis. The sequence goes on along the minus strand of NZ_NWMV01000042.1, from coordinate 35,628 downwards.
CGGTGGCGATCAGGCCGTTCACCTGCGTCTGGGTGTCCACCAGCAGGCGGCTCAGGCGGGCTTGTGCCTGTTCGCGGCTCAGGCGCAGGGCCAGCTCGTGCGCCAGCAAGGCCACCAGGAACAGCCCGGCCCCGGTGATGGCGCCTTGCACGTACTGGGCGGCCCATTGGTCCACCCCGCGGGCGCTGCCCCAGGCCTCGAACAACAACACCAGGGTGGCCGCCGACGCGCTGCCCAGGGCCAGCGGCAGTGGCCCCAGGGTGGCGGCCAGCAGCACCGGCATCACGAACAGGGGGGTGTAGTTGATGGCCGCCTGGCCGTGGCCCAGTTGCAGCAGGGCGTACAGGCCGATGTCCACCCACAGGGTTAGCAGCCAGCGGGTGGACCAGGCCGTGTCCGAAGGCGCCGGTTGCGCCCAGCGCAAGGCGGCGGCGGTGGCGAGCAGGTACAGGCCACACAGGCCCAGCAGCCACAGGCGCCCAGTGCCTTGCGCCAACGCCAGGCTTTGCAGCGCCACCAGGGCCAGGCCCACAAACAGGCGGGCTGCCATGAAGTAGTGCCACAGCCGTTCCGGGGCGTGGCCCGGTGTCGGGGCCGGGGTGGCGCTGGGCGCTGGCACGAACCACGACGGCGCAAAGCCGTGGGCCGTGTCGGGCGGTGGGGCGGTCACGGGCAGCGCCTCAGCCTTCGGCCAGGCGCCGGTGTTCCTCGCCGCAGTAAGGGCCCAGGGCGCCGCGCACGGCCTCGCTGTGGGGCAGGTGCAGGCCGCAGTGCCGGCAGGTCACCATGGCATTGGGTGGCACCGGCGTGCGGGTGCTGGGGGGCGGCGGGGCGGGGCGGTCCTGGGCGCGCACCTCGGCACCGCGTTTGTGGCGCCACACTTGCACCGCCACCAGCAGCACCGCGAGAACGAGGAGGTATTTCATGCGCGCTGCAGCACCACTTCGAGCACGAAGCGCGAGCCCACGTAGCCCAGCAACAACAGCCCGGCGGCGGCGTAGAGCATGCGCACCGCCAGCCGGCCGCGCCAGCCCCAGCGCCAGCGGCCCCACAACAGCACCCCCAGCACCGCCCACGACAGCACGGTGAACACGGTCTTGTGGGTCCAGCTCCAGCCGTGGGCCGGCAGCACGGTGCCAAAGTACCAGCCGGCCAGCAGCGTCAGGGTGAGCAACACGAAAGCCGCTGCCACAAAGCGGAAGGTCAGCCGTTCCAGGGCCAGCAGGGGCAGCATGGCCTCGCCCGCCTGGCCGCGGCGGATCAGTTGTTCGGTGCGCTGCATCATCCAGGCGTGGGCCACGGCCACGCCCAGCAGCCCGTAAGACGCAATGCCCAGGGCCCAGTGCAAGGGCAGCCAGGTGGACTGCAGCACCGGGTAGGCCGCGCCGGGGAACACCAGGGCCAGCAGCACCGCGGGGGTGCCCAGGCCCGCCAGCGTCCAGCGGGCGCGCAATTGCGGGTACAGCCGCGTTTCCAGCGCGTAGACGCTGAACACCAGCCACGCCGTGACCGACAAGGTGGTGGCAAAACCAAAGCGCACCGGCTCCATGCCCAGCACCAAGGCCAGGGCCAGCCCGTGCAGCACCCACACCGCGCCCATCAGCGCGCTGATGGCGTGGCGCCCCAACTGCCCCGAGCCGGCGGCCAGCAGGGCGTAGCCCAGCGCGGCGCCCACCGAGGGCACGGTCGTCCACCAGGGGCTCGCAGCTAGAATCATCCCCACAGTTTAACGGCCAGCCGCGCCGCTCGCCGCCCACCCGGAACACTTTGCATGGCCTCAGCCCTTACCGAAAAACTTTCCCGCCTCGTCAAAGAAGTGCGTGGCCAGGCCCGCATCACCGACAGCAACGTCACCGACATGCTGCGCGAGGTGCGCATGGCCCTGCTGGAGGCCGACGTGGCCCTGCCGGTGGTGCGCGACTTCATCGCCCGGGTCAAGGAAAAGGCCCTGGGCGCCGAGGTGGTGGGCTCGCTCACGCCGGGGCAGGCGCTGGTGGGCATCATCAACCGCGAGCTGGCCGCCACCATGGGCCAGGGGGTGAGCGACATCAACCTGGCGGCGCAGCCACCGGCCGTCATTCTGATGGCCGGCCTGCAGGGCGCCGGCAAAACCACCACCACCGCCAAGCTGGCCAAGCTGCTTATTGAAAAGCGCAAGAAGAAGGTACTGACCGTCTCGGGTGACGTGTACCGCCCGGCGGCCATCGAGCAGTTGAAGACCGTGACCAAGCAGGCCGGGGCCGAGTGGTTCCCCAGCACGCCCGAGCAGAAGCCGCTGGACATTGCCCATGCCGCGCTGGACTACGCGCGCAAGCACTACTTCGACGTGCTGCTGGTGGACACCGCCGGCCGCCTGGCCATCGACGAGGCCTTGATGGCCGAAATCCAGCAGCTGCACGCCGCCCTGAACCCGGTGGAAACGCTGTTTGTGGTGGACGCCATGCAGGGCCAGGACGCGGTCAACACCGCCAAGGCCTTCAAGGAGGCACTGCCGCTGACCGGCATTGTGCTGACCAAGATGGACGGCGACTCGCGCGGCGGCGCGGCGCTGTCGGTGCGAGCGGTCACGGGCGCGCCCATCAAGTTCGCCGGGGTGAGCGAGAAGATCGACGGGCTGGAGGTGTTCGACGCCGAACGCCACGCCGGGCGCATTCTGGGCATGGGCGACATCGTCGCCCTGGTGGAGCAGGTGACCGCCGGGGTGGACCTGGCCCAGGCGCAAAAGCTGGCCGCCAAGGTCAAGAGCGGCGAAGGCTTCGACCTGGAAGACTTTCTGGACCAACTGCGCCAGATGAAGAAGATGGGCGGCCTGAGCAGCCTGATGGACAAGCTGCCCACCCAAATGGCCGCCAAGGCCACCGACGCCGACCTGAGCCGCGCCGAAAAAGACATCAAGCGCAAGGAAGGCATCATCTGCAGCATGACGCCACAGGAGCGGCGCAAGCCCGATCTCATCAAGGCCACGCGCAAGCGCCGCATCGCCGCCGGTGCCGGTGTGCACGTGCAGGAGGTGAACCGCCTGCTCAAGGAGTTTGAGCAGATGCAGGCCATGATGAAAAAGATGAAAGGCGGCGGCCTGATGAAGATGATGAAACGCATGGGCGCCATGAAGGGCATGGGCATGCCCAAGTTGCCGGGCATGTGAGCCTTGGCAGCTCTCATGCCTGACGCGCTGTTGGACGGGCATTGAACTTGTATTTAGAATGGCTCCAAATTAAGACTTAATTTGGAGCTTTTATGCAAGCCATTCTTGCCGACTACTCGGTCAGCATGTCCGAGTTCAAAAAAAACCCTGCCCAGGTGCTGCGCGAGGCCGGTGACAAGCCGGTGGCGGTGCTCAACCACAACCGGCCCGCGTTTTACATGGTGGCGCCGGAGTTGTTCGAGGCCATTCTGGACGATCTGGCCGACCGCGATCTGGTGGCCCTGGCCCGCCAGCGTTTGACCACCAAGGCCTTGGCCATTGAGGTGGACATTGATACCGTCTGAAACGCTGCCTGCCGCTTACCGCCTGCGGTTTGTGCCAGAAGCCTTGGCAGAATGGCAGCGTTTGGATGGCAGTGTCAAAGAGCTTTTGCGCAAGGCTTTGAAAAAGCGCCTGCAGCAACCCCGTACGCCAGGGGCCGAATTGCACGGTGACTTGCGAGACTGCTACAAGATCAAGCTACTCAAGCAGGGCTACCGGCTGGTCTATCAAGTAGACGATGGAGTGTTGCTTGTATTGGTTTTGTCCGTTGGCAAACGTGAAGACTTGCAAGCCTATCGCTCGGCCGTTGCGCGCCTGAAACCAGGCCATTGAGCCACAGCACCCATGGCCCAAACCGCCCCCAGCCGCCTGCCCAACTTTCGCAACCTCGGGGTGGTGTTGCGTGCGTTGGTGCTGACGCAGTTGCTGCGCCTGGCCTACGGCTGGGTGCAGGCACCCGGCTGGCAGGTGTGGTGGCAAAGCCTGCTGGACGCCGCCCCCCTGTACGAACCCGTGACGCTGAGTACCGTGTTGCTGCTCTACGCCCTGGCCCCCTGGCTGGAGCGCGCCGCCTACCGCCACGCCGTGGCCGCCGTGCTGGCCCTGGCCGGGCTGGTGGCCACCGCCTGGCACAGCGCCCTGGTGCACGGCATGGGGTTGACCCTGCCCGACACCGTGGGCCACAGCGCCAGCGTGGCCGCCCTGGTGGCCGGGGTGGTGCTGTGCTACTTCAACTGGCGGCACCACCGCCTGTCGCCCGCGCTGGCCCAGGCGCGCATGACGGCCTTGCAGGCCCGCATACGGCCACATTTTTTGTACAACAGCCTCAACAGCGTGCTGGCCCTGCTGCGCAGCCAACCCGCCCAGGCCGAAGCCATGCTGCACGACCTGGCCGACCTGTACCGCGCCCTGCTGGCCGACGCCCGCACCCTGGTGCCCCTGCAGCAGGAGCTGGCACTGGCCCGAGCGTACGCCAACATCGAACAACAACGCCTGGGCGAACGCCTGCGCCTGCACTGGCTGTGCGACCACGCCCCCGCCCAGGCCCTGGTGCCGCCCCTGCTGCTGCAACCCCTGCTGGAAAACGCCGTGCGCCACGGGGCCGAACCCAACCCCCGGGGCGCCGACGTGACCCTGCAGGCCGTGGCCGACGACAGCACCTTGCTGCTGTACGTGCGCAACACCCTGCCGCCGCCCGAGGTTCCCGCGCAGGCGCCGCACAGCGGCAACCACCTGGCGCTGGACAACATCCGCGAACGGCTGGCTCTGCACTTTGACGCCGAAGCCAGCCTGCGGCTGCGGCAGGAGGGTGGGGAATACGAGGTGTTGGTGCGCTTACCTTTGCGCCTGACGAGTTGATGCTGCGCTGCTGCTAGGATTGTTCATTCATCTCTTGCTGCGCTGCCCCATGCCCCAGTCCCAGCTCTCCCGTTCATTGGTCGCCTTGCTGTTGCTGGCGGTGCTTGTGCTGGCCGCTGCGTTGCGCCTTCAAGCCATCAGCACCACCGTGGTAGACACGCCCATTCGGGCCGATGCCAAGGTTTATTACAACAGTGCGCTCAACCTCCAGCGTTGGGGCGTGTTCTCCAGTGCCCCGCCAGCCAAACAGGCACCAGCCCCCGATGCTTTTGTCCAACCCCTCATGCCCTGGATGGCCTCGTCGGTGGTAGACCGCTACGCCAGTGAACGCATGCTGCTGCGCTTCAACACCCTGCAGGCCGTGCTGGGCGTGTTCACGGTGCTGCTCACGTTCTGGTTGTTTGCCGGCCTCGCCCATCCCCTGGTCGGCGTGGGGGCGGCCTTGCTCACAGCCTTGTCTCCGCACCTCATTGTGATGAGTACGTACTTTCTCACCGAAACGCTGTTCACGTTCCTGCTGGTGGCGGCTTTGGGCGGTCTGGTCCAGGCGGTGCGGCGCTCCAGTGCGGGCTGGGCTTGTGTGGGAGGCGTGTTGCTGGGACTGACGGCCCTCACACGGGCCACCACCGAGTACGCTCCTTTGCTGATGGTCGGGGCGGTGTTGCCATTTGCCACCCGGCGCCAGTGGCTCACCCTGTTGTTGCCGGCGGCTTTGGCCGGTTTGGTGGTGGTGCTGGGCTGGAAACTGCGCAACTGGGCGGTGGTGGGGGCCGTGTCCGACCCCACCCTCATGGTCAACACCGTGTTGCACGGTGCGTATCCCGACTTCATGTTCAATGGCCTGGAGGCTTCTCACGGCGCCCCCTATTGGTACGATCCTTTTGCCCAGCAGGGCGGGTACGACATGGCCGCCGTGCTGCAGGAGGTGTGGCGCCGTGTGGTGCAAGACCCTGTCACCTACCTTTATTGGTATCTGGCCGGCAAGCCCATCTCGCTGTTGTCGTGGAACATGATCGATGGCATGGGCGATGTGTTCATCTACCCCGTGCTGGAGTCGCCGTACTTCGACAACTTCTACTTCGCCATCTCGCGCTGGGGCATGCAGCACATCCATGCGCCGCTCAGTGTCTTGGCCGTGGTGGGGGGCGTTTCCCTGCTGTGGAAGGCTGGCGCACTGGGTCTTTCCAGCACCCAGCGCCTCATGCTGGCCTGGCTGGTGGCCTTGTTCGGGTACTTTTTCCTCATCCACGCCGTGGGGGCTCCCTTTCCACGTTACGGCATTCCCCTGCGCCCCTTTGTGTATGGCCTGGCCGTCTGGGTGTTGTGGGTGGCCGGTCAGCAGACGGTGAAGTGGTGGCAAAGCCGCAAGGTGTCTGCATGAAGCCGTCGGTCCAGTCCTGGCCTCGGGTGGCAGTCGTCATCCCGTGTTACCGCGTCACGCGGCACATCGGTGAGGTGCTGGCCGCCATCGGCCAGGGCTGCCACGCCATCTACGTGGTAGACGATGCCTGCCCCGATGGCAGCGGACAGTGGGTGCAGCAGCATTGCACCGACCCCCGTGTTCATGTGTTGTTTCAATCCGCCAACAGCGGTGTTGGCGGGGCCGTCATGCGGGGGTACAGCCAGGCCTTGGCCGATGGGGCCGACATCGTCGTCAAAATCGATGGGGACGGGCAGCACGACCCGGCGCTCATCCCCGAACTGATTGTTCCCTTGCTGGACGGCGAGGCCGATTACACCAAAGGCAACCGTTTTTTCGATTTGGATGGGCTCCAGGGCATGCCGCGCTTGCGCATTTTTGGCAATGCCGTGCTGTCGTTCTTCAATAAATTGTCCACCGGTTATTGGAACGTGTTCGATCCCACCAACGGCCTCACTGCGGTACGGGCCGAGGTGCTGGCCAAACTGCCTTTTGACAAAATCAGCCAACGGTATTTTTTTGAATCCGACATGCTCTTTAGGTTGAGTCTGGTGCGGGCGGTGGTGGTGGATGTGCCCATGGCCGCCCACTATGCCGACGAAGTCAGTCATTTGCGTGTGGGGCGGGTGGTGGGCGAATTTTTGTTCAAACACCTGCGCAATTTTGGCAAGCGCATTTTTTACAACTACTTCCTGCGCGATGTGTCGCTGGCTTCGCTGGAACTGCTGCTGGGCGTGGCTTTGCTGGGTTTTGGCAGCGTGTTCGGTGCCTGGCATTGGTACCAGGGCGTGCTGAGTGGGCAAGCCACACCGGCCGGTACTGTGATGCTGGCCGCGCTGCCCGTGCTCATGGGGCTGCAGTGCTTGCTGGCGTTTTTTGGGTACGACATTGCCAATGTGCCCAAGCGGCCACGCGCTCGGCCCTTGCGGGACTTTCGGTGACCTGGCCGGCACGTTGGCGCGAAGCTTCGCGCTTTCTGGTGGTAGGCCTTGCCGTGACCGCCGTGGATTTTTCCATCACCTGGCTGGCTGTCTGGGGGGGGCTGCCTTGGCCTTGGGCGGTCAGTCTGGGTTATGCCTCGGGTTTGGTATCCGGGTACGTGTGGCATGGATCGGTCAGTTTTCGGGCGAGTCTGGAACCAGCGCGCCAAATCCCCCGTTTTGCCGTGTTGGTGGTGCTGAATTACATGATCACACTGGTCGTGGCTTGGTGGCTGGTGGATGTGTTGGGTGCAGGCGTGCTGTTGGCCCGGGTGCTGGGTGCCGTGCCCGTGGCCTTGAACAGCTATGTGTTGTCCCGATATTGGGTGTACGCGGCGAGCCCGCCCGTTTCGCGCCAACCCTCCAACTGAGACTGGGCAATCCTGTGCCCCGCACCGGCAGCTTTGGCCAGCCAAACCATGCCTTGGGGCAAACTGGCTTCACAACCTTCGCCACGCAAGTGGCACATGGCCAGCCAGTGCATGGCGTCCCCAGCGCCCTGTCTGGCGGCCAGTTGAAACCAATACACCGCACCACCTGCGGCGCCCGCTTGCAGCAAAGCCTCGCCCAGTTCGGCTTGGGCGGACGCAACTCCTGCATCGGCGGTCAGCACCAGGGCTTGTGTGGGTTCGCCAGGGGGCAATTTCAGCCAAGGGGATAGAGCGAGCCACGGCACCGTGGCCCGACCTTGGGCGTCGTCTGGCCCGCGCGGCAGGGTGCCGTCGGCCACTTTGCGCCACAAAGTGCGGCGGCTGCGCCCGGTCAGGGTTTCTGCGGCGTAGAGGCTGATACAGGGGGAGGTGTCCCCCCTTGCTGTTGGTGTGTCATCTGCATTTGTCACACCTATATTCTGTGTCAATTTGGTCGGCGTGCGACCGAGTGCGTGGTTTTTTGGCAAAACTGCCGCTCTAAGCTGCATAGTTACCGTTTGGCGGCACTACACTGCGATGGCATGCTTCGTGCGTGGCAAGTGACGTCCATCCCATCCATCACAGGAGGTTTTTCATGAAATCCATCCAGCGCTCCATTCAGCGCGGCTTCACGCTCATCGAACTGATGATCGTGGTGGCCATCATCGGCATTCTGGCTGCCATTGCGCTGCCCGCGTACCAGGACTACACCATCCGCACCCAAGTGTCGGAAGGCTTGACCTTGGCGGCGGGTGCCAAAACTGCTGTCGCAGAATTTTATGACAATAATGGCCGATTCCCTTCGACCAACGCTTCCGCAGGCTTGTCTAGTCCTGTCAGTATTAAGGGCAACTATGTTTCCAGTGTGTCTATTGATGGTACTGGTCTCATTCGTGCCGGTTTCGCTACAACCGCGGCTCATGCAAAACTGAAAGACTTGACAGATCCGTCCTTGGTGTTGTCTTCTGTTGTCACAGCGGGAGATGGTGCTTTGGCGTGGCGTTGCAAATCAGATGCTACTAATGGTATTCCCAACAAGTGGTTGCCAACTGCTTGTCGTACAAATTAATTCAAGTAATTTTCTAATAAGCCCCGCATTGCGGGGCTTATTTTTTGGAATTTAAATTACTTCAAGCATGCGACTGCCAATTATTTCGTGTTTGATCACGGCGCTGATCGCGGTTTTATATTGGCCGGGACTCGCTGGTGGTTTTGTCTTTGATGATTTTGTTAACATCGTTGAAAATCCGAAATTTATCGCCATATCGAAAAATGAGATTCCATGGTGGTCTGCGGCTTTTTCGGGGGGGGCTGGGCCGCTTGCTAGGCCTATTTCTGTTCTAAGCTTTGCCTTGGAAGTTTATTTTTTTGGATTGCAGCCTTATACCATGAAGGTTGTCAATCTTGTTTTGCATTTGATTAATGTTTGGTTGGTCTTTGGCTTGAGTTATGCGATTGGTCGATCATTTTGGGATAGATATCCTTTATTGCCTTCCTCTGTCTCCCCTTGTTTGTTCGCGATCTTGGTGGCTACGGCCTGGGGTGTTTTGCCAATCAATTTAACTGGGGTTTTGTATGTTGTCCAACGTATGGAAAACCTCTCTACATTGTTCATGCTTGCTGGTTTGTGGGCATATGTACATGGCCGAGGGTTGATAAATTCCGATGCTTGTACGGCAAGTGCGGGGTGGCGGTGGGTTTGCTTTGGCATGTTTGGCTTTGGCCTGCTTGCCGTGTTTAGCAAGGAAAATGGGGTCATGCTGCCAGTCTATGCTTTATTGATAGAGTGGATGGTGTTTTTTAAATATTCTGATGCCAAAGCGAAAAGAAATATTTATTTTCTGTATGGGATTGTTTTGTTTTTGCCAGGGGTCCTGGGTCTTGCGTGGATATTGCCTGGCTTGATATCTGGCGCAGCGTATGAGAGCAGGCCATTCACGTTGAGTGAGCGGTTGTGGACAGAGGCTCGTGTGGTATGGGGCTATTTGGCATGGATATTGGCGCCATCCATGGATGTGCTTTCTCTATATCATGATGCTTATGAGGTTTCCACGGGCCCACTGAGTCCGCCAGCAAGCATTTTTGGTGTAATTGGAATTTTTTTGTTGATCTGTGTTTCCATTTTACTCCGTAAAGATAAGCCGTGGCTTGCTTTTGGGATTTTATGGTTTTTCGTAATGCATTTGCTTGTTTCGACTGTAGTTCCGCTTGAGTTGGTGTATGAGCATAGAAATTACATGGGTTCTGTCGGGGTTATGTGGGTTGTATTTGGCTTATTGCTTTTTCATGCGCATTTCGGTCGTTGGAGGTTGGTGATATATTTTTTTATATTTGCATTGCTTACTTGGTATGTTGGTGTGACGTATATGCGCTCTAACGAGTGGTCTCACCCGGTCAAGCATGCATATTTCGAAAGTCAGCGGCAGAGTAATTCCCCGCGTGCAGTTTATGAACTGGGAGTCGTCTTGAATCGGCTTAATCCTGATCCTGGCACACCTGGGTTTCACGAGTCGGTGTCTGCTTTTAGGCGTGCTGCGGATTTGCCTAATACTACATTTTTGCCGTATCAGGCTTTGCTTTTTCTAAATGGTAAAAAAGTTTTGTTGGATGCCGATGTTTGGTGGGGTAGGGCGGAGAATTATATTGTGTCCCATCCGCTCTCAAACCAAGATGTTAATGCTTTGTATGGACTTTTGGAAGCTCAGATAAGCGGTGAAATTCAATTGGATTCGGAGAGGTTGGTGAATCTCCTGAGGGAGGCCTATCGGGTTCATTCGTGGCGCTCGGACATATCGGCAATGTATGCAAACAGTTTGTTGAATTTGATCAAGGATGTCGATGAGGCTGGTTTGGTTTTATCGCAAGCGGTTGTTCAATCCCCCCGTGACGTTCAGATGTGGATGAACTTGATTTCTGTTCAATTGATTTTGGGGCACTTTCGTGAGGCGCAAGAAGGGATTGAAAGAGTTCAAGAGCTTGATCGTTGGGGTCATAGAGATGGCGCAATTCAGGCTTTGCAACAAAAGCTCGATCAATTGTCAGGGCGGTTGAATGAAAAAAAATCCATGCCTCGTTGATTTTTCAAAGGTAAAACCAGTTTGTTGGATATTGGTGTGGCTTGGGGTTGCGGTACTGGTGTCCCTCCTGTACTGGCCGGGCCTGTCGGGTGAATTCATTTTTGACGACTGGAGCAACCTAGCCCTGCTGGGGCAGTACGGTGTCATCGACACCGCAGAAAAGCTGTGGCTGTACCTCAGCTCGGGGTTTTCTGGGCCCACAGGGCGCCCGCTGTCGCACCTGAGCTTTTTGCTCGATGCGCGCACCTGGCCGGCCGAACCCTGGCCTTTCAAACGCACCAACCTGCTCATTCATTTGCTGAATAGCTTGCTGCTGTGGGGCCTGCTGCGCCAGTTGTTGCTGGCTGTGGGCACACCAGCCCACCGCAGTGCGGCGGTGGCCGTGTTGGCCACGGGCCTGTGGTTGCTGCACCCCATGTGGGTGTCCACCACGCTGTACGTGGTGCAGCGCATGGCCCAGTTGTCGGCGCTGTTCAGTCTGCTGGGTTTGTGGTGGTATGTGTGGGCCCGTACCAGCCATGCACCACGCGCTGGCTGGCCCTTGTACTTGCACATGGCTTTGGCGGTGGGCGGCTGTGGCTTGTTGGCGGTGCTGAGCAAAGAAAACGGCGCCCTGTTGCCGGTGCTGGTGCTGGTGCTGGAAATCACGGTGCTGGCCGCGCACGACCGGCGCCAGCCCCATCCGCCCACAGCGGCCTTTCGCACCTGGCGGGCCGTTTGCGTGGGCTTGCCGGCCGCGTTGGTGCTGGGGTATTGGTTGGCTTTGGTGCCCAGTTTGTGGGGGGGCGAAGCCGGTGCACGTGCCTTCACGCCCTACGAACGCCTGCTGACCCAAGGCCGCGTGCTGTGGGACTATCTGGCCGCGTTGGCCTTGCCCAAACCGGGCGGTGGCAGCCTGTACAACGACGCGGTGGTCGTGTCCACAGGTTGGTTCAGTCCGTGGACCACGGCATTCGCCTGGGTTGCCTGGGCCGTGGTGGCGGGACTGGCGCTGCGTTGGCGCACGCGCTGGCCCCTGGCCGCCGCGGCAGTGCTGTTCTTTCTGGCCGGGCATCTGCTGGAGTCCACCTTTCTCCAGTTGGAGTTGTACTTTGAGCACCGCAACTACCTGCCCGCTGCCTTGTTAGGCCTGCCGGTGGCTTGCGCCTTGTGGCCCAAGGCCCCGGCACCTGGCCGGCCGTGGTGGGCCGACCGGCGTGTATTGGCTGTGCTGTTGTTGACTGGCTTGGCCGCCGTGACGGCGCAGCGTGCCAACGTGTGGGGGCAGCCTTTTGTGCAGGCCTTGCGCTGGGTGCAGGAGCAACCGCGTTCGCCCCGGGCCTTGCACCACCTGTCCAACTTCTGGCAGCGCACCGGCCACTTGGAGGAAGCGGCGCGACTCAACCGCCTGGCGCTGGAGCTGGACCCGAACGGCCTGCCGTGGGTGCTGGCTTCTGTGGGTTTGGATTGCCAGCAAGGTCAGCCTCCGCAAGCCGGGGTGGGGCGTTTGCTGGCCACCTTGAATGCGGTGGCACACCAACCCCAAATAGCCACAGCCCAGCTCAACCAACTGTTTGCGTATTTGACCGACGGCACCTGCCGTGGCTATACCCCTGCACAGGTGTTGGTGCTGGTGCACGAGGTGCGTACTTCCCGCCTGGCCCGCGATGCACAGCCGGTGCAAGTGCTGTTGTGGCAACGCGAGGCCCAATTGCACTTGCAGCAAAAACGCTATGTCGAAGCGGCGCAGGCCTTTGGGCAGGTGCGGCAACTCACGCCGGAACCCGACGTGAACCTACTGGGCGTGGCCCAGTTGGCCACCCATGGGCAATACCGCCAAGCCTTGGCCCTGTTGGACACGCTGCAACCCACCACCGCCGCCGCGCCAGGCCTGCCGCGCAACATGCCGGCCGTACACCGCTGGTACATGGCGAAGGTGGGCTACCATGAGCGCGAAATGCAGCGCCTGCGCCAGGCCCTGCTGGACGAACTGAAGGACCTACCTCTTGACGCCCAACCCCACTCACCAGAGCCCCCTGTCCGCTGAGGCCGGTCTGCCCACACTGAGCATTGTGTTGCCCGCCAAAAACGAGGCGGGCGCGATTGGCCGGGTGGTGGCCGAACTGGTGCAGCGCCACCCCGGGGCCGAAGTGCTGGTGGTGAACGACGGCTCCACCGACGACACCGCCGCCGTGGCCACCCAGGCCGGTGCCCGGGTGGTGAGCCACCGCTACAGCATGGGCAATGGTGCTGCCATCAAAACCGGTGCGCGCCACGCCCAGGGTGAGGTGCTGGTGTTCATGGACGCCGATGGCCAGCACCACCCGGCCGACGTGGCCCGCTTGCTGGACACGCTGTGCCAAGGCTTCGACATGGTGGTGGGGGCACGCGGCAAAGGCTCCCAGGCCAGCGTGGGGCGCGGCTTGGCCAACCGTTTTTACAACCGGCTGGCCACGTACATGGCGGGCCACCGCATTCAAGACCTGACCTCGGGCTTCCGGGCGGTGCGCGCCCACAAGTTCAAGGAATTTTTGTACCTGCTGCCCAACGGCTTTTCTTACCCCACCACCAGCACCATGGCGTTTTTCCGGGCCGGGTATGCGGTCGGTTACATCCCGATTGACGCCGCCCAGCGGGTGGGCAAAAGCCACATCAGGTTGGTGAAAGACGGTGTGCGCTTTCTGCTCATCATTTTCAAGATCGGCACCTTGTATTCTCCGCTCAAACTGTTCGGGCCTGTGGCCCTATTGCAGTTTATGGCGGGGGCCGCCTGGTACGGCTATACCTTGGGCACCACGGGCCGCTTCACCAACATGAGTGCCATGCTGTTCAGCGGGGCGCTGCTGGTGTTTTTGATGGGCTTGATTTCGGAGCAGATCACCGCCTTGATGTACAAAGACAGTCATTCCCAAGATGGGGTGGATGCATGAGCCGTGTGCTGGTGGTGACCCGCAACTACCCCCCCTTGTTGGGCGGGATGGAGCGGCTCAACCGCCACATGGTGGATGAATTGGCCCGCAGGCACGAGGTGCGGTTGATCGCTCCTGAGGGGGCTGGTAAGCACACCACAAATGACGTACGGGTGCGTGAAGTGCCGTTGAACCCCTTGCGGCGTTTTGTGTGGCGCAGTGCCTGTGTGGCCCTGGCGGAGGCGCGCATTTGGCGCCCTGACGTGGTGCTGGCAGGCAGTGGACTCACCGCCCCTGCAGCTTGGTTGGCCGCCAGGGCCTGCGGCGCCCGTGCAGTGGCATATGTGCATGGACTGGACGTGGTGGTGCCCAATCAGGTGTACCAGCGTGTTTGGGTGCCCATGCTGCGCCGCATGGACCGCTTGGTGGCCAACAGCCGTGCTACCGCTGCTTTGTGCGAGGCCGCGGGTGTGGCACCTGCGCGGGTGGGGGTGGTGCACCCGGGCGTGGCCATGCCGGCCACTTTGCCTGCAGAGACCTCTGTGGCTGCCTTCCGTCACAAACATGGTTTGGGTTGCAAACCCATGTTGTTGTCGGTGGGGCGCTTGAGTGCGCGCAAAGGCCTGCTGGAGTTTGTGACCCATGCCTTGCCAGCCATTGCGCGCGCAGTGCCCCATGTGGTGCTGGTTGTGGTGGGTGATGCACCCAAGCATGCACTTCATGCCCAGGCGCAATCGCCTCAAGCGATTGCCGAAGCGGCTGAATCTGCCGGCGTTGGTGCGCATGTGCATTTTTTGGGCATTTTGGATGATGCCGAATTGGCCCTTGCTTATGGAGCGGCCAACCTGCATGTGTTCCCCATACGCGAAATGGCGGGTGATCCAGAGGGCTTTGGCATGGTGGCCATCGAGGCGGCTGCACACGGCTTGCGCACCGTGGCATTTGCCGCAGGGGGCGTGAGTGATGCGGTGTGCCCCGACCGTTCGGGTTGGCTGGTGCCTGTAGGCAACTACGCCGGGCTTGCCGATGCGGTGGTTCATGCACTGGCTTGCGGTGAACCCACCATTGCGCAATGCCAAGCCTTTGCCAGCCAGTTTGAATGGCAGAACTTTGGTCTGGGCATCACCCAAGAATTGCAGCGAACCATAACCAGTTTGAGCGAGACAGCGCTTTGAGCAAAAGTAGACAGCCGCATGCGGTGCTGGACTTGCCGTCCAGATGCCTCAAGGGCATGAAGATTGAGCAATTGCTGGCGCTGCCGCCACGGCTTGAACCTTACCGGTTGCTGGAAATCGGTACTGGGTCTGGCGGCATTGCGCATTATTTTGGTGTGCAAGCCACCCACCGTTATGACGTGACGGCTGTGGATGTGGTGGACCAACGCTTGGTGCACGATGGGTACCGCTATGTGCAGGTGGCAGGTGCCGCCTTGCCCTTTGAAGATAGAGCTTTTGATGTGGTCGTGACCAACCATGTGATTGAGCACGTGGGTGACGAGGCCGCCCAATTGGCCCACCTACAAGAAGTGCGCCGAGTATTGAAACCGGATGGTGTGGGGTATTTGGCTGTGCCCAACCGCTGGATGCTGGTGGAGCCCCATTACCGGCTGCCCTTTTTGAGCTGGCTGCCGCGCGGCTGGCGCACACCTTACCTGCAAGCTGCACGCCGGGGCAGACATTACGACTGCGAGCCCTTGACGCTGGGCGAGATAGAAACCTTGCTGGCAGAGGCCGGTCTGGCATTCGAAAATGTGTGTGTCCCCGCTTGGCGTGCAACCCTGGACATAGAGCGGCCAGGCAGCAGGATGGCGAAATGCTTGAAGGTCGTGCCTGATAGCTGCCTGACCCCGTTGCGTCCCATGATTCCCACATTGATTTACCGATTGAAACGGGCCTGAAATGTCGGCAGCCGCGATCACCCAAAGGGCCAGTGGGCTGGACAAGGTGCTAGTTGTGACGGTTACCTACCACCCAGACCTGGACGTTCTGCGGCGGCAAATGCAGTTGTTGCCACCAGAATGCCCAAAAGTGGTGATCGACAACGCCTCTGGCGAGGCCACTGTGCAGGCCCTGCTGGCGCTGCAAAAAACAGTGCCCCGCTTGCAGGTGGTGGCGAATACACAGAATTTGGGCTTGGCGGCAGCCTTGAACCAAGGTATCAAGCAAGGCCGTGCGCAATGGCCGACTGTGGAGTACTGCTTGCTGCTGGACCAAGACAGCGAGCCACAACCGGGCAGTGTCCAAGCCTTGTGGGACGCGATGGACGGTCTGCAACGGGGCGGATTGAACCCGGGCACCGTGGGGCCCATGTTGCTGGATGTAGAAACCGGCTTGCAACATGGGTTTCACCAAGCCACACGGTGGCGTTGGCGGCGCATTTACCCGGAGGCAGGAAGCCTCCAAGCCGTGCCCTGCACCAATGTGAATGGAAGCGGTAGCTTGGTGCCGGTTCACTTGTTTGATGAACTGGGAGGACTTGATGAAGCCTTCTTCATTGACCATGTGGACACCGAATGGGCCTTTCGTGTGCTGCACCATGGGTACAGCCTTTGGGGGATACCCAAGGCTATCTTCAAGCACCGAATGGGGCAGAAAACGCTGAAGTATTGGCTCTTTGGGTGGCGCGTGTGGCCATATCGATCACCAATTAGGCACTATTATCTTTTTAGAAATGCAATCTGGCTGGTGAGGAATGATTGCGTGCCAGGTGTTTGGAGGTTTTGGGCGGTAATCAAACTGGGAATCACCATTGTTGTACATGGCATTTTTGACTCGCAGCGCATGGTCCAGTTGACTCACATGTGGAGAGGGGTTGTGAGTGCATCTAATGTTAAAAAATATCGGTAAATTATATGAAAAGTGTTGTGGGGCTCACGCTGAATTATAGAGATGCATTGAGAACAGAAAAATGCGTTGAGAGTTTATTGGATGATGGTGTTGACCATGTGTTGATTTTTGATAACTCTGAGGATCAAGGTGTCTCTGCTGGAGAAGTTAAAGAAATTTTCTCTTTAAATGAGAAGGTCAGTGTTGTGATAAGTGAGAGAAATTTGGGGTTTTCGGCTGGTGTTAACCGGGGTAGAGAGTGGATTCAGCAGAATCATCCAGGCTCTTGGATTTTATTGATAAATAATGATGCAGTTGTCGTTAAGGGGGCGATTGCCAAAATGTTGAGGCCTCTGGAGGAGGATCGATCGATTATTGTCTCTTGTCCATCTATCGATCATAATGGTGCTGTTTTGGGGGAAGTTTATTATCAAAAGTATTTTGGATTGTATTTGAGGAAGAAATGGTTGGGTAGTTTTGGATATCCTAGCGGCTGCTGTCAACTCCTTGCGACAGAGCGTCTTTCTTCAAAATGGTTTGATGAAGATTTTTTTATGTATGGTGAGGATGTTGAGTTTGGACTAAGGCTTGGAATAGGGAAAATTGCTTTTGTTGATTCAGCTAGAGTTCTTCATGAAGTTGGGGCAAGTAGCGTGCCAGGATCCGATTTTTATGAAAAAAAAATCATTGGCTCTCATCTTTTACTTCATAAGAAGATGTTTGAATCTGGATTTATAGCAGAGATGGTCTATTTTTTGAAATTGACTGCACTGCTTTTGCGATCAGTAACCAGGGCGATTCGCCATAGTAGTCTTTCATTTATATCTGCATATTTCTCGGTTGTTGCGGGTGATAAATTTGGTGGTTGATTGAGTTTGGATGCTGCTTGATAAGGGGCTCTTTGTTTTTTGCAATCTGGATTCAATCGATTTCGGGTTTTTTAAATAAGAAAAATGGCTCATTTGGATTGACGCCGATTTTTTTGTGGTTTGTGTTTGATAATATATTGTTGTGTTGGCTTACTGCTGAGATTAAGCCGTGAGTCGAGAGAATTTGGAAAATATCAGACCCAAAAAGACGAACATGATCATTTTGGCCGTAGGCTTGTAGACGCGCCTCTTCAGTGTCAATCCCTTTGTCTTCCCATGTAGATATTAATTTCTTGCAAAATGGTGTTTGAATAATCGCATGGCCGCCAGGTTTGATTACGCGTGTTATTTCTTTAATTGCGCGATCTGCATCGAATACGTGCTCCAGAACATGATTGGCTATTAGAAGATCAAACTGGGAGTCCTTGAAAGGCATGCTAAGCATGTCAACTTTTATGATATCTGGACTATGCGGGTACAGGTCACATCCAATGTACTCGTCTGGAGAGCTTGCTCGAATAATCCGACTCAAATGCTTTTCTGGAGCGAAATGCAAGATTTTCTTTCCGGTAAGATCCGGAAGAAAACCTGATGCAGTCATATACATGAAAATATGACGTTCGCGATCATGGCATCCACACCAAGGGCATGAAAACGCCTCGACATTACTGCCAATGCATTCAAGTGCATCTGTAAGTTTGGAGACTCCAGCATGCGCGTAAGGTAAAAACCCGCCTGAATATCGTTTACAAATTACGCAGTAATGGCGCTTGAATGGAGTGAGCCGATAAAACAACCCTAAAGCAATAACTTTTGGGTTGATTTTAAGGATTCGTTTAATATTCATCGTGGATACAATATCTTCATTGGGTTTCCGGTTAATTTTTTGTATATTCTAGAGGCTACTATGGTTGAACATCTACGAATTATAGCGCTGATGGCTTGGGCCAAAATTATGATTTTTCCTGAAGGGGCATTCTTAAGAATGCGAGGTAGCCAGTAGGAGAGGGGTGATAAAGATTTTTGGAGAATCGCTTGGAAAAAAATTGTTCGAAGAAACTCTGCCATGCCAGCGCTGATTTCGCTATTGGTTGCGTATGGATATTTAACTGAGCTGAGAGTTGCCCAGTAGAGTTCGCGAATGTAGTTTCCTGAGTGAGTTATTATGGAGGTTCTTGATGATACTCGATAGGTCGTTAGGGGTTGATTTAGAAAGCCCAATCTTCCATGTGATGCTAGATTAATGTGGATGCTGTAATCTAGCATATTGCAACTTGGGTGTACTAAAAATTTTTTTAAATTACCTCGATATAAGAGGGGGCTGTGGTTAAGAAAATTTCCTCGACGAATAAGCTCATGCGTACTTATGCGGCTATATTTGTAATTTGTAAACAAGCCGGCGGCGGAGCCATCGTCATTAATGCAAAAAGCATTGGTGTAGACAGCAGGGCAATCAGTGTAATTTTCCAGAAATGAAATTTGCGCAGCAATTTTCCCTGGTAACCAAAAATCATCGCCGTCTAAATGCGCGATGTACTGGCCACGTGCTTCTTGGATTAAATAATTTAAATTTTTTGTAGCGCCTTTATTTTTGATATTTCGAATGTGACGGATAACTCCCGGATTGAGGTTCGCAATTTCATTGACGATTTTCGTGGTTTCATCGTTGGATGAGTCGTCTCCTACTAAGATTTCAAGTGATGCACACTCGGTCTGCATTAGAACACTATTAAGACATGCGCGTATGTATCGTTCGTGGTTGTAGGTGGTAACGCAGACACTCACTAGGGGCTTAGACATTATTTTGGTTTCTCGCAATCGAAAATTCTTTCAAGATGTACTGGCAAGTATGTCTGCCAGATAATATTCCTCCGAAACCAGCTAGAACCATTGAGCATGTGATCCATACCAGAGCAAGTGGGGTCCAGAGTCCATCGGGCATGAAGAGTGATGAAAGCAAAAGAAGACTGGCAATCGCAATAGTCGGCGGAATAATATCTAAAAATAACCATCGCCATTGAAGATAAGGTATAAATTTTTTGTGAACAATTGGTGACCAAGCAAGTAAAAAAAGCATATTTGTAGTAAAAAATGTGAATGCTGCTCCAGTGGCGCCAAAGTTTGGAGTAACGATTAATAGGGTTGGTATTGATATGAAGAGTAAGATGCTGCTGCCAATCGCATGTAATTTCAATTTACCATGTGCGAGCTGAAGCATAAATGGCATCAGCATGGTCCCCATTGTCGAGTTGGCTAATCCGTACCAAAAAAGTACTGGTGAAATTGAGTTGATCAGTTCCTTTTTTCCTGTCCAGATGTAAATAATTTCTTCGGAAAATATGGCGGCAGAAATTCCCAATGTGAAGAAACCTATGGCGCTGAACTGACTTGATAAGCGATAAAGCTGAATAAATTCTTTAAGCTCTGATTTGGCTAACAAATAGTTCAGGCGTGGCTGAATAACTTGATTCATTGGCGCGATGAGTACAAAAACACCACTTGCAACTGCAGTTGCGAGGGTGAGGTGGCCATAATTATTTAGGCTAAGAATACCCGATAGTATAAATTTGTCTGTTTGCGTCTGCAGAATCCAAATGCCATTAAGAAATGCCATGCTGCTCACCATGGGGATGGTCTCCCTGAGTGATAATAATAATTGCCGGCTTTTCTTCAGTTTGGGGAGGTAATCATGGGAGGATATGCTGAAGGCAGCTAACTCTAAAGCGCTTGTGAATAGTTGAAAGATAAGAAAACTTTCGGGTGTGGTCGATATAAATATAAAAATTGGTATTGGGCCGATGAAGCGAAGGGTTGCAAATATGGCTGACAATTTGTTGATTTTCTGCTGTTCTTCAAGGCCTGCCAAAATGCCTCTATACATACCACTCAACCAGCGAAGTGCACTGGTGCATCCGATTAGTGATAAATATGTGGAAATGCTCGAGGTTGAAAATTTTTCTGTGCTTATCCAGTAGGCTGCGATTAAGTCGCTGCACAACCAGGTTGCTAAAGTAATGACCAAGGCTAGTGTTCTAATGATCCACTTTATGGATTGCACTCGCGCAATAGCTGTTTGTGGCGATAGTTCTTTAGCGCGCATTCTTGCTATTTCGCGTGAGAGCGTTGGTGTCAGGCCCATGTCAAGAAGCTGTATGAGTGACTGGGCCAATAGAAATATGCCTACTAATCCGAAGGCTTCTGGGCTGAGGTAGTTCAGATAGACGGGCATCAATATGATGCCCAATAGGTTGATGTAGGCCTGTACAAGTATGGATGTACTTATTTGGGTTTTCAATTTTTCCCCGCGTGCGTGATCTTATCTTAAGATCTGATATTCTGAGTGATATTTTTCAATTCATTTGTGAATTCTTTTTCAATTTCAAGAAGGTTTTGATTCCTGTTCATGATTTTTTTTGCCGGGTTGCCTGCGTACATGCAAAATTGATCGCAGTCTTTTTTTATTAAACTTAGTGCTCCGATAGCTGCGCCTTCTAAAATTTTGACGCCAGGCAATATGATGCTTCCGCTGCCTATGATGACATGCTTCCCTATATATACGGGTGCATGCTTTACATTCGTGAATTTAGAGGGGACCATTGGATTGGTCATCGCGAATCCACTGTAATCATCATTGCTTGAGTAGATGGAGACTCGTGATGATATATTGCTGTAATGATCGAGATGAACTCGACCATGGCCTATAATTGAGGAATATACAGCTATGTGTACATAGTCTCCTATTTCGATGCCATCAATGCCTGCTGATAAAATGCAAAAATCATCGATTCGAACATGATTTCCCAAATGAATTTTTGAGGCTCCATAGAACTGGGCATGTTCGGATATTCGTACGTTTTCTCCGACGGAGGCAAATCCAATTTTTGCGATCTTTTTTTTGGTCAACATTTTGTCTATATGAATTTTATGTTTTTAGAATGAGGTTTATGATTCTTTCTTGATCGTTGTGGGTGAGATTTGGAAATATTGGGAGGCAGAGAATTTGCTCTGCTGCTTTTGTTGCAATTGGAAGATTGTTTTGCTTCGATGATGGAAGTCCGCGGTACATTGGAAAGTTTGAAATTAGGGGGAAAAAGTATCGTCTAGCATGAATTCCATTTTTCTTGAGTATCCCATAAACTTCGTCTCTGCTGGATTGATTTTCAGCGGTTACGAATAAAGGAAAATACGAGTAGTTATTGCGGGCGCTGATGGGTTGAATTTGGATGCTCACCCCATTGAATTCTGAAAGTGACTTTCTATATCTTTCGTGAATTTCTTTTCGCGCTTCAAGTGCATGTTTGATGTGCTTGAGCTGCGCTAAACCCACAGCGGCTTGGAATTCATTCATCTTGCCGTTGATGCCAGGTGCGACCACCGTAACTTCATCAGCAAAACCAAAATTCTTCAGGTGGTCGATGCGCTTCTTGGTTTTTTCGTCCGGGCTGATGATCGCACCACCTTCGAAGGTTGTAAAAACCTTGGTGGCGTGAAAACTGAGAATCGACAGGTCACCATGACGTAGTATGCTGCCTCCTTCATCCTCGACACCGAAGGCGTGGGCGGCGTCGTAGATAACTTTGAGGCCGTAGGTGTCAGCTATTTTCTGAATGCGTTTTGTGTCACAAGGGCATCCGTAGACATGAACCGGAAGAATGGCTGTTGTTTGAGGCGTGATAGCGGCTTCGATCTTATCTGGGTCTAGATTCAGCGTTTGTGGGTCAATGTCCACGAAGACCGGCTTGATGCCATTCCAGAGCAAGGAATGGGCGGTTGCGACGAAGCTGTAGGGAGTGGTGATGACTTCGCCAGTAATGCGAAGTGCTTGTAACGCAGTGACTAGGGCAAGTGTGCCGTTGGCGAAGAGGGATATATGCTCCACGCCCAGGTAGTCACACAAGGCTTGTTCGAGTCTGACATGGAACGGGCCGCCATTGGTGAGTTGATGATTCGCCCAGATCTGCTCTAGATAGGGAATAACCTCTTCCAGTGGAGGGAGGTGGGGCTGCGTGACGTAGATGGGTTTCGAGTCAGAGTTGCTCATGCGTTACTCCTGTGGTTTTGAGGTGGCCACAATCTGTACCGGATCGCAAAGCACACCTAGATGGACGTTGTTGGGTGGGGCAGGCTTTCCATTACAAGGATTGTGGATATTGACGCCCAGCCCTTTGAACTTAGAGCCAGCCGCGTTGCGAGTGACGAAGGTCAGACGGTGCTTTTGCGTGGTTGTGGCGAATATTGAGTCGCGGATCCTGCGTATATCGGGAGCATGCATGTCGGTACACAACAACGCAGTGTCGATTGTGAAGGGGGATTTCGAGGTTTTAATGCATCCAATTCGTACTGTCGAACGGGTCCATGCGGTCAGCTGAAATCCGCAGCTTCAGGACATCGTCGATACGGTGGTTATGGTCACGGCGCGTCCTGGGTGTTGATTTTGTTGCATGTTATGAGTGCAGTCAGGCCAATGCAAGCTGTCCGCCAAGCTTAAAGCCGCAAATCCGCCTCGTCCGCCGCAAACAGGTTTTTCACGTCGAACAGCGTGTGCACCGGTTTGCCCAGGGCGCGGATGGTGGCGATACCCATGTTTTTGAAGGCTTGGTGGGCCACGGCCAGCACCACGCCGTCGTAGGTGCCGGGGGTGGGGGCCGCTAGCAAGGGGTAGGGGGTGGGGGCTTCGCTGCTGAGGTCGGCCACGGGGTCGAACACATCCACCGCAATGTCGTGCTCGCGCAGTTCGTCCACGATGTCTACCACGCGGGTGTTGCGCACGTCGGAGCAATTCTCTTTGAACGTGAGGCCCATGACCAGCACGCGCGCACCCTGGATGGCGATTTTCTGTTTGATCATTCCCTTGATGAGCTGCCGGGCCACGTGCCGGCCCATGCCGTCGTTGACGCGGCGGCCCGAAAGGATGACTTCGGGGTGGAACCCCACGCTTTGCGCTTTGTGGGTGAGGTAGTACGGGTCCACCCCAATGCAGTGGCCGCCCACCAGCCCAGGGCGGAATGGCAGGAAGTTCCACTTGGTGCCGGCGGCGTCAAGCACGGCCTGGGTGTCCAGGCCCAGGCGGTTGAACAGCATGGCCAGTTCGTTCACCAGGGCGATGTTGATGTCGCGTTGGGTGTTTTCAATGACCTTGGCGGCCTCGGCCACCTGAATGGACGCCGCCCGGTAGGTGCCGGGCTGTACCACGGTGCGGTAGAGCGCGTCCACGCGGTCCAGGGCTTCGGCGTTAGAGCCCGAAATGACCTTGACCACGTTGGTGAGCCGGTGGGTGCGGTCGCCGGGGTTGATGCGTTCGGGGCTGTAGCCGACGTGAAAGTCCACGTTCAGGCGCAGGCCAGAGAGCCGTTCCAGCAGGGGAACGCAGTCTTCCTCGGTGCAGCCGGGGTAAACGGTGGATTCGTACACCACCAGGTCGCCGCGTTTGAGCACGCCGGCGATGGTGCGCGTGGCGGCCAGCAGGGGGGATAGGTCGGGCCGCTTGAAGTCGTCCACCGGCGTGGGCACGGTGACGATGAACACGTTGCAGGCTGCGAGGTCGGCCGCTTGGTCGGTGAAGCGCAGTTGCTGGGCCGCAGTGATTTCCGTCGTGTCCATTTCACGGGAGGCATCCACCCCCGCGCGCAGTTGCTGGATGCGCAGGGGGTTGATGTCGAACCCGACCGTGGGCAGGTGCTTGCCGAATTCCACCGCCAGCGGCAGGCCGACGTAACCTAGGCCGATGATGGCGGGGTGGGTGAGGGGCAAATGGTGACCTTTAATCTTGTGAGATTTTCAAGGAGTGACGGTGCAAGCCATAGTGTAAGCAGTACCTGCAATCGTACACTGAGTTGGGAGAACTGTCGGAGAAGTGCCGCTGGTTGAGCAGACGATTTTTGAGTCAGCGATTGATGTGCAGGTTTTGCTACCGCCGCTTCCAACCTCTATTTTGAGGCCAGTTGGTTTTGCAGCAGTTGAGCCGACATTGAATTCATATGCAGTGGTGCAGTTAAACTCTTTATCGTTCTTTTTGGTGCAGGTGTAAGGCGAAATGATTTCAGGTGTGTTGCAGAATTTTGGAGTGCTGGTGTTGAATTTTATTTCGGCTATTTTTATTGAGCAAGGGGTGCTGACGCAATCTATGGCGGTATATGCTGTCGTGCTTTGAGCATTCCCGAGTTCATCTTCAAACAGACCGGAGGCGCCGTTGCAGGTAAATGTTTTCTTGACACCATTACAATCGCCGGAGGAGCTGGTGGAGTAAAAATCCCTTGTTGCACCAGGATTGTAAGTAATGCCGGCAACTGTGCAGCTGCTAGATCCAGTCGGTGTGCATTCTCTGTATTGGAATGTGCCTGAAAGTGTTCCGTTAGAGCAAACACGGTTTTGGGTTGTGCAGGTGGCTGCAGTAGGGAATTCATAAGCATTAATATTGCTGCCAGAGGCAATGATTCCCAAATAAGTTCCGCCATTGCATGGTTCGCTGCATGATTGATTTGTAAACGTACCCGAGAGTACAGCGTTGGTGCAAGTTCTGGTTTCACTGACAGTATTGCAGGATGACAGGGGGTTGGCGCTGCTGTAGGCAGTTACATTTCCGCCGTTTTCAATGACAGAACCCCAGGGGGCTGTGCACTTACCTGGTTCGCAATCGCCAGATGTTTTGTTCCAGATGCCTGCATTGCAAGTGAAGACGCCACTGCCTACCCCCCCTGCTGTATAAGTGACGGATGCTGTTCCCGCGTGGTTGGTGGGGGGGGCAGTGCCCTCGCATGAACCATCCTGAACCACCGTTTCAGCACAGTTCGCGCTGCATGTACTTGTGCCCTTGACCAAAGTGCCGTTTGTGCAAGTCCATTGACCACTGCCGGCGCCACCTGAGGTGTATGAAATGGTCAAAACTTGCCCGTTGGTTGTTGCTGAGGCTGTGCCGATGCATGCATCGTCATTTACGGTCTGACTCGGGCAACCCCCGCTGGTGACAATACCGGGGTCAGACATGAGAATTCCTGCTGAAGCAGGATCAACCCATGCGACACTGGTTGCAAAAACGACCGATTCTGTCGTGTTGATAGACAGGGTCCACGAAACGGTAACTTTTACATCTATGAACGTGTAGGGGCTTGTGTAGCTGGTGACTTCGGTTAAGCGAAGAAAATTTGCGCCATCTCTGCTGAAACTCTCACCCCCAGATGGCCCAAAAATACCTGGCGTGCTGTCATTCGCCGTGGTGTCAACAGCAGCTATGGCCGAATAACCGGCGGAGCTGATAAAGCCCCGCAGCTCTTCCATGCGTTCTTGGGCTATAGCGGTGGCAATGGAGCGTTGCTTGGCTACCGCGCCATTGAAAAAAAGTTGAGATTGAAATTTGATGATGCCAACCACACCGAGTGCCACAATGGTGATGGCAACGAGGGCTTCAATGAGGGTTATCCCGTGGGATTTATGACTGATCATTGAAAATCCCTCCAAGTGCCAGGAACTCTGGCGAAAATGGCTGCCCCCTCTGTGACGATGGATTCCCAATCGTTGGTGAAGGCGCTGTTTCTGATAATGGTGTTGGCGTTAAATTTCGTAATGCTGCCTTCGGCTGCAATGGTTCCTGTCAAGTCTACAGATCCACCACCGTGAAGCTCACAATTGGAAGTGGTTTCGTAATAGACTAGTGCGTGAAAATCCCCAGGTGCCAGCTTGAGGCAGTCCGCTGAGCTGTCCACGTAGATAATTACTGGCTGTGAGCTGGTTCCTTGGGCTGGAATTTTGGCAGGAGCGTTTGATCCGTTGTAGTAGACAAATCCGGGGACTGAAGCTGCAGCAAATGTTTGCACCATCTGTTCAGTCAGTTTTCCGTTGGGAAATAGCGTATCCCATACGGTTGCAGTTGGGGTATTGAGGAAGCTTCTACCGCCTCCATGCGGTTTCATGTGTGAGCTGCCTAATGGCAAGCAAGACTCCGCGGCTGCGGAGTCAGTAGGTGTAGGTTGCAGTGAAACCAATGCGACGCCTGTTGTGCCAGTACCTGTTGCGCAATCGGGTGCACCGCCAGCCCCTGAAATATCTTCACTTCCGCTGCTAACATTCGCTGGACAAATATCTGGATTTCCGGTAACGCCAGTTAAACATTGCTTGACGATGAGAGGGCTGTCTGCCAATCCGCCAGAGCCCGTTGGGCCTGCTGGTATTGAAACAACTTGTTCTACTCTTGCACTTCCTCCCATTGTGTCGGAAGAGGCTGAGGTTGCTGAAATTTTTAAAAAAGCAATGTCTGAAATGGTGCTTATGGTTTGGGTGTATTGAATGTTTACGGTGTAATTGATGCTGCCCATTTGAATTGCCAAACTGGTTGGCATATTGAGGTTGCATGGAGAGCTTGCATTGATGAATCGTGAGTTGCCAGCGGGCGCTGACCAAGCCAAGGAATATATGCTGTAAACATTGGTTGGTGTGGTGTTCTCTTTGCAAGTTGTCGTGTTGCTTCCAGACCAGTTCTCAATATTAGGGCTGCTGGAGCGAGATTGCAGCCATGCCACTCCACGTTCCAATCCTAGCTGAGCCGCTTCAAAAGCTTGGGTTGATCTGTATTGGTTGGTGGAGATATTTTGTTCAAAAATAAGAAATCTTGATGAGTACAGCGTGACCAAGGTCAGTAGCGTCAAAAAGACTATTGAAATAAATACGGTTGCCACGCCGCGCTGCTTGCCTGGCAAGTGTGTGAGGCTGAGAGTTTTGTGCATCGTACAACCTTAGGAGAATGAATCGTTTCTAATTTTGACTGTTTCAATCAGTGTTTTTGTCGTTGCGGGGCTCTTGATGAGTGCGCCTGTGATTGAGATTTTCACCATGTTGATTTTAATTTTTTCGGATACGCCTGATATGGTTATCGAGTGGCTTGAAGGCGCTGTGCTGGTGCAAGTGTCATTGGTTGGGTCTGAATCGCCCTGTGTGTCTACGTAGCAAAAATTTAAATTGGTAATGCTGGTCGAATAGTCGTCACTAACTTTTTCTGCGGCAGCAGACCCAATTTTGTGTCTGAGTGAGCCGCTGGATAGATCGAATTCCCTTTGAATGCTTTCGTATGTGTATGTGATCTTGTCGCATCCGGACGTGGTGCAAGTGCCGCCAAGTGTCAATGCATTGGGTAGCAATGTTGAGGTGTTTGCTCCAAGGGAAGATTGAATAGAGGCCGTGTAATGAGCGCGACGAATGTCTCGAACCATCAGGTCCATGATGGCCCTTAAGTCTTGATTGAGTCTGGCAGCGTTGACGGCATCCCGGTTTGCCTTCAAATTGTTGACGGCAAATGTCGTGGCAGCTGCAAGCACGATGAGCCCCACGGTGAGGCCAATCATCAACTCAACCAGTGATACGCCCTTTTGTTTTTTTGAGTTCATGTTTTAGCTGCATTCCGGTATGCCGGGTACGGATCCGGCTTTGACGCATTCCCTGACTCGACCGGTTGAGTTTAGCTGCACCTCAACGATTTTGCCTTTTTTTGTGAAAGTAATGGTCGATGAGGTTGAAAAACTTCCATTCCTGGGTTCAAAGAATTGGGTGGTTGCGCTTGCAGTCAAAGTAGTGGCTTGTGTGGTTTCGGGATAGTCGGAAATAATTTTTTTTGCTATATCGCATGTGGTCGTTGCGTCTGTACAGTTGCATGTGGGTAAGGTGCTTGCTGCATAGCAAGTAGTGCTTGCACTGATGTAAATACGTTCATTTCTTTTTATGGATTCAAACTTTGCATTGTTTAGCGTTTGCAAAGCTGTTTCGGCTGCGCCTTTGATGGTGGCGTTGTCTCTAAAATTGGTTAATAGGGGTAGTCCTATCGATGTAAGTATGCCTAGTATGCCTAGCGCAATCATTAACTCAATGATTGTGAATCCAAATTGCGATTTGTATGGTTTCACTTTTTGTTCCAGCAAACATTGGTTGGGCCGAATGTTTCGGTGATGCCGCTGATGGTGAGCGTTATGGTTGAGCAGGTCGTGTCTCTGGCTTGAGAGTCTCTGGGGCTCGCTGTAATGACATAGCCTGTGCTGGTTGGGCTGGTTACGGCAATGTCGTAATACCGTTCAGGAGAGATTGTGGCGTAGGGAAGTGCGGGAGTTGTGGATTCGTTTCCATACGTTGTATTCGTCGCACGGAACCTAGCTTGGTCTTGCTGTATGCGCAGGATGGTGTTGTGTGCATCGGCTCTTCGTGAGCGAAGAATGTAGTCGGTGTATCTTGGAATTGCAATTGAAGCAATTATACCAATTGCCGAAATCACAATCATCATTTCGATCAATGTAAAGCCGATCTGGGGCTGAGCTACCTTTTTCATGCCTCAATACTACGCCGAGTGAGTGTCCTCTGTGTGAGGATCAGACGTGCGTGCTCTAAGTGTCGATGGACGGTCAAAAGTTGTGTGTCAGCACAAAGGATAGCCGGTGAAGCGGGCCTCTCCTGTGGGTGTGCATGTTCGGATGCGTCCTAAGCCACTCACTACTACCCTCAGTTGTTTTCCGTTGCTTGCAGTCAGTGTGACACTGCCCGCAGTGACCGTGCCGCGACGTGGTTGAAATGAGAATCGATTGCCTGAAACGCTTGGCAAGATGCGCACACCAGGGTATTGATGATGCCGTCTGACTTGCTCCAGATTGTCGATAGAACATGAGGTGGGCACTGTGCAGTCGCAGGAAATGTCGATGCTGTATCCGTAACACCACGTGTCGCCGTTGGTTCGGAAGTTGACGGAAAAGCCCGCTTGTCTTTTTACGGACTCGCTTTGCGCATGACGAAGTTCGGAGGTCAGGGCCTCTGCCGCACCTTTTAGCTGCATATTTTGTTGCAGATGTTTCGCGATAGGGATTCCGATTGATGTGAGAATTGCCAATATGCTAAGGCTCATGAGTGCCTCAAGCAGCGTCAACCCCCGGCTGCGTGCGCCGAATGCGTGTTTCATGCCGAATTCCCCCTGAGTATTTATGGGGGAATTTTTAGCATTGCAGGGGGTTGGGGGCTATCCCCTGTTTGGGGGAGTGGGGGCGTTACAGGCTGGCCGTGCGGACGTGGAAAGGCAGACCCACGCGCTGGATGTGTGCCAGCAGTTCGGGGGAGTCGATCGTGTGCCGCAGCACCAGGTCCACTTTCCAGGGGAGCAGCAGGTCATCGATCTCGGCGTCCAGGTTCCAGAGTTCGTGCGGCGAGAGGCTGGGCGCGGTCAGACACAGGTCAATGTCTGACCCTGACCGGTGGTTCCCCTTGGCGCGGGAGCCGAACAGGACCACCTGTTCCACGCTGGGGTGATTTTGGAACACCTGTTGCAGGCGCAGCCAAGCCCCCTCTGGCAGGCCCGACTGAGGCAGCCAGGGTGTGGACTGGCAAGGGATGGGTGCCTTCACCGTGCAGCGGCCAGCGTTTGCATGTGCTGGTGAAAGGCGATAAACAGCGGGTGGTATTGCCCGCAGACGCGCTGGGCGATGTCGTCGGCCACGGCCTGGTTGTAGGTGTGAGAGGTTTGGTTGCGGCTTTTGATGGTTTCCATCCAACCTTCGCCGTCTTGAACCAAGCCTTGTTTGAACGCCTCGCGGATGGCGTCGCGCGAACCGGTGATGCCGGTGTGGCCCTGGTAGACGAAATAGTCTTTCATCACGTTCCAGGCCAGTTCGTGGGTGAATTCGAAGGCCTGGACGAGGCCTTGTTTTTCCAGGTCCGACAAGGACCGTTGCTGCGCCAGTTCGACGGCTTCGCTCAGACGTGCCAAGGCTTTGCCAAAGTTGGCCAAGCGCTGCTGCCAGCGAATGTCGTCAGAGGCGGTCATGCCAGCGCGCCTTCCTTGACCACCACCTCACCCCGCAGCGAATGCGGCAGCGCCTGGGTGATGGTCACGTCCAGCATCTGGCCGACCAGGCGGGTGCTCTGGGGGCCGGCGTCGAAGTTGACGATGCGGTTGCATTCGGTGCGGCCCATGAGTTCCTGCGGGTTTTTGCGGGACGGCCCGGTGACCAGGATGCGTTGCACGGTGCCCACGCGGCTGGCGCTGATGCGCTGCACGTTCTCTTCAATGACGGCTTGCAGGTGTTGCAGGCGCTTCAACTTCACCTCGTGCGGCGTGTCGTCCGCCAGGTTGGCGGCCGGGGTGCCGGGGCGCGGGCTGAAGATGAAGCTGAAGGACGTGTCGTAGCCCACGTCGGTGATGAGCTTCATCATTTTCTGGAAGTCTTCTTCCGTCTCGCCGGGGAAGCCGACGATGAAGTCGCTGCTCATGGACAGATCGGGCCGGATGGCGCGCAGCTTGCGGATGGTGCTTTTGTATTCCATCGCGGTGTAGCCGCGCTTCATGGCCATGAGGATTTTGTCCGATCCATGCTGCACGGGCAGGTGCAGGTGGCTGACCAGTTTGGGAATCTTGGCGTAGGCCTCGATCAGGCGGGGCGTGAATTCGTTGGGGTGGCTGGTGGTGTAGCGGATGCGCTCGATGCCGGGGATGTCGGCCACGTATTCCAGCAGCAGGGCGAAATCGGCGATTTCGTCGGTATCGCCCATCTTGCCGCGGTAGGCGTTCACGTTCTGACCCAGCAGCGTGACTTCCTTGACGCCCTGGTCGGCCAGGCCGGCCACTTCCACCAGCACCTCTTCAAACGGGCGGCTGAATTCCTCGCCCCGGGTGTAGGGCACCACGCAGTAGCTGCAGTATTTGCTGCAGCCTTCCATGATGCTGACGAAGGCGCTGGCGCCGTCCACCTTGGCTGGGGGCAGGTGGTCGAATTTTTCGATTTCGGGGAAGGAAATGTCCACCTGCGGGCGGGCCTGGGCCTGGCGTTCTTCCAGCAACTGCGGCAGGCGGTGCAGGGTTTGCGGGCCAAACACCACGTCCACGAACGGGGCGCGTTTGATGATTTCTTCGCCCTCCTGGCTGGCCACGCAGCCGCCCACGCCAATGAGCACGCCTTTTTGCTTGAGGTGTTTGACGCGGCCCAGGTCGCTGAACACTTTTTCTTGCGCCTTTTCGCGCACCGAGCAGGTGTTGAACAGGATGAGGTCGGCTTCGTCCACGTTCTGGGTGGGTTCGTAGCCCTGGGCGGCGCCCAGCACGTCGGCCATTTTGTCCGAGTCGTACTCGTTCATCTGGCAGCCGAAGGTTTTGATGAAGACTTTTTTGCTCATGGCGGTGCAGCGGCGCTGGTGTAGACCCAGGGGCTGGTGGAAGGTGGAAAACCTTTGATTTTAAAGGCTTGGCTGGCTGGGCGGGGCTGGTCTACACTGCGGTTGCAGGAACACACCACAGGGAGAAAACGATGACCGCACAGGCCGCCATGAGACGTTTCATCGCGCCGCAGGAATACCTGGACGGCGAATTGCACAGCGAAGTCCGCCACGAGTACGTGGACGGGCAGGTGTATGCCATGGTGGGGGCGAGCCGGGCGCATGGGCGCATCGTGAACGCGGTGGCGTATGCGCTCACCCCGAAAGCCCGGCAGAAGGGCTGTCAGCTGTTCACGTCGGACATGAAGGTGCGGCTGGATTTTGCCGGGCAGGAGGTGTACTACTACCCGGACCTGGTGCTGGTGTGCGACCCCGCAGACGCCGCCACCTACTACACCGAACGCCCGTGCCTGATCGTGGAGGTGCTGTCAGAAAGCACCGAGCGCATCGACCGCCGCGAAAAGCTGCTGGCCTACCAGAAGCTGCCCAGCCTGGAGGCCTACCTGCTGGTGGCGCAGGACGCGCGCCGGGTGGAGGTGTTCCGCCGCGCCACCGGCTGGCGCCACGAGCTGCACACCGAAGGCGCCATTGAACTGCCGTGCCTGGACAGCCCCTTGGCGCTGGACGACGTTTACGTGGACGTGGGTTTGTGACCTTGTAGACGTTGTTGGGTTTGCAGCAACAGGCGTTGGGCCGACGTCACCAGCATGGGCACTTGCTCGTGGGCGGTGTTCAGGGCATCGCTCAGCACTGCGGGGTCGCGAATGTATTCGTGGACCATTTTGTTGCGCATTTGTCGCATGTCCAGCCAAGCACTGGCGCTGGGCAGCCAGCCCCACTTTTCGGCGAGGTTGAGGTTGTCAATGACCGGCCCGGGCATTTGCCCCACGAAGCGCAGCAGCGCTGGCAGCAGTTTGTCGCCGGTGGTATCTTGCAGGCGCCCAAAGCGGGCGACGAATGCGTCCAGCTTTTCGGACTCTGTGGGGTCGTGTGCCAACCCCATGACCCGCTGGGCGTCGAAGGGTTGCGCAAACAAGCGTCCATCGGTGACAAGCAGGTGTTGGATTTCCAGTGTCACCACCTCACACAGGTGACGCAAGCGTTCGGTGGCGTCGCTCACAGCAGCTGGCCTTCGGCGTGCGCAATGCGGTGAATGGGCAGCTGCAGCAGGTTGGGCGCTTCCAGTACCACGTCGATGCGTTGATCGCCCAGGGCCAGTTGCAGCCGCGTGGCGAGCTGCGCAGGCAGTAGGGCTGGGCGCTCCACCGGCAAGGGGGAGGTGACGAGCAGGTCGATGTCGCCACCCAGCCCCGTGTCGTCCAAGCGGGAGCCGAACAGCCGCACCTGGGCCTGGGCGCCAAACAGATCGGTCGTGTGGCGTTTGATCAAAGCGGTTTGCTGGGGAGACAGGCGCATGGGGAAATTCTCGCACGGCCCGTCGGTTCAGTGGCGCATTTGTCGCAGCACGGCTTTTTCCAGTTCGAGCAGCACCAGCACCGCCGCACCAATGCCACAGGCCAACGCCAGGTGGACCCCGGGCAGGGCCTGGGTGTGGAACAGCGCCTGCATGAAGGGCACGTAGGTGAACAGACTTTGCAGCACCGCCACGGCCCCCACGGCGGCCAGCACGCGCGGGGTGCCGCGCACGCCCTGCCAGTGGAAGGACGGGTTTTTGAGGTAGCGCACACTGAACAGGTAGCACACCTCCATGGCCACCAGGGTGTTGACGGCCAGGGTGCGGGCGTGTTCCACGCCGTGGCCCTGCTGCAGGGCCCATTGGTAGGCGCCAAAAATGCCTGCGGTGAACAGGCCCGACACCAGCAGCACCCGCCACACGACAAAGGCGCTGAGCATGGGCTCGTGCGGCGGGCGGGGGGCGCGGTGCATCACGTCGCGCTCGGTGGGCTCGAAGGCCAGCACCATGGCCAGGGCGATGGAGCTGACCATGTTGACCCACAGGATTTGCACCGGCGCGATGGGCAGGGCCAGTCCCAGCAGCACCGCCACCAGCAGCGACAGGGATTCGCCACCGTTGATGGGCAGCAGGAAGGTGACGGTTTTGCGCAGGTTGTCGTAGACGGTGCGGCCTTCTTCCACCGCCTGGGCGATGGAGGCGAAGTTGTCGTCGGCCAGCACGATGGCGCCGGCCTGCTTGGCCGCTTCGGTGCCTTTCTGACCCATGGCCACGCCGACGTCGGCCTGCTTGAGCGCGGGGGCGTCGTTCACGCCGTCGCCGGTCATGGCCACCACCTCGCCCTGGGCTTGCAGGGCGCGCACCAGGCGCAATTTGTGTTCGGGGCTGGCGCGGGCGAACACGTCCACGGTTTGCACGGCTTGCTGCAGGGTGGCGTCGTCCAGGGCTTCGATCTCGGGGCCGGTGAGGGTGCGCAGCCCGGGGCCCATGCCGAGCTGGCCGGCGATGGCGCTGGCGGTGACGGCGTGGTCGCCGGTGATCATCTTGATGCGGATGCCGGCCGCCTGGCAGCGTGCCACGGCGCGGATGGCTTCGTCGCGGGGCGGGTCGATGATGCCCACCAACCCGATGAGTGTGAGCCCCTGTGCCACGTGGGTGTGGTCCAGCCCCGGGCCGGCGGCGACGGTGCTGCGCGCCAGGGCCAGCACGCGGCGACCGGCCTGGGCCTGTTGTTCGATGGCCTGGAGCCAGTGGGCGCGGTCCAGCGGGGCCGGCTGCCCATCGGTCTGCAACTGCTGGTGGCACATGGCCAGCAGGCGTTCGGGCGCGCCCTTGACCCAGACCGTCCAGGTGCCGGGCGTGCCGTTGGCGTGGGCGGTGGCCATGTAGCGGTGCTCGGACTCGAACGGCACCACGCCCAGGCGCGGGCGTTCGGCCTGCAACTCGGGCGGGGCGATGCCGGCCTTCATGGCCAGGGTGAGCAGGGCGCCTTCGGTGGGGTCGCCGCTCAGGCGCCAGTGCCCGTCGTGGGGGTGCAGGGCGGCGTCGTTGCACAGGGCCGCGGCTTCGGCCAGGGCGAGCAGGGCAGGGGCTTCGCGGAACAGTTCGGCCGGCTGGTGGGCGTGGCCCTGGTGCCACAGGGCGCCCACGGGCGCGTAGCCAGCACCGTCAACGGTGAGGGTCTGGTCGGCCAGCACCACCTGCTGCACCGTCATTTCGTTGCGGGTGAGGGTGCCGGTTTTGTCGGAGCAGATGACGGTGACCGCGCCCAGCGTTTCCACCGCCGGCAGGCGCCGCACCACGGCGTGGCGGGCGGCCATGCGCTGCACGCCGATGGCCAGGGTGATGGACATGATGGCGGGCAGCCCTTCGGGAATGGCGGCCACGGACAGGCCCACGGCGGTCATGAACACCTCGCCCATGGGCATGCCGCGCACCAGCACGCCAAAGGCGAACAGCCCCAGTGCCGCGCCCAGCACCGCCAGCGTGAGGCTGCGGCCCAGGACGGCCATGTGCCGCACCAGGGGGGTGGTGGTCTGTTCCACCGAGGCCAGCAGCTTGCCGATGCGGCCCATTTCGGTGTGGGCGCCGGTGGCCACCACCACCGCCAGGCCTTGCCCTTGCGTGACCAGGGTGCCGGCGTGGCCCATGCCGCACCGGTCGCCCAGGGGCGCGTCGGCCGGGCTGGCGGCGGGTGATTTGTCCACCGGCACCGATTCGCCGGTGAGGGCCGATTCGTCCACCCGCAGGTGGTGGGTCTGCAGCCAGCGCACGTCGGCGGGCAGGCTGTCGCCCGAGGCCAGGGCGACCACGTCGCCCGGCACGAGGGCGGTGGCGTCGACGTCGTGCAGGCGGCCGTCGCGCCAGACGCGGGCTTGCGGCGCCAGCAGGTGGCGGATGGCGTCGAGCGCCTTTTCGGCCCGGCCCTCCTGCAGCACACCGATGCCGACGTTGAGCCCGACCACCGCGAGGATGACGGCCGCATCGACCCAGTGCCCCATGAAGGCGGTGGTGGCTGCCGCGGCCAGCAGCACGTAAATGAGCAGGTTGTGGAACTGGGCGGCGATGCGCCGCCACAGCGGTGGTGGGGCCACGCTGGCGAGGCGGTTGGGGCCGTGCTGGCGCAGCCGGTCGGCGGCTTGCCCACCGCTCAGACCTTGGACGCTGCTGTGCAGTTGCTGCAGGGCCTGTTCGCTGGCCAGGGCGTGCCAGGGGGGCGCAGGTGGTGCGGGGGCGGCGACGGTCACGCGCCGG
>NZ_NWMV01000041.1 GCF_002837145.1 Macromonas nakdongensis | reverse complement strand
GGCGCCGGCATCCCCCTCGGGCCAGTCGCCCACCCGGCCATGAGCGACACCCTGCTGCACAAGGTGCTGGGGCAGGTGGTGTCGCAGCAGCAGGCGGCCCAGCGCGCCGCCCAGGACGCCCCCAGTGCGCCGCCGGCCATCCAGCCCCTGGGCGCCTTGCACAGTGGCCGCTTCCACCGCTGGCACGTGGAGGCGCCCCCGGCGGCCGAGGAGGAAACCTGGTTCGTCACCTACCTCGATGTGATGACCCTGCTGCTGGTGATGATGGTGGTGATGCTGGCGTTTTCCGAGCCCGTCAGCCAGAAGTTCCGGGGCGAGCGCCGGGAAAGCGCCCTGGCCGACCAGTCGCCGGTGGTCAAGTCGGCGGCCGACAGCGGCACCTCGGTGGTACCGCCGATTCCCTTGCCGCACCCGGTGACCGCCCCGGCCGCGGCCGACGGGCCACCGCGCGAGCCGCGGCCGGCGCAGCCGCCCCAGCCCTCATTGCCGATCGGCGACCTGGGCAGCAACATCGAGGTCACGGTGGGCGAAGGCGTGGTGCGCTTTCGCATCAGCAGCGAAATTTTGTTCGCCTCGGGTGATGCCGCCCTGACGCCTGCGGGCCAGGCGGTCATGGACCAGCTCCTGCCGGCCTTCAACCAGGCCCAGGACCACACCATCGTGGTGGAAGGGCACACCGACAACATCCCCATCAGCACGGCACGCTTCCCGTCCAACTGGGAGCTGGCCGCGGCCCGTGCCGGCGGGGTGGTGCGCCACCTGGAGTCGCGCGGACTGAACCCGACCCGCCTGCGCGCCACCGGTTACGCCGACACGCGGCCGATCGCGTCGAACGCCACCCCGGAAGGGCGGCGCGCCAACCGCCGGGTCGAGATCGCGATGGAAGCGCCGGTCGCGCCGCGTTGAGCGCGCCGGCCGCTGCGGGCCGCGCGCCCGACTTCCTACAATGCCGGCATGTACGAAGCCTCTCCGTCCGCCGGTCTCTGGGCCGGCCAGCCACCCGACCCATCGCCGCTGCTGCAATCCCTCAACGCCGAACAGCTGGCCGCGGTCACGCTGCCGGCCGAACACGCGCTGATCCTGGCCGGTGCCGGTTCGGGCAAGACCCGGGTGCTCACCACCCGCATCGCCTGGCTGCTCAGCACCGGGCAGGTCGCGCCCGGGGGCATTCTGGCGGTGACTTTCACCAACAAGGCGGCCAAGGAGATGTTGACCCGCCTGCAGGCGCTGTTGCCGGTGAACGTGCGCGGCATGTGGATCGGCACCTTCCACGGCTTGTGCAACCGCCTGCTGCGCGCCCACTGGAAGCAGGCGAACCTGCCGCAGGCCTTCCAGATTCTGGACACCCAGGACCAGCTCAGCGCCATCAAGCGCCTGCTCAAGCAGCACCACATCGACGAGGAACGCTTCAAGCCCAAGGAACTGCAGTGGTACATCGCCGCCTGCAAGGAAGACGGCCTGCGCCCCTACCAGATGAGCGCACGCGACGACGAACAGCGCCGCAAGATCGAGATCTACCAGCTCTACGAAGAACAGTGCCAGCGCGAGGGCGTGGTGGACTTTGGCGAACTGATGCTGCGCAGCTTTGAGCTGCTGCGCGACAACGACCCGATCCGCGCGCACTACCAGCGGCGCTTCCAGCACATCCTAGTGGACGAGTTCCAGGACACCAACAAGCTGCAGTACGCCTGGCTCAAGCAGCTGGCCGGACAGGAGGAGAACGGCCGTTTCGTGCCCGGCCACAACGCGGTGCTGGCGGTTGGCGACGACGACCAGAGCATCTACGCTTTCCGCGGCGCGCGCGTGGGCAACATGGCCGATTTCGTGCGTGAATTCGCGGTGCAGCACCAGATCAAGCTGGAGCAGAACTACCGCAGCCACGCCCACATCCTGGAGGCCGCGAACCAGCTGATCGAGCACAACCGCGGCCGCCTGGGCAAGAACCTGCGCACCGACCAGGGCGCCGGCGAGCCGGTGCGCGTGTACGAAGCGCCGACCGACTTTGCCGAGGCGCAGTGGATCGTTGACGAGATGAAGCAGCTGGTCAAGAACGACGGCCTGCCGCGCCAGGAAATCGCCGTGCTCTACCGCAGCAACGCGCAGAGCCGGGTGATCGAAAGCGCGCTCTTCAACGCCGGCATGCCCTACCGCGTGTACGGGGGGCTGCGTTTCTTCGAGCGCGCCGAAATCAAGCACGCCCTGGCCTGGCTGCGCCTGCTCGACAACCCGCACGACGACACCAGCTTCCTGCGGGTGGTGAACTTCCCGCCGCGCGGCATCGGCGCGCGCAGCCTGGAGAACCTGCAGGACGCGGCCCGGTCCGCCGGTTGCTCGCTGCACGACGCGGTCAGCGCCGTGGGCGGCAAGGCCGGCACCAACCTGGCGGCTTTCGTGGCCCAGGTGGACGTGGTGCGCGAGCAGACCGAAGGCGCCACGCTGCGCCAGATCATCGAACTGGTACTGGAGCATAGCGGCCTGCTGGCGCACTACCGCGCCGACCGCGATGGCGCCGACCGCGTGGAAAACCTGCAAGAACTGGTGAACGCCGCCGAAAGTTTTGTGATGCAGGAGGGCTTTGGCCGCGACGCGGTGGCCCTGCCGCTGGACGAGACCGCACCCGGTCTCAGCCAATCCCCGGTGAGCCAGGGGCTGGACCCGAACGCACCCCTGGCACCGCCCGATGCGGGTTTTGTGCAGCCCGACACCGGCGAAACCCTGAGCCCCTTGGTGGCCTTCCTCACCCACGCCGCGCTGGAGTCGGGCGACAACCAGGCCCAGGCCGGCCAGGACGCGGTGCAGCTCATGACGGTGCATGCCGCCAAGGGGCTGGAGTTCGACGCCGTCTTCATCGCCGGGCTGGAGGAGGGCCTCTTCCCCCACGAAAACAGCTTGAGCAGCATGGATGGGCTGGAGGAGGAGCGGCGCCTGATGTACGTGGCCATCACCCGCGCGCGCCAGCGCCTGTACCTGTGCCACGCGCAGTCGCGCCTGCTGCACGGCCAGACCCGCTACAACTTGCGCAGCCGCTTTTTCGATGAGCTGCCCGAGACCAGCCTGAAATGGCTCACACCCGTGTCCGGGGGCTGGGGCGCCGGCCTGGGCGCGGCGGCGCCGGGGCGCGCGGGCAGCGGCCAGGGCTGGAACGCGCAACCGGCCTGGGGTCGCAGCGGCCTGGCCGGTGGCCCGGGCAGTGCCTACACCGGGGGCGGGACCGTGCCGGCACAGAAGGCCGAGCCGGCCCACGGCATCCGGGCCGGGCAGCAGGTGTTCCACAACAAATTCGGCGAGGGCAAGGTGCTCACCGTCGAGGGCAGTGGCGACGACGCCCGCGCCCAGGTCAGCTTTGCGCGCCACGGCACCAAGTGGCTGGCGCTCAGCGTGGCCAAGCTCACGCCGGTGTGAGCACGGCCTCCTGCAAGGGGGCCGCACCGTCGGTGCCGAAGCAGACCGTGTTGCGGCCCGCCTGTTTGGCGCGGTACATGGCCATGTCGGCCTGTTTCAGCAGTTCGTCCGGCTCGGTTTCTCGGCCGTTGAACAGCACCACCCCGATGCAGGCGGTGCAGCGGTGTTCCACCGTCTTGAGTGCGCCCGTGGACTGGGTCACTTCCAGGCGGTAAGGCTGCGCCAGGGCGGCCAGCAGCTTCTGTGCGACCGTGTGGGCGTGTGTGCTTGACGTGGCCAGGTCGGTGTCCAGGTCGCCGAGCAGCACCACGAATTCGTCGCCACCGAAGCGGGCGACGGTGTCGTTCTCGCGCACCCCCTGGCGCAAACGGTGCGCCACTTCCACCAGCAGCAGATCTCCCACCTTGTGGCCGTGGGTGTCGTTGAGTGGTTTGAAATTGTCCAAGTCCAGAAACATCAGCGCGCCGTGCAGGCCGCTGCGCTTGTGCCCGGCCATGGCCAGCCCCAGGTTGTGGGTCAGCAGCCGCCGGTTGGGCAGTTCGGTTAGGCTGTCGTGGAGGGCCTGTTGCTGGATGCGTTCCTGCATTTCCCGCCGTTCGGTGATGTCGCTCAGGAAGGCCAGCACGGAGGTTTGTCCCTGCCACTCGAACAGCGTACCGCTGATCTCGAACCAGCGCATGCCCCGGTGCTTGGTCAGCACCCGAAAAGGTTGTTGCTGCTCCACGGCTTCGCCCTGCATGCGGCGGCGGTGGCTGGCCAGTACCCGTGTCCGGTCGTCCTCGTGGATGTGGAGGTCGAAGTGGCGCTCCAGGATCTCGGGGGCGGCGTACCCCATCATTTCGAAAAAACGGGGATTGCCAAAGCGCAGCACCCCATCCTGGAACACGGCGATGCCTTCGTTCGCGGTTTCGATCAGCAGGCGGTACTGTCGCTCGCGCTCCAGCAACTGGCTGGCGGCCGTGCTGCGTTCGATGGCGATGCCGGCGAGCACCGCCGACTGTTCGATCAGGGCGATGTCGGTGGGCTTGGGGGTGTGGGGTTGGTGGTGGTAGATGGCGAAGGTGCCCAGCACCGTCTGGTCCGACGACAGGATGGGTTGCGACCAGCAGGCCCCCAACCCGGCCTGCCGGGCGATGTCGAGGAAGGGTTGCCAGTAGGGGTGGTGCTCGATGTCGGTCACCACCACCCGCTGGCCGGTGTAGGCCGCCGTGCCGCAGGAGCCCACACCAGGCCCGATGGCCAGGCCGTGCACGGCCGCGTTGAAAAAATCCGGCAGGCTGGGGGCGGCACCTTCCTGCAGGTGTTTGCCCTGTCGGTCCAGCAGCAGGATGCTGCACATCATCTGGGGGTGCAGGGATTCAATGCCGCGCACGATGGTTTGCAGCAAGGCCTGCAGCGGTGCTCCTTGGGCCAGCATTTCCAGCACCTGGTTGCGGAACGCCTGGTATTGTTCGTTTTCGAGCAGCGAGCGTTCGGCCGACTCTTCGTTCATGATGATGATGCCCAGGGCCAGCAGCAGGGTGCCGGTGATCGAGGCCATGAAGGTCAGTCCTTGCAGGACGCCGCCGTCGGTGACGAACTCCACCGTCAAATAGCCGCTGCCCACGGCCCAGACCCGCACGGCCATCAGGGTGGCCACCAGCAACGCGCCGTGGATCAACAGGTATTCACCACGTCCCAGCGGTTCACGGCGCCGGTGCAACAAGGTCCCCACCACCAGCAGGCACTGCGCGCCGTAAACCAGACCGCCGAGGACCAGGCGGACTTGGAATTCGTCCATCAGCAGCGGAAAGGCCACCCCCACCACGGCCACGGGAGACCAGACCCACCGCACTGGCCAGCGGCGGCGGCGAAACCGCAGCACGGCCTGGGCGTAAATCGCCAGAGAGGACGCCAGGGCCAGGTTGCCCAGCACGATGGAGGCCACGTCGGCCACATGGCCGCGCAGGGCGAACAGCGTGTAAGCCACTGTCTGCAGGCCCAGGGCAATCGACCACAGGAACATGTCCGCGTGGCGGCGGTGGCCGAGGTAGGCGGTGGCCAGCGCCAAGACTGCGCTGACCGCGATGATCACCGCGAAGAGGGTGGGAACATGGAGCTGCATGCGCGCTTACCGAACTGACACCCATGTTAGCAGTTCGCACCCCCGGTGACCATGAAAAAAACCGCCGGACCCGAGGGGCCGGCGGTGTCAAAGCGTGGGCGGGACCCACGCACTTTCCCGATGGGGTGGGGGCGTCAGGTGCCGATCTGGCCGCCGTCGTTCTTGGTGATGACGATCGTGGCCGAGCGCGGGCGCTGGCCCGGTCCGTAACCGGCGTTGGCCGGCCATTGGCTCTCGTATTTGGCGGGGGTGCCCACGTCGGCCATTTTGGTGTTTTCGCCCGGGTGCTGGATGTTGATGAACAGGGCGCGGCCGTCTGGGGTTTCGGTGATGCCGGTGATCTCGGCGCCACGCGGGCCCACCAGGAAGCGTTTGAGCGTGGCCGGCGATTGCGCTTGGCCCAGGTGGGTGGTCACGCGCTTGTCGCCGTAGGCCAGGGTCTGGGTACCGCCGTCACCGACGCGGCCGGGCAGGGCGGCCAGCAGCATGCAGTTGGTCTGGTCGGTGTAGGCGCCGTCGTCGGTCTGGATCCAGCAGATGCCGGTGGCCTTGCTGAACACCAGGCCGTCGGGCGAGGACAGGTCGTTCTCGTCGCTCAGGTTCGACAGGTTGACGGTGGCGCGGTCGGCGCTGGCCTCAGAGGCGAACAGGTAAATGTCCCAGCGGAAGTTGGTGGCGGCCGGGTTCGGTTCGATGAAGCGCACGATGTGCCCGTGCACATTGCCCTTTTGCGCTTTGCCGGCCTTCAGGTCGGTGTAGACGCGCGGGTTGGCGGCGTCCACGGTGGCTTCGGTGCGCTGGCTGTTGTTGGTCAGGGTGAAGTAGACCTCGCCGTTGCGCGGGTTCACGCCGCCCCATTCCGGGCGGTCCATCTTGGTGGCGCCCACGGCGTCGGCCGCCAGGCGGGTGAAAATGGCCACGTCGGCGGCGGTCTTGAACTCGAAGTAGGAGCTGCCGGCGATCACCGGGTTGTCCAGGGACAGCTCCAGCCATTCGCCGCTGCCGTCGTCCTTGAAGCGGGCGGCGTACAGCGTGCCTTGGTCCAGGTATTTGTCGCCCGCGGCCAGGCGGTGGGCCGGCTGCGCATCGGCGGCGTCCCAGCGGGCGCTGGAGACGAATTTGTAGATGTATTCGCCGCGGGCGTCGTCGCCCATGTAGGCCACCACCGGCTGGCCCACCACGGCCGGGGCAAAGGTCACGTTCTCGTGGCCCATGCGGCCCAGGGCGGTGCGCTTGCGCAGCGTCTGGCGCTTGTCGTAAGGGTCGAGTTCCACCACGTAGCCGAAGGTGTTCATCTCGTTGCGGTAGTCGGCCTGGGCGCTGGCGGCCAGGGCCCCGTTGTTCCAGCGCACGAAGCGGTCGTCGCTGCCGGCGCTTTCCCAGCCGTGGCGGCTGGCCGCACCGGCCTTGCGGCCGTAGCGGTTCAGGGCTTGCACCTGCTTGTCCTTCTTGCGGCGGCCGTCGTCTTCGGCGTCGCGGAAAAAATAGCCGAACCAGTTTTCCTCGCCCGAAACGAAGGTGCCCCAGGGCGTCTTGCCGGTGCCGCAGTTGTTCAGGGTGCCGCGGGCGCGGGTGCCGTCCGGGCTGTATTTGGTGACCAGGTGCTCGCTGCCGCGGGCCGGGCCGTGGACCACGGCTTCGGTCATGGTGGTGACGCGGCGGTTGAAGGCGGACTGGGGCTTGTAGGCCCAGCGTTTGCCGTCGGATTGCACTTCCACCACGGACAGGCCGTGGATCATCAACTCCTTGTCCACTTCGGCAGCTGGGCGGGGCAGGCTGGC
Organism: Macromonas nakdongensis; assembly: GCF_002837145.1. GTDB lineage: Bacteria > Pseudomonadota > Gammaproteobacteria > Burkholderiales > Burkholderiaceae_C > Macromonas_B > Macromonas_B nakdongensis. Next base: position 47,476 of record NZ_NWMV01000041.1, on the reverse strand, counting down.
CTTGCCGCCGTCGGCGTGGATGAAGAAAGATGTGAGCTTTTCGTCGGTGGTGGCCTCGTGGTTCATGGCCAGCAGGCCGCGCGAGTTGAACGTGGTTGAGGGTTGGCCCTGGGCGTCCAGGCTGAACCACTCGATGCCGTCGTGGTGGTCGCCGGCGCGGTTGCCCCAGTCGGTGTCGGTGCCGTCGTTCTTGAAGGCCGGGGTGCTGGCGCTCAGCGGGTCGCCCAGGCCGTACAGCACCTGGGCGGTGTAGCCTTCGGGCACGCTCACCACGTCCTGAACGTGCTTGGCCACGGCCTGGAAGCCCAGGCCGCGGACCGCCGCCGGGGCGCCTGTGGCACAGCCGCCCAAAGCGGTGGCGCCCAGGGCAGCGGCGCCGGCCACACCGGCCCCGCCGCGCAGCAGGCTGCGCCGGCTCAGGCGGGTGTCCAGCACCTGTTCGAACGCGGGGTTGTTCGAGGTGTTGGAGTCTTCGTCGTTGAAAATGTCGCCAGGGCGCAGGTCGTGTGTCACGGGGCAATCTCACAAGGGGTTGAACAACCCTCCCAGCATGCCGCTGTTGTGTGAAATTGCCGTGACGGATCGGTGTCGTGGGTGTGACGGCTGGGCCCGGCTCAGGCCGGCGCCTGGCCGTCGTCGGTGACGAAGCTGTCGCGGAAGGTGAAGTAGAGCGAGCTGAAGAACATCGCGCTCATCAGCATGGCCATGGGGAAGACGATGGCGCCCAGCACTTCTGGTCCACCCAGTGCCGAGGCCAGCAGCACCACGGTCAGTGACACGCCCAGGAACACCCCGCTCCAGGCCAGGAAGTAGACCAGCAGGGCTGCCCGGTTGGTCCAGCACGCCAGGGCGCTGAAGAACAGGCTTTTCACCGGGGCGATGCCGTGCCAGTGCACCAGGGCCGGGGCATGCCAGAACAGCAGGCCCAGCGGCAGGTACAGCACGGTGTTGACCAGCAGGTGCCGGACCATTTCCGGCTGGTTCAGCAAGGCGGCGCCCACTTCGTTGGCCTCGCCAGCGGCGGGCACCGGTTCGCCACCGGTCAGCAGGGCCGACAGTGCCGTCACGACGAAGGAGCCCAGCGCGTACAGGGCGCCCAGCGTCAGCATGGCCCGCAGGCGCGACTGGCCGGCCCGGAAGGCGCTGGCCAGCACCGCGGGCATGGGGAACTGGCCGCTGTGCGCGTCGCGGGTGGCGGCCATCAGGCCCAGGGTGGCCGCGGGCAGCAGCGCCAGTGCCAGGGCCTGGCCCACCCAGGGCACCATGGCCAGGACCGACACCACCATCATGAACAGGAAGAACAGGCCGGCCAGGGCCAGGGGCTGGCGCGCGAACATGCGCATGCCCAACTGCACCCACAGCAGGCCGGTGCGGGCCGGGACGTGGTTCAGTCTCATAGTACGGCCAAGCGGGCGCGCAGTACCCGCTCGAAATGCGTGGGGTCGTGCGGTTGCAGCACGGCGGCTTCGCGCGGCAGGTGCCAGTCCCACAGGCGCGAGATCCAGAAGCGCAGGGCTCCGGCGCGCAGCATGGCCGGCAGCAGTTCGCGTTCGGCGGCCGTCAGCGGGCGCACGCTTTCGTAGGCTTGCACCATGGCCTGGGTGCGGGCGGCGTCGGCCACGCCGCTGGCCAGGTCGATGCACCAGTCGTTCAGGCACACCGCCAGGTCGAAGGCGAAGCTGTCGCAGCCGGCGAAGTAAAAGTCGAAGAAGCCGCTCAGGCGGCCCTGGTCGAACATCACGTTGTCACGGAACAGGTCGGCGTGCACCGGGCCGCGCGGCAGGGCGGCGTAAGCCGGGCTGGCGGCTACGTGGTTCTGGTAGGCCAGTTCGCTGGTCAGCAGTGCGGCCTGGGCCGCGTCCAGGTGCGGCAGCACCACGGGCACGGTCTCGTTCCACCACGGCAGGCCGCGCAGGTTGGGCTGCTGGCGCGGGTAGTCCTGTCCGGCCAGGTGCATGCGTGCGAGCATGGCGCCCACCTGGGCGCAGTGGTCGGCGCTGGGGGCCAATTCGCTCTTGCCGCGCAGCTTGTTCACCACGGCGGCCGGCTTGCCCTGGACGCTGTGCAGGATGTTGCCCTGCTCGTCGGCGGCGGGGTCGGGCACCGGAATGCCCTTGCCCGCCAGGTGCTTCATCAGGTGCAGGTAGAAGGGCAGTTGTTCGAAGCTCAGGCGTTCGAACAGGGTCAGCACGTGGTCGTGGGGTTCGCCGTTCAGGCGGGTGCTGACGAAGTAATTGGTGTTCTCGATGCCGCCGGCGCAGCCGGCCATGTCGGTCAGTTCGCCCAAATGCAACTGGCGCAGCAGGGCCGCCGCCTCGTCCCGGGAGACTTCGGTGAAGACGGCCATGGTCAGAACTTCAGCACACGCCAGCTGCTTTTGCCGGCATTCCCTGGGGCGTCGGGTTGTTGGCCCGCGTCGATGGGTTGCACCCGGTAGCCCGGCACCTGGGTGTTGGTCTGCACGTCGATGCTGCGGGTCTGTCCGCCCACGCGCAGTTCTTCAATGCGGCTGCCCGCGTCCTCGTGGGTGATGCGTTCGGTTTTTTGTTCCAGCGTTTTCACCGGTTCGCGGGCCGCGGCGGGGGCCGGGGGCTGGGCCAGAACGGTCGTGGCGGTGCCGCTGACGGCGAAGGCCGCTGCCAGGGCCAGGCCGCGCCAGAACAAGGGGGAAACTGCGGGTGTGCTGTGCATCCCCCGATTGTAGGCAATCGACGGTCCGGCCCCGGTTTGGCCGCACAATCCCGGGCATGACCGAATCGCAGAAAACCCTGGTGCTGGTGGACGGCTCCAGTTACCTCTACCGCGCCTTCCACGCCATGCCCGACCTGCGCGCGGTGCCGGGCGATCCGTCCAGTCCGGCCACGGGCGCCATCCGCGGCATGATCAACATGATGCAGGCCTTGCAAAAAGAGCAGCCGGGCGACTACGTGGCCTGCGTGTTCGACGCTTCCGGCCCGACCTTCCGCGACGCGCTCTATCCCGAGTACAAGGCCCACCGCAGCCCCATGCCCGACGACCTGCGCGCGCAGATCGCGCCCATCCACGAGGTGGTGCGTCTGCTGGGCTGGACGGTGCTGGACGTGCCGGGCGTGGAGGCCGACGACGTGATCGCCACCCTGGCCACGGTGGCCGCCGCGCAGGGCGTGCGCGTGGTGGTGAGCAGCGGCGACAAGGACTTGAGTCAGCTGGTGAACGAACACATCACCATCATCGACACCATGAGCGGCAAGGTGCGCGACGTGGCCGGCGTGACCGCCGAATTCGGCGTGCCGCCCAGCCTGATGGTGGACTACCAGACCCTGGTGGGCGACACGGTGGACAACGTGCCCGGTGTGGAGAAAGTCGGGCCCAAAACCGCCGCCAAGTGGCTGGCCGAGCACGGCTCTCTGGACGGCGTGCTGGCGGCGGCCGACCAGATCAAGGGCGTGGCCGGCGAGAACCTGCGCAAGGCGCGCGACTGGCTGGCCACCGGCCGCCAGTTGGTGACCATGAAAACCGATTGCGATCTGAATGGTTTTGTGCCCGGCCTGCCGGCGTTGGAGGCCCTGGCCCTGCGCGAACGAGAAGTGCCGGCCCTGCGGGCGTTTTACGAGCAATACGGCTTCAAGGGCCTGGCGCGTGCCTTGGCCGAAGGCCCTGGTGCAGAGGCCCCCACGGCCACGGCCCAAACCACCGCACCGGCCGCCGACGGCGGCACCGGCGATTTGTTCGCCGACCCGGCGCCTGCTGCGGCGGTGGTCGGCACGCGCCACTACGACACCATTTTGAGCTGGGACGCCTTCGACGCCTGGCTGGCCAGGCTGCAGGCCGCCGAACTGGTGGCGCTGGACACCGAAACCACCTCGCTCGACGAAATGCGGGCCGAGATCGTCGGCATCTCCTTCAGCGTGCAACCGGGCGAGGCGGCCTACATCCCCCTGGCGCACAACGGCCCCGACGCGCCCGAGCAATTGCCACGCGACGCGGTGCTGGCGCGCTTGCGGCCTTGGCTGGAAAACCCCACCGCCGCCAAACTGGGTCAGCACATCAAGTACGACCGCCACGTGTTCGCCAACCACGGCATCGAGGTGCGCGGCTACGCCCACGACACCATGCTGCAAAGCTACGTGCTGGAGGTGCACAAACCCCACAACCTCGGCAGCCTGGGCGAGCGCCACCTGGGCCGCAGCGGCATCAGCTACGAGGAACTGTGCGGCAAAGGCGCGGCGCAAATCCCGTTCGCCCAGGTGGACGTGGCCAAGGCCGCCGAATATGCCTGCGAAGACAGCGACCTGACCCTGGACGTGCACCGTGTGCTGTGGCCGCGCCTCCAGGCCGATGCCAAGCTGCGCGCCATTTACGGGCTGGAAATCGCCAGCAGCGAGGCGTTGTTCCGCATCGAGCGCAACGGCGTGTTGATCGACGCGCCCACCCTGGCACGGCAAAGCCACGACATCGGCCAGCGCATCGTGCAGCTGGAGCAGGACGCCTACGAGATCGCCGGTCAGCCCTTCAACCTGGCTTCACCCAAGCAGCTGGGCGAAATTTTCTTCGACAAGCTGGGCCTGCCGGTGGTGAAGAAAACCGCCACCGGCGCGCGCAGCACCGACGAAGAGGTGCTGGAAAAGCTGGCCGAGGACTACCCGCTCCCGGCCAAGATTTTGGAGCACCGCTCGCTGTCGAAACTCAAGGGCACCTACACCGACAAGCTGGCCGGCATGGCGCACCCGCGCACCGGCCGCGTGCACACCCACTACGCCCAGGCGGTGGCCGTGACCGGGCGCCTGTCCAGCAACGAGCCGAACCTGCAGAACATCCCCATCCGCACGGCGGAGGGCCGGCGCGTGCGCGAGGCCTTCGTGGCGCCGCCGGGCTGCCTGATCGCCAGCGCCGACTACTCGCAGATCGAGCTGCGCATCATGGCCCACATCAGCGGCGACGAGGCCTTGCTGAAAGCCTTTGCCTTGGGGCTGGACGTGCACCGCGCCACCGCCGCCGAGGTGTTCGGCCTGGCCCCCGACCAGGTCAGCAGCGAGCAGCGCCGCTATGCCAAAGTCATCAACTTCGGCCTCATCTACGGCATGAGCAGCTTCGGCCTGGCCAAGGCCTTGGGCATCGACAACACCGCGGCCAAAAACTACATCGACCGCTACTTCCAGCGCTTTGCCGGCGTGCGCCACTACATGGACGAAACCAAGGCCCAGGCCAAGGCGCGCGGCTACGTGGAAACCGTGTTCGGCCGGCGCCTGTACCTGCCGGAAATCAATTCACCGAACGGCCCGCGCCGCGCCGGGGCCGAGCGCGCCGCCATCAACGCCCCCATGCAGGGCACTGCGGCCGACCTCATCAAGATGAGCATGGTGGCGGTGCAAGCCGCGCTGGACGCGCAGGGCAGGGCCACCAAAGTCATCATGCAGGTGCACGACGAACTGGTGTTCGAGGTGCCCGAGGCGGAGGTGGATTGGCTGAAAGTTGAGGTGCCGCGCCTGATGGCCGGTGTGGCGCAGCTGAAAGTGCCGCTGCTGGCCGAAGTGGGCGTGGGCGCCAACTGGGAGCAGGCGCACTGACGCGCCGCCATCTGCGCCGGGGTGGTCAGCGCGTGGCGGTGGCCAGTCCCATGGCCAGGGCTTGGGCCGGCCCGTAGCTGTCTGCGTTGCGGCAGTCGGCCGCCAACAGTTTCTGGTACACGGCGGTGGCCGTCGCGCTGGGCAGCATGGCGCGCAGGTAGCGCGTCACCGTCAGTTGCTGGGCGCGGCTGGGTTCGCTCTGGCAGGTCTGGTGACCAAAGTCGTGGTCGGGCGGCAGCGGGCTGAACACGATGCGCCCCGCGGGTGGCCCTTCGGCCAGCACCCGTTGCGCTCCGGCGGCAAACACCAGCAGGCAGGGCGTGTCGCAGGTGCTGCCGGCCTGCACCTGGGTGTCATAGCCGCGGTTGCGCAGCATCGCCCCCAGGGTGATGGCGTCGCCCAGCAGGGCCGGGCCCGCATTCAGCACCAGGCGCTTGCGGGTGCACGCGGCGCGCTCCAAGTCTTGCAGGGCCGCACCCATGCGCCGCACCGTGCCGGCGTGGATTTCGCCGTTCAACGTCAGGGTGCAGGCCGCCGTGCGGGTGTCGGTCACCAGCGTGCCGCCCTCGTAGGGGTGGGTTTGGGTGCCTGGGGTGTGGGCGGAGGGTCTCGCGGCTTTGCTGCCGGTGGGTGGGGTGCTGCAACCGGTCAGCAGGGTGGCCAGCGTCAAGGCTGCCAGGGTGTAAGCGGTTTTCGTTGTCGGTGTCATTCGTGGGTTCCTCGCGTCATTGTGACGTTGCAAGGCCTACTGAGTAGGCGTGTGCCGAGAATGCGTCGCTACCACAATCTTCCAACAGTTTTTCGTGTGATTAGTTCGAATGGACTGCTCGATGCCTACATCATTATTTTCGCGTAAAAATATTACAAATATCAATTTAATTAATGATAATTAAAATTAAATTGCTTTTCGTCTGTTAACTTCAATTATTGCACCGCACCAAAGTAGCTATCGACCATCTTGGTGTTGATCCGTAGGATTCAAGTCGTACAAACCCTAACTGCGGAGGTTCTATGTTGAAGAAATTTTTGGCCACGTCTTTGATGGCGGTCACTATGTTGGGCCAGGCTCAAGCCCAGAACATCTCTTTTGTGGACGGTGAAGCGTCGTTTGCAAAATCCATCACGGCTCGTGGCAGCGACACCTATACCTTCTCTTTTGACGGCTTGGTCAGCGGTGTTTACGACGTGGTCGGCGCTTTTTCTGGCTACAACTTCAACGTCACTGGCGCTACTTTCAACGGTTCCGTGCTGAACACCGCCAACCTGGGCTCCTTTTCATTCGGCTCCATCACCTACAACGGCACCTCTCCGTTTGTGCTGACCATTACTGGTACCCGCAATGGAAGCATCGCTGCCGGCTTCTCGGGTAGCCTGATTGCCGTGTCCCCGGTTCCGGAACCCGAGTCCATCGCCATGATGCTGGCCGGTCTGGGTGTCATTGGTGCAGTGGTGCGTCGTCGCAACCGCACTGGTCAACCGGCCGCCGTTGCCGCCTGATTTTTGGCTGTCACGCCAGCGGTCGGGCATGTCCCGGCCGTTTTCGTTTCCGGTTTCGGTTCCGTGTTTCTAAAAAATCCAACAACAGGGTGGGCCAAAGTCAATGTTCCGAACACGTCGCATGGCGCCGACCGCCTATGCTGAAAACGGCGTAGAGGTCAGTTCGTCCGCCGGCACCGGCAACCTGCTGGTCTTGCTGGATGGTCTGGCTGGGCCCTTGCTGTCCGTGCTCACCTTGTGGCTGTTGGCGGTCTATGTGGAAGGGGCGCTGTACCCCAGCTACCTGCTGTTGTCCCTGCTGGTGTTTGTGCTGGCCTATCCCAGCCGGGGCTATTTGCGGGCCAGCGGCGTGCTGGTTCTGCTGTTCAACATCCTGTTCAGTTGGAGCTGGGTGTTCGCCCTCATGTACGCGCTGGGCTACGTCACCGGCTACCTGCGCGAGTTCGATCACGACGTGCTCATGCTCTGGCTGGGGGTCTCGCCCGCCAGTGAATACGCCGCGGGCCTCTTGCTGCGCGCGTCTGCGCCGGCCCTGGTCACGTTGCAGGGCCCGCCGCCCCGTGCGCTCATCGTCGGGCTCAACCACCAAGGCCAGTTGCTGGCCAAGCGCATGCAGTCCGCCCGGTACGACCCCATTGATTTGGTGGGCTTTGTAGACAGCCGCAGCCCCGAGCGGCTCCAGCTACAGGGCCAGCAACGGCTGCTGGGCAAGCTGGAAGAGCTGCCCCAACTGGTGCAAACCCACCGCGTCCAGCAGATCTACCTCAGCCTGCCCATGGCGTCGCAGCCGCGCATCCTGCAGTTGCTGGATGACCTCAAAGACACCACCGCGTCCATCTACTTCGTGCCCGACATGTTCGTCACGGACCTCATCCAGGGCAGCATGTCCAACGTCAACGGCGTGCCCGTCATTTCGGTGTGCGAGTCGCCCTTCGTCGGGCTCAACGGCCTCATCAAGCGCGGCAGCGACGTGGTGTTGTCGCTCCTCATCCTGTTGCTCATTTCGCCGGTGCTGCTGGCCATTGCGGTGGCGGTCAAGCTCACCTCGCCGGGGCCGGTCATCTTCAAGCAGCGGCGCTATGGCTTGGGGGGCGAAGAAATCCTGGTTTACAAATTCCGCTCCATGTCGGTCACCGAAGACGGCGCCATCATCAAGCAAGCCCAAAAGAACGACAGCCGCATCACCCCGCTGGGCGCCGTGCTGCGCAAAACCTCGCTCGACGAATTGCCCCAGTTCATCAACGTGCTGCAAGGCCGCATGAGCATCGTCGGCCCGCGCCCGCACGCCGTCGCCCACAACGAGCTGTACCGCAAGCTCATCAAGGGCTACATGATCCGCCACAAAGTCAAGCCCGGCATCACCGGGTGGGCGCAGGTCAACGGCTACCGCGGCGAAACCGACACGCTCGAAAAAATGCAAGGTCGCATCGATTTCGACCTCGACTACCTGCGCAACTGGTCGCTGCGGCTCGACCTGCTCATCATCCTCAAGACGGTGCGCCTCGTCAGCAAGGACGCCCAGGCCTACTGATGACCTTGCGCGCCTGTTCCCATTGGCTGGTGTTGGTTGGCGGCTCGCTGTTGATGGTGGGCTGCCCGGGGCTGGTGCGCGTGGCCCAAGCCCAAACACAGGACGAGCCCGAAGAATTTTTCCGGTTGGTGGCCAACCGCACCCAGTTGCACGACAGCAACTACCTGCGTGCGTCCAGCGCCGTTACTGCCTTTCCGCTGGGCCGGGCCGATGCCGCCGAAACCCTGGCCATCACCACCGTGGGCGTGCAGCTGGACCAGACCGTGGGCCGCCAACGGTTCGAGCTGGACCTGACCTGGGCCGACCACGCCCACCAGCATTTTCAGTTCCTGGACTACACCGCCCACAACCGGCGCGCCGCCTGGCGCTGGCAACTGGGGGCCGATCTGCAAGGCAGCCTCAGCCACGACCAGCGGCAAACCCTCAACAGCTTTGCCGACACCACCAACTACAGCCAGCAAAACCTGCTCACCCAAACCAACACCCGGCTCAACGCCAGCTACCGTTTGGGCGCCGCCTGGCGGCTGCTGGCCGATGGTTCGCAAACCCACGAAACCCGCACCATCAGCCTGCCGCAAGAAGGCGAAACCACCACCCAAGCCGCCGGCTTGGGGGTGCAGCATGTGTGGCCTTCGGGCACGGCGCTCAGCCTCACCCACCGCCAGGTGCAGGGACGTTTTCTGGGGCGCACCCTGTCAGCCCCTGCGCTGCTGGACACCGAATACCGCCAGGCAGAGCAGGGCATCAGCCTGCAGTGGCCCCTCACCGGCAAAACCAACCTGGCGGCGGACTGGGCGCACCTCAGCCGCCAGCACCCCAACTTTGCGGTGCGCAACTTCAGCGGCCACAACGCCAGCCTCAGTGTGGGGTGGCAACCTTCGGGCGCCTGGCGCTGGCAAGCCCGCTGGCAGCGGGACCTGGCCAACTTCCAAACCCTGGGTAGCAACTACAGCATCACCCAGCGCTGGTCGGTCGGGCCGGTGTGGCAGGTAACCGCCAAAACGCGCCTCAGCGCCAACCTGCAGCACAGCCGCAAAACCTACCAAGGCAGCCCAGACCTGCCCGGCACCTTGCTGCGTGCAGACACGACCCGCGACGCGCAACTCACCGCCGCCTGGCAGCTGCACCAAAAAGTCAGCCTCACGGCCACCCTCAACCAAGGGCGCCGCCAGTCCACCCAGGCCGGGGTCGATTACGACTACCGCGCCGCCGCCCTTTTGTTAGACGTTGTTTACTGAATCCGTCCATGCACCTGCACCTTGCCCGCTCTCTTCAAGTTGTGTCCGCCGTTGCGCTGGCCGTGGCGCTCGTTGCCTGCGGCGGCGGGTCTGATGCGCCCAAAGCCACCCAGGTGGCCGCCAAGGTGGGCCAAGAAGAAATCACCATCCACCAGGTCAACCAGTTGCTGCAGGGCATGCCCGCCATGGAGGGGCAAGACCCCAAAGTCCTCAGCCGGGCCATGCTCGACAAGTTGATCGACCAGCAACTGGCCGTCAACCAGGCCACCGAAGCCAAGCTGCACCGCTCGCCCGAAGTGGTGGTGCAAATCGAAAGCGCCCGGCGCGACATTCTGGCCCGCGCCTACTTGCAGCAAATCAGCGCCACCGTGGCCCGCCCCACCGCTGACGACGTGGAAGCCTACTACCGCAGCAACCCCGCCCTGTTTGCCGAACGCCGCGTGTTTAACGTGCAGGAACTGGTGGTGCCGTTCAGCGCCGCACAACAAGCTGCGCCCAACGTGCTGGCCGAGCTGCGCCGCCTGGCCCAAAGCCCCAACGGCTTGCAGCAGGCCGCGCAATGGCTGCAGGCGCAAAACATTGGGTTTGCCAGTGGCACCGCCACCCGTGCAGCCGAGCAGTTGCCCCTGAACGCGTTGCCGCAGGTGCACGCCCTGTCCGACGGCCAAAGCACCGTGCTCGAAGCCCCCAACAACCTCACCCTGGTGCAAGTGGTGTCCTCGCAACGCCTGCCCCTTGCCAAAACCGAGGCACTGCCTCGCATAGAAGCTTTCCTGTTCAACCAGCGGGTGAACGAGCAAGTCACTGCCAAGCTGAAAGACCTGCGCGCCGCCACCCCCATCGCCTACCAGGGCGAATTTGCGGCCGACCGCTGATCCTGTGCACCACAGTCAAGCACCTGCCAAGCCCCTTGCCATGAGCCTTCACACCCCACGCCAACCCCTTCGCCACACGCTGCAGCGCAGCGCCCACCTGCTGGCTGCCGCTGTGCTGGGCGGTACCTGTCTGACCTTGCCCGCCTGGGCACAAACCCAGCCCAACGCAGCCCCTGCAGCCGCCCCCGCCGCCAAAGCCGGTCAGGGCTATGCCGACTACGCCCTGGCCGCCAGCGATGCCATTCGCATCCAGGTCTTCCAAAACCCCGACCTCACGCTCGAAACCCGCGTCTCCGAAAGCGGCACCCTCACATACCCGCTCATTGGGCTGGTGGACCTGGGCGGCCTGTCCATCGCCGCCGCTGAAAAGAAAATTGCCGACGCCCTGCGCAACGGCGGTTTCCTGCGCGATCCGCAAGTCTCCATCACCCTGCTGCAAGTGCGCGGCAACCAGGTGTCGGTGCTGGGGCTGGTGGGTCGGCCGGGCCGCTACCCGCTGGAAGCGGCCAACACCCGCCTGAGCGACGTGCTGGCCGCAGCCGGTGGCGCCACCCCTGCGGGTGACGATGTCGCCATCGTCAGTGGCGTGCGCAACGGTCAACCCTTCCAGCAGCGGGTGGACGTGGCCCAACTCTTCCTCGCCCACGAATGGCAAAACGACCTGGTGGTGCAGGGCGGCGACGTGGTGTACGTGCACCGCGCCCCGGTGTTCTACATCTACGGTTCGGCCCAGCGCCCCGGCGCCTACCGCATCGAACGCGGCATGACCGTCATGCAAGCCCTGGCGCTGGGCGGTGGCCCCACCTTGCGCGGCAGCGAAACCCGCCTGCGCCTGCACCGCAAGCTGGCCGACGGGACCGTGCAACAAGCCACGCCCGAGTTGAACGACCCCATCCAGCCCAACGACGTGCTTTTTGTGCGTGAAAGCCTGTTCTAAGCCATGACGCTGACCCAATTCCTCCTCATCCTCAAGGCCCGCTGGTGGGTGGCGCTGCTGGCGCTGGCCCTCACGGTGCTCACCACGCTGGGCGTCAGCCTGTACCTGCCCAAGCAGTACACCGCCAGCGCCGCCGTGGTGGTGGACGTTCGTTCGCCCGATGCCATCACCGGCATTGCCCTGGGCGGCAACGTCAACGCCAGCTACATGGCCACCCAGGTGGACATCATCAACAGCGACCGCGTGGCCCGCACCGTGGTGCAACAGCTGCGCATGGACCAATCGCCCGCCATCCGTGCCGATTGGCAAGAAGCCACTCGCGGCCAGATGCCACTGGTGGACTGGCTGGCCCCGCTGCTGCGCCGCAACCTGGAAGTGCGCCCCTCGCGCGAAAGCAACGTCATCAGCATCCAGTACACCGGTGCTGACCCGGCCTTTGCCGCTGCGGTGGCCAACGCCTTTGCCAACGCCTACATTGCCGTCAACCTCGACTTGCGGGTGGCCCCCGCCCGCCAGTTTGCCGCGTTTTTTGAAGAGCAAACCCAGGCCGCCCGCGTTCGCCTGGAAGGCGCCCAAAAAACCTTGTCCGACTATTTGCGCGAAAGCGGCATGACGTCCGCTGACCAGCGGCTGGACGTTGAAACTGCCCGGCTGAACGAAATTTCCAGCCAGCTCACCACCATCCAGGGCCTCACCACCGACAGTGGCAGCAAACGCCAAAGCGGCCAGGCCGACACTTTGGTGGAGGTCATCAGCAACCCCCTCATCAACAACCTCAAGGCCGACGTGGCCCGTACCGAGGCCAAGCTGCAAGAAGCCAGCATTCACCAAGGCCCCAACCACCCCACCACCCAGCGCCTGCAACAAGAGCTGGCCACCTTCAAAGCCCAACTGGACGCTGAAACCCGCCAGGTCATCAGCTCCGTCAACACCAGCTACCAGGTGGGCCGCCAGCGCGAACAGCAACTGCAAGCCGCCCTGGCCGCGCAGCGCAGCCGCGTGCTGCAGCTCAACCAGCAGCGCGACGAAGTGCTGGTGCTGCAGCGCGAGGTGGACGCCGCCCAGCGCGCGTTCGACGCCGTCAGCGCCCGCGCCACCCAAACCAATGTGGAAAGCCAGGCCAACCAAACCAACGTCAGCCTGCTCACGGCGGCTGTGGCCCCGTTGGACCATTCCAAACCCAAAGTGTTCTTGAACCTGCTGGTGTCGGTGTTTCTGGGCACGCTGCTGGGCGTGGGCCTGGCCCTGGTGCTGGAGCTGATCGACCGCCGCGTGCGCAGCGCCGAAGACCTGACCGAAACCCTGGGCTTGCCCCTGCTGGCCACCATTGCCCAAGCGAAAGTTCGCGCATGAAACACCCCGACATGCCTCTGCCCAACCCCGGCAACACCAACCCCGGCAGCACCGCGCCCGTTGTGGCCACCAGCATCGGCCAACTGTTGGTGGCCACCGGCCGCCTGCAAGCGCAGGACATTGCCCGCATTGAAGCCAAGCAGCGCGAAGCCGCTATGCCCTTTGGCGAAGCCGCCATTGCCCTGGGCCTGCTGCAGCGCGACGATCTGGACTTTGCCCTGTCTCGCCAATTCAACTACAGCTACCTGCCCGCGCAGGACGCTGGCGTGGCCCCTCAGGTGGTGACGGCCTACAAACCCTTTGGCCCGGTGGGCGAGCAGTTTCGCGCCCTGCGCAGCCAACTGCTGCTGCGCTGGTACAAGCCCGAAGCGCTGGCCAACACCCTGGCCGTGGTCAGCGCGCAGCGGGGCGATGGGCGCAGCTTCGTCGCCGCCAACCTGGCGGTGGTGTTTGCCCAGCAAGGCCAGCGCACTCTGTTGGTGGACGCCAACCTGCGCCACCCCCAGGTGGACCAGTGGTTCAAGCCAGCGGGCAACGGCACCGCCAAAAGCCCCGGCCTGGCCGCCGCACTGGCAGGCCGTGCCGAAGGCGAATTGTGGCAAACCGTGCCGCAGTTGACCGGCTTGAGCGTGCTGCCCGCTGGCGCGCAGCCACCCAACCCGCAAGAACTGCTGGCCGGTGCCGCCTTTGGCCCGCTGCTGCACCACGCCCGCACCTGCTTTGACGTCATCATCATCGACACCCCGGCCAGCGCCGAAGTGGCCGATGCCGAACTGGTGGCCAGCCGCGCAGGCGCCGCCCTGCTGGTGGCGCGGCAAAACGCCACCGCCGTCAAGCACTGCCAAAGCCTGACGCAGCGCCTGCAAGACGCGGGCGTGCACTTGGCCGGCTGCATCATCAACGGTGCTTAACGTGCCAGCCCCGCGCTGGGCCCAAGTGGGCCCCTTGGCCACCTGGGCGCCGCTGGCGCTGGGCTTGGCCGTGCTTTACGGCCCCAGCCTGTGGGACTTGTTCCACGGCATTTGGGGTAAAACCGAATACATGCACGGCCCCATGGTGCTTGGCCTATCGCTGTGGCTGCTTTACAGCAACTGGCCCAACATGCAAGCCGCCGTGGCCACCTGCCCGCAGCACCAGCGCAGCAGCGTCTGGGGCTGGCCGGTGGTGGTGTTTGCACTGCTGCTGTATGTGGTGGGCCGGGCCATGGACATCCTCATGTTTGAGATGGGCTCACTCATCTGGCTACTGCTGGGCCTGGGCCTGCTGCACGGCGGGTGGTCTGCCATCAAAGCGCAGTGGTTTGCGCTGTTCTTCATGCTGTTCATGGTGCCGCTGCCCGGTGCGGTGGTGGACGCCGTGACCATGCCCATGAAAATGTTTGTGTCCCACGTGGCGCAATACGTGCTGGACATGGCGGGCTACCCCATAGGCCGCAGCGGCGTGACGCTGCAAATTGGCCAATACACCCTGCTGGTGGCCGACGCCTGCGCGGGCCTGCACACCCTGCTGACGCTGGAAGCCATGGGCTTGCTGTACCTGAACCTGGTGCGGCGCAATTCCTTGTTCCGCAATGTCACCATTGGGGTGTTGATTGTGCCCATATCACTCACGGCCAACGTCATACGGGTGGCCGCACTCAGCCTGATCACCTACCACTGGGGCGATGCCGCAGGGCAGGGCTTTTTGCATGGGTTTGCGGGGATGGTGCTGTTTTTGAGCGCGCTGCTGTTGATTATGGCGCTGGACAGTGGCTTGCACGCGATTGAGCGTTGGAGGCCAAAGGCATGAAGCGCGGCGTCGTTCTGCTGGTGCTGATGTGCGCTGCTGCACTGGGCGCCTATGCGCTTAAGCCGACCATGTTGCTGGCAGATCAGTTGCCGCCCATCAATTTAGAAGCCATGGTGCCCAAGGCGTTTGGCGATTGGCGTGCTGTGGAGCAGGGCACATTGCAGGTGATCAACCCCCAAGCAAAAGCGCTGGTGAACACTTTGTACCAGGATGTTTTGAACAGAGTGTATGTGAACCAAAGCGGTTACGCGATCATGCTTTCGATTGCGTATGGACGTAATCAACGTGACGGTTTGGATGTCCATAAACCTGAGGTCTGTTATCAAACACAGGGTTTTCAGTTAAACGGTTTGAGTCATGTCAACTTGAGTTTTTTAGATCGTGTAATACCAGTCACACGTTTGATGACACGTTTGGGTGGACGTTTCGAGCCTGTTACTTATTGGGTTGTTTTGGGAGATCAAATATCTCGCGGAGGATTTGAGAAGAAATTTAAAGAAATTCGTTATGCCTTTTTTATGAATTTGATACCGGACGGTATATTGGTAAGATTTTCATCTATTGATTCTAATTCGGATAGGGCTTACGCCATTCAAGGTCGATTTGCCGATCAACTTTTTGTTGCCATGGATCCTGAGGCTAGAAATAGATTCGCTGGTCGCCTGCTGCCATAGTTGTCTATCTAAATTTCTATGTATTAATTCTTTATTTTATTTGTATTTTCATTGGATTAAATTTTTGATCCTTGTGCCAGCTTTTATTTAATATTTTCATGGAATTTTAGAGGTGCTTATGTTGGGTCGCGTCGGGTTCTTTCTCTTGAGTGAGTCTGGAATAAAATTTTCATCCAATCAAGGCCGGTCGATCCTTGCGCTTTTTCTGATTGTTGCTTTCTGCTATAACGCATTGCCGCCGAACTTCTTTTTTGATGGGAATTCTCCTTCTGGTGAGTCCGGTAGTGTAGTTAAGCAGGCCTTTTGGTTTGGTGTTTTTCTGCTGGTCATTTCTGCAAAGCCTGTATTTAGAGAGTTAAAGTCAAGTGTGGCTTTTTATGTGTGGCCATTGGTTGCACTTTGTCTTTTGATGTTGATGAGTGCGATTTGGTCATTGGATTCATTTATTACATTGCGTCGATCAATACTGCAGTGTGTCGTAGTTTTTAGTGTCCTGCTTTCAATTTTTTGGCTGCCTCGAACTGATCAGGTGTTTTTCATAATATACCGGGTTGCCTCTATTGTTCTTGTGCTTAACCTGTTTATGTTGTTGCGTCATAACGGGTTTGATGAGGCCGGACTTTTTCGTGGGATACATCCACATAAAAACGTGGTGGGGTATTTGGGGGCTATTTCGGTCATTGTTGGTTTTTGGGTTCGCCGTTCCGGAAGTTTGACGTCGTTTCGATGGAATAATTTTTATATTTTTTTCTGGGGTGTTTTGTTGGCTCTTGCATTTTCAAAAACGTCGATTGCACTTGCCCTTGTTGCACCTCTTGTTGCATTGTCTTTTTGGCGGTTTTCTCGTTTGGTAAAGGTTGGGCTTTGGGTTCCAATAGTTGTCTTGATTGGATTCGTTTATGCAGTCTTTGCCGTCGCATTTATTTCTGGTGTCGATGTGAGTCGCGTGCTTACTGAGTGGATTGACGGAGTAGGTTTTACGGGGCGAGATGAAATCTGGAAATTCTTGGTCTCTCGATTGTCCGATAATATTTGGTTGGGTTACGGGTATGGCGGCTTTTGGGATATTGGGCTTAAATCGCCAAACTTAATTTATGGTACGGGTTATGTGCCTATGATTAATCAAGCTCACAATGGGTATTTGGATATTCTTCTTAACCTTGGAGTTCTCGGAGTTGTTGCTTATTTGGCGATTTTGGGGACGTTCTTTTTTGCCGTGCCCAATCGTAAAACCAAGCATGACAACGTATACCTGTTGTGCTGGTGCTTACTGGTTTTCTCTTTGTTTCACAATCTAACCGAATCTTCCATCATGCGCGGTTATGCCTTTGTCTGGGTGGTTCAGTTAATCGCTTTGGCGGTCACATACCGTTTAGCCACGGAGGAAGAGAAGTCGGCATGACTCATGTATCGGTTTGTCTCTGTACTTTCCGTCGCGCTAGCCTAGTTAATACCTTGGTCGGTCTAGCTGCCCAAAAACTGCAGGCGGGCATTACTTTTGACGTGGTGGTGGTTGACAGTGACCTTCAGGGATCAGCACAGTCTGTGGTCGAGCGTACTCAATCCACTTTGCCCATTTCCATCAGGTATGTCCGTGCGGATGTTGCTGGCGTTGCTGCTGCACGCAATCTTGCAGTGGCCAATGCTGTTGGACCTTGGCTAGCATTCCTTGATGATGACGAAGTTCCCGCCACCAATTGGTTGTCGGCTTTGGTCACATGTGCGGAATGCCACCAAGCTCAGGTAGTGTTCGGGACGGTGGAGACTCGCTACCCTGATGGCTGCCCTGCCTGGATCCGCGACGTTGATCTCTTCGGCAAATACACCGCGCCCACCGGCACCCGCGTCCAGCACGGCCCCACTTGCAACACCTTGCTGTGGCGCCATGCACTGGATGGACAGCCCCATGTCTTCGACCTCAGCTACGGCACCACCGGAGGGGAAGACACCGAACTATTCAAACGCCTCTCAGCCCAAGGTGTGGTCATGGTGACTTGTCGTGAGGCCGTGGTCAGCGAAACTATCGAGTCCCACCGGCTCAATCGCCACTTTCTCATGCGAAAGGCCGTACGGGTCGGCGAGACCTATTTCCGCATCTTCTTTGCTGAGGCACCCCTCTTCGCCCGTGCCAGCTTGCTCGCCCGTGCCTCCGCCCAGTGCTTGCTGGCCAGCCTGATGGCCCTGATCTTGCTGCCCTTCGGCCTAGGCCACTCCATGGTTTACCAGATCAAGGCAGCGGCCAATCTGGGCAAGCTTCGCGCGGCCCTGGGTCAATCAGCAGTCGAACTCTACAAAGGCTGATCCGTGCGAGTTCTCCACATCGTTCGCCAGTTCAGTCCCGCCATTGGTGGGCTGGAAAACTTCGTCCTCTGTCTCGCGCGTGCACAGCGCGCCGCTGGTCTCGACGCACGCGTCCTCACCCTTAATACCGTCTTTCACCAGACCGGGAAGAAGCTGGCTGCCCAAGACACGATCGA
Organism: Macromonas nakdongensis; assembly: GCF_002837145.1. Lineage (GTDB taxonomy): Bacteria > Pseudomonadota > Gammaproteobacteria > Burkholderiales > Burkholderiaceae_C > Macromonas_B > Macromonas_B nakdongensis. The sequence goes on along the minus strand of NZ_NWMV01000041.1, from coordinate 29,560 downwards.
GGGTATACCCGTCACCCGCATCAGTTGGTCTGGCAGCTACAAATACCCGCTGTCGCTTTCCGCTCAATCGCACCTAGCGGGTTTCGACCTCATCCATGTGCACGCGGTCGATTTTTTCGCGGACTACCTTGCCCTGCTCAAGTCCCTGCACAAAACGCCCATGGTCCTCTCCACCCACGGCGGCTTCTTCCACTCCACCTACGCGTCCACGCTCAAGCGGGTGTTCTTCAACACCGTCACCCGCCGCACCGTGCGCGCCTACCAGCGCGTCATAGCCTGCAGCGAAGGTGACGAAACCATGTTCGCACCCCTGTGCCGGCCTTGGATGCGCCTGATCGAAAACGGCGTCGACGTCGAAAAATTCGCCGACCTCGGCGCGCGCCAGTTCTCGCCCAGCCTCCTGTTCATCGGCCGCTTCTCCAGCAACAAGCGCCTGGACCTGCTGCTCGAAACCGTGGCCCACCTCCGCGCCAGCCGCCCTGACGTGCGCCTGACCATCATTGGCCGCGACTGGGACGACAACCTCCAGCGCCTGCGCCAGCGCATGACCGAGCTGGCACTGGGCGACGAGGTGGTGCGCATCCTGCTCAACCTCGACGATGCCGCCATCCAGACCGAAGTCGGCCGTCACTGCTTCATCGCAAGCGCGTCCGACTACGAAGGCTTCGGCATGACCCTGGTCGAAGGCATGGCCGCCGGCCTCGTGCCGATTGCCTCGCCCATCGCCAGCTTCCAGACCATCGTGGAGCAGGCCGGTGTCGGCCATCTGGTGGACTTCCACCAGCCTGCGCAGGCCGCGCAGAGCATCGCCGGCTACCTGGCCGGGCTGGAGGCCGCATACCCCGCTGCACGCGCGCAGGCCATCAGCGCCGCCCAGCGCTACGGCTGGGTGGGCACGGCCGAACGCTTCATGCGCGAATACGAAGCCGTGCTCGGCCTGCGCACCCGCGTCATCCAGGGCGTGGCCATCGACAGCCGCGACGGTCACGCCGTCGTCAAGGCGCTGGACCATGCCGTTGCCCGGCGCCAGCCCCTGCAACTGGCCATCGCCAACGCGCACACCGTCAACCTCGCGCGCAACAACGCAGCCTACCGCCAGCTACTCGGTCGCTTCCTCGTGCTCAACGACGGAGCGGGCGTCAACATCGCCAGCAAGCTCAAGTACCGCAAACCGTTCGCAGAGAACCTCAACGGCACCGACTTCGTGCCGCGCTACCTGGCCGAATCCACCCACAGCTTGCGCGTGTTCCTGCTCGGTGCCCGCCCCGACGTGGTAGCCCAGGCCCACACCCGCTTCAGCCAGCAGTACCCACGCCACCAGTGGGTCGGCTTTGAAGACGGCTACGGCCGCCCTGAAGACGAAGCCGCCCTGTGCGCCCGCATCCGACAGACCGCGCCCGACCTGCTGCTCGTCGCCAAAGGCAACCCCTTGCAGGAAGAGTGGATCGCCCGCTGCGCCGCCCAGACCGCCGCCACCGTCTGCGTCGGCGTGGGGGCGCTGTTCGACTTCACCGCTGGCGCCGTGCAGCGCGCGCCACTGTGGGTGCGCCAGCTACGCTGCGAATGGCTGTACCGGCTTGCACAGGAACCGCGCCGGATGTGGCAACGCTACCTGGTGGGCAACGTCACCTTCCTCTGGGCCGCCCGGGGGGACCGCATATGAGCGACAGCCCAGCCACGGTGCGGCCTCTCGTGCTCCACCTGGCGGTGGACTACCCCAACGTCTACCGCCCTGAAAACACCGCCGCCGTGCGCAACTTCGTCAAGGCCTGTGACGCGCTGGACCACCGTGTCGTGGCCCTCACGCGCACAGCCAACCCCTTCGCCGTCGCCCAGGCCGACGGCGACGGCAAAGGCGACCCCAACGTCCTTTCCATGCGCTACTGGGGGCTGCCCTTCGGTTTCTTGCTGGCGTTGTCGATGTACCTCGTGTCGTGGCGCGTTGCCCGCGAGGCGCGCCGCCGCCAGTGGCGGCCCCAGGCTATCCACGCCCACAAGCTCACCTTCGAAGGCATCGCCGGCTGGTTTCTGGCCCGGCGCTGGGGTCTACCCCTCATCGTGTCGGTGCGCGGCGAGGCCGAATCCAAGGTCCTGCGCTTCAAGCCCCACTACTGGCCGCTGCTGCAACGCCTGCTCAGCGATGCGAAGCGGGTCTACTACGTGTCCGCCTGGTTCAAGCCCATCCTCAACCGCCGCTTTCGCATCAGCGAAGACCGTCAGAGCCTGCTGCCCAACTTCGTGACGGTGCGCGAGCCCCAGGCGCAGCGGCCACAGCCCAGGGCAGGGCACCTAGTCACGGTGATGGACCTCAACGTATACCGCAAGAAGGGCCTGAACCGGCTGCTGCCCGCCTTCCGCGAATGCCTCAAGACCTACCCTGACGCGCGGCTAGACGTGATCGGCCGCGGCGAACCCGCCGTGGTGGCCGAGGTGCAGCAGCTCATCATCCAGCTGGGTCTGCAGGACCGAGTGAGCCTGCTCGGCCCCCTGCCCAACGCCGAACTGCTGGACCGCCTGCCTGGATACGCCGGCATGGCCCTGCCCAGTCACAACGAGACCTTCGGAATGATCTATGTCGAGGCGCTGCTGGCAGGGGTGCCCATTCTGCACTCCGCTGGGACTGGCATAGATGGATTCCTTGAGCATTTGGATGTGCGCGTTTCTGTTGACCCGTTGGATCAATCCTCTATCACACGAGGTTTGAATGAATTGCTGGGAAATCATCAGTCTTTTGGTTTGCGAATTGCTTGCCATCGATCAACTTTGCTTTGTCTTTTTGGTAGAGATACTCATGTTTGTTCGTATGTTGATTTGATTAAAAATTGATTGTGTATTTGGCGAATATTTTTAGGGATTAAAATGTACTCAATTGGACAGAGATTAGTGGATACATCAGGGCGGCCATCCGGATTTGACTATATGCGGATCGTCCTCTCGATTATGGTTGTAGTTGTTCACTCGATTGGGACGAGCTACGGGCTTGAAGCTGATAAGGCATTTTTCCAGTCAGAGGCAAGAGGTGGGGTTCGCCTCATTTTGCCTATGTTTTTTGCTCTAAGTGGATTCTTGGTGGCAGGAAGCCTGCTTCGGACTCGCACGATTGGGATGTTTCTTGGTCTGCGCGTCATTCGTATCTATCCTGCTCTGGTTGTAGAGGTTTTGTTGGCTGCGCTAATCGTTGGACCGTTGCTGACGACAGTTTCATTGGGTGAGTATTTCTCAAGTCCGGTATTTCATCGATACTTGCTAAATGCTACGGGGCATATTTCTTATGCTTTGCCAGGTGTTTTTGAGTCTAATCCTCAGCCTGCTACTGTCAATAGTCAGCTTTGGACCGTGCCTTTTGAGTTATTTTGCTACGTATCTCTGTTGGTTCTTGTTTTGATGGGAGGGCGCCGATGGAAGATTGTTTATCCTCTCGCTGCCTTAGTTCTGTCTATTGGGCACTTTGCTTTTCGATACTCTGAAGGTACGCTTAGCCTGATGCCTAGCGGACCAGTATCTGGAACTTTGCTTGTGGTTAGTTTTTTGGTGGGTGTCTCTATTTATATGTATAGAGATCAAATTGTGTTTAGTGCTTCACTCTTTTGGCTTTCCTTGGCGGTGTCAGTTATTCTGCTTGCGTACGTTCCTGGTGGTGACTATTTGGCTCAATGCTTTGTGGGATATTCTTGTGTGTATATTGGGTTAACAAATTTCCGTCGGATACGATTGATAGATGGTGCTGATTATTCCTATGGGGTGTTTCTTTATGGGTTTGTTGTGCAGCAGGCTTTGATGGATGTTGTGCCGTGGGCGCGTCATTGGTACTTGAATACGATATTTTCCCTAGCTGTTGTGGTTATGTTTGCGGCATTCTCATGGCATTGTGTTGAGAAGCCAGCATTGAAGTTGAAAAAGGTGTTGGCTCGTATTGAGGATTATTTGGTCTCTCGTGTGCGCTCTGTAGGTAGGGCTGCTTGAGATGAGTGTTGATTTTTGTGTGATTGACGAGTTGAAAGATCTCTGGAATTTCTATGAGATCTAAGGTTGCCTTATCTGTTCTCGATCAAGCGATCATTTCCGCATTCAACTTCGCCCTGAACCTGTATCTGATCCGCCTTTGGTCGCCGGAGGACTTTGGCGTGTTCGCCGTTGTGTTGGCGGCAGCTCTGCTAGCAGTTATGCTGCAAAACGCACTGATCAACACCCCGCTGGCGGTGCACATGCCGGTGGTGGCTTCGGCGGAGGAGAAGGCACTACTGCGCCGCGTTTTCACTGCCAGCAATGCAGCGTTGACGCTGCTGCTGTTATGCGGAGCCACCGGTGGTCTGTGGCTGTGGCTGGATGCGTCACAGGCGGATCTAGCGGTGGCCGCAGGTCTGTACATTGCCTCGCAATTCCTGCGGGAGTACCACCGTGCCCTGCTGGCGGTGGATGGCGACCTTAAAGCTTTGCTGGCTGTGGATGTGGCCTACGTGCTGTTGTCAGTGCTCACGCTTGCGGTCTTCTGGTTCGGCGGATACCCTGCGTTGCAATCGGTGCCGGCTGTGCTGCTGGTCCTCAGCGGCTGGGGTCTGGTATCGGTGCTTGTGTACCTCTGGCCACGCGCCATGCCATCGTTGACGTCTTTGCTAGGTGAAATTCGGTCTGTGTTTGGGAGCCAGGCGCACGAGATTCGCTGGAGCTTGCTGGGTGTGATCACCACCGACATTCAGAACCGGGGGTACTTGTTCATAGCCGCTGCATATTTTGGGCCCACCACGGTGGCACACCTCCAGGCTGGGCGCATATTTTTTGGGCCATTGAACCTTTTGACCAGTGCATGGGCCAGGGTGGCACGGCCCCAGCTGGCTCGCGATTTCGGTAACGGCGACTTGCCTCGCTTTAAAACCATACTTGGCCATGCTATAGCTGCTTTCGTGGTTTTCAACGTTGTTTTCCTGATTGGCCTTTATTGGTTCTGGCCTTACCTTTCAGGCATTGTGTTCGGTGACAAATATCAGAGCATGGGTTATATCGTTGCAGGCTGGGGTCTGGCCAACTTCGTGTTTCAGGTCCGTTCTTGCCTAAGCGTTGGTGTTCAGTCTTTGCGTCGTTTCCGTGAGTTGACGGCAGGGACTATTTACGGCGCTGTGGTTTCGATGTTGATTGTTGTTTCGGCATCTGTGCTGGAATGGTCGTCATGGCTTATTGCGTCTGTGATAGTTGGGGAGTGCGTAGCAATTTCCGTAATTTTAGCTATTTTGAAATCTTACTTGAAATCAGGCGCCGCAAATGAAAGATCATAATTTCCTTGGTTGGGAGTGGCCTGGATTTATAAGACTTTCTCTAAATCTCTTATTTCTGGCTTTTATTTGTTTTGTGTCGAAAGTATGGGCCGCGCCAACGTGCGAGTCTCAGATGCGAGGCATTAATTTGGTGCCGCTGCCCTCCGGATGGTATAAGGGGGCGCCTGATTTGGTCTTTCCGATGCCAGATCATATTGCTTATTACCGAAGTGTCGGAATGAATGCAATTCGCCTACCTTTGGCATGGGAGGCTCTTCAGCCGGTGCTGTTTGGGGAGCTCAATCTTCGTTATTTGATACGTGTTTTTGATTTTCTTGATGCAGCTGAATTGCAGGGCATGAGAGTTTTAATCGACTTGCACAACTATGGCCGCTACCAAAAGAAGATTGTTGGTACCCCTGATGTACCAGCAGATGCCTTTGGAGATGTCTGGGCTCGTATAGCGAAGGTTATGAAGAACAAAAGAGCCGTTTACGCCTTTGGTTTGATGAATGAGCCACACGATACGCAAGGCTACTGGCATAAGGTGGCGCAAGCGGGGGTCGATGGTGTTCGCTCGGTCGATATGGATCGTTGGATTTATGTCGCCGGGGAAAGTTGGAGTAATTCTCAGAGGTGGCCAGTAGTTAATCCTGAAACGTTTGTTTCAGATATTGCTAAAAAGGTGGTCTATGAGGCTCATACCTATTTTGACGACGATTTCAGCGGCCGTTATCGCAACCCAGTGGGTAATGTTAATATGGCATTGCGGGCAGAGCAGCGATTGCAGCCGTTCTTGGATTGGCTGCGACGTACTGGTCAAAAGGGGGCGATCGGTGAGTTCGGCGTGCCTATGGATGATCCACGTTGGATAGAGGCGCAGGAACGATTCTTGGATTTGGCCGATGCTGCGTGTTTAGACTGGTTTGTTTGGGCAGGTGGTGGATGGCGTCCGACATATGAATTATCGATGGAGCCTATCGGTGGTAGGGATAGACCACAGATGACAAAAATTCGAGAGCGCTTGGCTAAGTAGATTGTGCGGGGCAATGCTCAGCGTTAGATTTTGTGTTGTCTTTGATGAAATAGACTTTGCATTTCACTCTACCTATTGAAGGCTTATAGTTCATGAATTACCCTTTTGCAACTTATCTCACTCCAATCATCCTCTGCGGCGGCTCCGGCACCCGCCTGTGGCCGCTGAGCCGCAAGAGCTACCCCAAGCAGTTTGTGCCACTGATTGGTAACAAAAGCCTGCTGCGCCTGACGGCCGAGCGGTTGGCGCTGGTGGGTGGTGCGTCCCTGTGCGTGGCCGCTGAAGACCACCGCTTTCTGGTGGCCGACGACCTGAAGGCCGCTGGCCTGCGCGGTGACTTGCTGCTGGAGCCCGCAGGCCGCAACACCGCTGCCGCCATGGCCCTGGCCGCTATCCACGCCAGTGCTAACGCGGCACAGGGCGCTGACCCACTGCTGCTGTTTTGCCCGGCCGACCACCACATTCCTGACGCTGCCGCCTTCGCTGCCATGGTGCAGCAGGGCGTGCCAGCAGCAGAAGCGGGCTCAATAGTCACCTTTGGCGTGCTGCCCAGCTTCCCCAGCACGGCTTATGGCTACATCGAGCAAGGCGCTGCCCGCACCGATGGCAGCCGCACCGTGGCCCGCTTCATTGAAAAGCCACAGGCCGCTGCCGCCCAAGCCCTGCTGCTGCAAGGCAACGTGCTGTGGAACGCCGGCATCTTCCTGGCCCGCGCCAGCGTGTTGCTGGCCGCACTGGGCACCCACGCGGCCGACATTCTGGCCAGCTGCCAGGCCGCCATGGCCGGCGCAGTCACCGAAACGCCGCCAGGCAACGGCTTGCACTTTGTGCGCCCGCAGAAAGAAGCCTTCCTGGCCTGCCGTTCGCAAAGCATTGACTACGCCGTCATGGAACACCATGCCGACGTGGCCGTGGTGCCCTTTGTGGGCCAATGGAGCGACGTGGGCAGCTGGAACGCCGTGGCCGACCTGACCCCTGCCGACGACCAAGGCAACCGCATTGCCGGCCAAGGCCATGCCTTGCAGGCCCGCAACACCTTCATCCACGCGCCCGATCGCACCGTGGTGGCCCTGGGCACGCAAGACCTGCTCATCATCGACACCCCCGACGCCCTGCTGGTGGCCAACCGCGATCATGCAGAGCAGGTGAAAGACGTGGTGGCCCACTTGGAACAAGCCCAACTGCCACAAGCCACGCTGCACCGCCGTGTGGCCCGGCCCTGGGGCTGGTACGACAGCATCGACCTGGGCGAACGCTTCCAGGTCAAGCGCATTGGCGTGAAACCCGGCGCCAGCCTGAGCCTGCAAATGCACCACCACCGCGCTGAGCACTGGATCGTGGTGCAAGGCACCGCCGAAGTGACCAACGGCGACAAGGTGTTCTTGCTTTCAGAAAACCAGAGCACCTACATCCCGATTGGTGCGGTGCACCGCCTGCACAACCCCGGCAAGCTGGAGCTGGAGATGATTGAAGTGCAGTCCGGCAGTTACCTGGGCGAAGACGACATTGTGCGGTTGGAAGACACGTACGGCCGAAGCTGAAATCAAGAGGGAGTCATCATGAAAATCGCCATTGCAGGCACAGGCTACGTAGGCCTGTCTAACGCGGTATTGCTGGCCCGCCATCACAAAGTGGTGGCGCTGGACATTTCGGCCGACAAGGTGGCCATGCTGCAAAACGGGCGCTCGCCCATTGTGGATGCCGACATTGAACATGCCCTGGCCCACGAGCCGCTGAACTTGGTGGCCACGCTGGACAAAGCGCTGGCCTACCAAGGCGCCGATGTGGTGATTGTGGCCACCCCCACCGACTACGACCCCGAAACCAACTACTTCAACACCCGTTCGGTGGAAGCGGTGGTGGCCGATGTGGTGGACCTGAACCCGCAGGCGCTGATCGTCATCAAGTCGACCGTGCCGGTGGGCTTTACCGCCAAGTTGAGTGGCTACCTGGGCACGCAGAACCTGGTGTTTTCGCCGGAGTTTTTGCGCGAGGGCAAGGCCCTGCACGACAACCTGTACCCCAGCCGCATTGTGGTGGGCGAACGCAGCGAACGCGCCCAGCGCTTTGCCGACACGCTGCGCCAGGCCAGCCACAAGCCCGATGCGCCCATTCTGCTGTGCGACAGCACCGAGGCCGAAGCCATCAAGCTGTTTGCCAACACCTACCTGGCCATGCGCGTGGCCTACTTCAACGAGCTGGACACCTACGCCGCCACCCATGGGCTGGACACGCGGCAGATCATTGAAGGCGTGGGCCTGGACCCGCGGATTGGCCGCCACTACAACAACCCCAGCTTTGGCTACGGCGGCTACTGCCTGCCCAAAGACACCAAGCAGCTGCTGGCCAACTACAAAGACGTGCCGCAGAACCTGATCAACGCGATTGTGGAAGCCAACACCACCCGCAAAGACTTTGTGGCCGCCGATGTGGTGCGCCGCAACCCGCGCGTGGTGGGCGTGTACCGGTTGATCATGAAGGCGGGCAGCGACAACTTCCGCGCCAGCAGCATTCAGGGCATCATGAAGCGCATCAAGGCCAAGGGCATTGAGATGATCGTGTACGAACCCGTGCTGGATGAGTCGGAGTTTTACCGCTCCCGCGTGGTGAACGATTTGGCCGCTTTCAAGCAAGAGGCAGACATCATCATTGCCAACCGCCTGACCGACGAACTGCAAGATGTTGTGGACAAGGTGTACACCCGCGACTTGTTTGGTGGGGATGCGTGATGCACAAGCACACCTTGTTGTAATATGACGTTGTCATATTCATGATGGGGTTTTGCCATGTCCATAACAGCCAAAGTGTTCATGAGTGGGCGCAGCCAGGCCATTCGGTTACCGGCGCGTTTGCAAATGCGGTCTAAAGAAGTGCGCATAGAGCAGGTAGGTTCTGCGCTGTGGGTGCAGCCTGTCACAGAGCCCGAAAACCTGGGCGCATGGTTGCAGGCCTTTTATGCCGCCACGCCACCGCTGCCAGATGATTTTTTGGGCGACCGGGATGATCTGCCTCCGCAAGAGCGGGACTGGGATTGAGAGAGGCCGCGCCTGTGATACGAACGCTGGACACGAATATTTGCAGCTACATCCTGCGGCGTCACCCCGCCAGCATGTTGGAGCGCTTTGCACGCCTACACCCTTCACAGGTATGGCTTTCGGCCATCGTGGCGGCGGAGTTGCGTTTTGGCGCCAGCAAGTTGGGCTCGCCCCGCTTCAGTGCTGCGGTAGAGGGTTGGTTGGCGGGTTTCACCATCAAGCCGTGGCCTGTGGAGGCCACGCACCATTACGCCCGTTTGCGCGCTGACTTGCAAAGGGCGGGCCAACCCATAGGTGGCATGGACATGCTGATTGCCGCCCATGCCCTGGCCGAAGACTGTGCCCTGGTCACGAACAACGCCCGGGAGTTTCACCGGGTGCCCGGATTGGCGGTAGAGGAGTGGGCAGATTGAACGACAGAGTGATTGAGAATGACAAGTAAAGGTTGTGTGTTGGTGACGGGTGGTGCGGGCTTCATCGGCTCGCACACGGCGGTGGCCCTGGCCCAGACCGGCGTGCCCTACGTGCTGCTGGACGACTTCAGCAACGCCCGCCCCGAGGTGCTGGAGCGCATGGCGCGCATCACCGGCGAGCGCCCGCGCTGTGTGGAGGCCAATGTGGCCGACTTGCCCACCGTGACGCGTGTGCTGGAGCAGTACGGCGTGACGGCCGTGATCCACTTTGCGGCCTTTAAGGCGGTGGGTGAATCAGTAGCGCAGCCATTGCGCTACTACCAGAACAACGTGGCGGGCACCTTGGTGCTGTTGCAGGCCATGCGCGCGGCGGGGGTGGGCACGGTGGTGTTTTCATCGTCGGCCACGGTGTACGGCAACCAGCCGGTGGTGCCTTACCGCGAGGATTTTCCGCTGTCAGCCACCAACCCCTATGGCTGGAGCAAGCTGATGACCGAGCAGGTGCTGGCCGATGCCGTGGCCAGCGAGCCCGATTTTTGGCGCGTGGCGCGCTTGCGCTACTTCAACCCGGTGGGCGCCCACGAAAGCGGCCTGATGGGCGAAGACCCACAGGGCGTGCCCAACAACCTGATGCCTTATGTGGCCCAGGTGGCCACCGGGCAGCGCCCCTACCTGAACGTGTGGGGCAACGACTACCCGACGCCCGACGGCACGGGTGTGCGCGATTACATCCACGTCATGGATTTGGCCGAAGGCCATATGGCCGCCTTGCGCCATTTGCAGCAGAACGCCGGCCTACTGACGGTGAACCTGGGCACGGGGCAGGGCGCTTCGGTGCTGGAGATGGTGCGCGCCTTCGAGCAGGCCAGTGGCCGCCCGGTGCCATACCAGGTGGGCCCCCGCCGCCCCGGCGATGTGGCACAGTATTGGGCCGATGCCACCTTGGCCGAACGCGTGCTGGGGTGGCGCGCCCGCCGCACTTTGCAGCAGATGTGCGCCGACGCCTGGCGCTGGCAGGCCCATTCGGCCGCACGCTGACCCGTTGGGGCTTGGCCGACAACCAAGGAGTAGCTGATAGAGGTGCAGTCGGGCAGCTACCTGGGCGAAGACGACATTGTGCGCTTTGAGGACCGCTACGGGCGCGTGCCCAGACCCTGAGCGGGCGGCGCACGGGCGTCAGCGCATGCCCGTGCGCAGGCTTTCTATCCTGGCCACGGCTTGGGCGCGGTTGACCACATCGAGCTTTTTGAAAATGCGCTGCACGTGGTTTTTCACCGTGAAGGCGCTGATGTCCAGGATGAGGCCAATTTCCTGGTTGGTCTTGCCCTTGCGGATCCACTCCATGATGTCCAGTTCCCGGCTGCTGAGGCCGGTGTCCGACGGGGTGGCGCTGGCCTGGGCACCGGCATTCAACTCCGCTGGGCGTGGTGGTTTGGGCACGAGGTATTGGTCGGGGAGGTGTGCCACTTGCCGGAAGGCCGTGTCGATGTAGGGCAGCAGGTAGCGCAGGGTTTCGCGCGACCGCTCGTCCCCGGTGGTGTGGGGGCCCATGAACAGGTACAGACAGTCGTGGCGACCGCGTTCGTCCTTGATGCCGTGCACCAAGGCCGCGCGCATGCCTTGCATGATGGCGGTGGCTTCCGAATCGCGCAGGGCGTTGAGTTTGAAGCCATGTTCCGACGTCATGGCGTACGGCGCGTGGCTGCAATGCATCCAGCGCTGAAACAGATCGACGAAAAAAGGCTGGATGGCCCGGTCGTCAAACGATTCGGTACGCAAGCCGGGCAGGGGCGAAACCACGTCGTAGCACACCAAGCCCAGGGAAAAATCCCCCCAGGCCGCAATTACCAGGTCGTGGGGAATGAAGTGCTGGATATCCGATTGTAGCCAGCTGAATAGTTGATAATGGCTGCGAATTTGCAGCGACTCTTTGATGATTTTCAGCGTTTTGACGATTTCGGAAAATGTCAAATCTGCAGGGTAAGACATGGATTTTTTGGATGAGCGCGTGACAGCACGGTCATGTTACCAAACGGCATGGTTGACCGGTCCATGGATTCCGCCAACTGAGGGGGTGACGATTGTCTGAACGGACGATTCCAAAAAACCTTAACGCATGGTTAAACTTGAACACATGAAAGCGACGCCTCCCGATTTGTTGCCCCCACAGTGCGAGTGTTTGGGGTCGGCGTTGGCTTTTGCGGACGACATCCATCAAATTTTGAGTCGCACCACCTTGTTGGAGGCTTTGGACGAAGCCGACACGCAATTGCTGTGCGCCCACATGACCTGTTTTTCGGCCCCGCGCGGTTGTGTGCTGATGCGCGAGGGGGACGACTCGTCTTTCATGCTCATCCTCATGACAGGTCGGGTCGAACTACAGATCAAGGACGAAGCTGGACAAATCCACCGGATGGTTTCTTTGGGGCCGGGGCGCACGATTGGGGAAATGTCCATGATTGACCAGACGCCACGCAGCAAGACCTGTGTGGCGCTGGAGCCGGTGGACGTGGCGGTGTTGACGCGGCAGGCGTTTCGCGACATTTTGCTGACGACCCCGCGCTTGGGCAACAAGCTGCTGTTGGCGGTGATGCATTCGTTGGCAGAGCGCTTGCACCGCGCCCAAGATGAGCTGGCGCACAAGCGGCCGGCGCTTGGCTTGCCTTGGAGTGCCACGCGTCCGGCGGATTTGTGACGCATGGTCTGAATGGACTAAGTGCCTGTTATTTAGCCCGTATGATGCCGCCCTAGGCCACCCTTCGGAGGGCGTGGCAATGGGAGCAAACGCAATGGCAAAAGGCATGATTCTGGCCGCGGGGCAAGGCACCCGCGTGCGACCACTCACCAAGGATTTGCCCAAACCGATGGTGCCGATTCTGGGCAAGCCGGTGATGGAGTACCTGATCGAGCACCTGGCGCGGCACGGCATCACCCAGATCATGGTGAACGTGGCCTACAACCACCGCAAGATCGAGGAGTACTTCCGCGATGGGCACCGCTGGGGTGTGGAGATTGGCTACTCTTATGAAGGGGTCTACGACCACGGCGACATCCTGCCCCGTCCCCTGGGCTCGGCCGGGGGCATGCGCCACATCCAGGACAACAGCGGCTTTTTCGATGAAACCACGCTGGTCATCTGTGGCGATGCACTGATCGACCTGGACATTGGCGCGGCCCTGCACGAGCACAAGCACAAGGGCGCCCTGGCCAGCGTGGTGACGCTGGACGTGCCGCGCGACCAGGTGAACAACTACGGCATTGTGGTGGCGGACAAAGACGGCAAGGTGCAGTCCTTTCAGGAAAAACCCAAGCCCGCCGAGGCCAAGTCCACCCTGGCCAGCACGGGTATTTACATCTTCGAGCCGGCGGTGCTCGACCTGGTGCCGCAGGACAAGGTGTTCGACATCGGCAGCGAGCTGTTTCCCATGCTGGTGGAGCAGGGCCTGCCGTTCTACGCCCAGGACCGTTTTTTCAACTGGATCGACATCGGTCGGGTGAGCGACTACTGGTCGGTGCTGCAGCGGGTACTGCGTGGCGAGGTGGCCGAAATGCGCATGCCGGGCACCGAGGTCAAGCCCGGGGTGTGGGTGGGACTGAACACCAAGGTCGACTGGAACACGGTGCACGTGCAGGGGCCGGTGTACCTGGGTTCCAGCGTCAAGCTGGAGCCGGGCTGCAGCATCATCGGACCGGCCTGGATCGGGCACGGCAGCCATGTGCGGGCCGGTTCCCGGGTGGAGCGCAGCGTGTTGTTCGAATACACCCGCATCGGTGCCGGCATGCTGTTCCAGGACATGATCGTCTCGCCCAGCTACTGCGTGGACCGACTGGGCAACGCCACTTACGTCGGTGACGACCGCTTCCCCTTGCGCTGGGGCGACGCCCGCGCCTGAGCGTTTGAAACCATTTCGCGGCTGGTTCGGTATGGTTGGAATGAACGACTTCATCGCCCCTGTTTTGGTCCAATCGTCCCAGCGCCACAGCGCCCCCACAGGGCGTGCCGCGGCCCCCACCCGGGTGATGGTGGTGGCACTGCCTCTGTCGGCCTGGGGCCTGGAACGTCTGCTGGCATCGGAGCCCCAGGGCTTGACCTGCGTGGGCTGCGTGTCCTCCGCCGCCGAGGGGGTGTTGCGGGCAGCCGAATGGCGCCCCGATGTGGTGGTGTACGACCTGGATGGCGAGGAGGACAGCGAAGCCCTGACCCATCTGCACGCCCAGACTTCTGCCAAATTGTTGGCCGTGACCAGTTCGGGCGACACGACGGTGTACGACAGCGCGGTGCTGGCCGGCGCACGCGGCGTGGTGGGCAAGCGCGAGGCCCCCGACGTGCTGCTCAAGGCGATTGCCAAGGTGCAGGCCGGTGAGGTCTGGATCGACCGCACCGCCACCGGCCGCATTTTTCTGGAACTGGCCCGCCAGAAGACCGGGCGCAACGACGATCCCGAGAAAGCCCGGCTGGGCTTGCTGACGGCGCGTGAACGGCAGATGGTGGCGGCGCTCGCGGCCGACGCCTCGGCCCCTGGCAAGGTGCTGGCGCAGCGCATGCGCATCAGCGAAAACACCTTGCGCAACCACCTGACCTCGGTTTACAGCAAGCTGGGCCTGGGCAACCGGGTCGAGTTGTACGCCTTCGCCCACCGCCACGGCCTGGCCGCCGAGGCCTGATCCTTCAGCCCCGGGCGCAGGGTGCGCCGGGGGTCTGGCACCATTCGCTCCAGCTGCCCGGGAACAGGGCCGTGTGGCCCAGGCCGGCAATTTCCATGGCCAGCACGTTGGGGGTGGCGGTGACGCCGCTGCCACAGTGGTGGACCACGCTGCTGGCGGGGCGACCGTTCAGCAAGGCTTCGAATTCGGCCCGCAGTTGGGCGGCGGGCTTGAAGCGGCCGTCGGGCAGGAAGTTGTCGGTGAAAGGGCGGTTCAAGGCCCCGGGGATGTGGCCCGCCACCGGGTCCAGCGGTTCCACCTCGCCGGTGAAGCGGGCCCGGGCCCGGGCGTCCACCACGGTTTGTTCGGGCTGGCCCAGCCGCTGCAGCAGGTGCTGGGCGCCGTGGGCCGTGACCGTGCTGGGCCGCAGCATGAACGTGCCGTGAGCCGGCGCCTTGATGGGCGTGCCGGTTTCGAGGGCGCCACCGGCCCCTTGCCAGGCGGGCAGGCCGCCGTCGAGCACGGCCACCGCGGTGTGGCCGCACCAGCGCAGCATCCACCAGAGTCGCACGCAGAAATGGCCGCCTTGCCGGTCGTACACCACCACTTGGCGGTCCAGGTCCAGGCCGCGTTCGCGCAGGCGGGTGGCGAAGCGTTCGCGGCTGGGCAGGGGATGGCGTCCGCCCGAGGCCGCGTCCGCCGCGCCGGTTTTGTCGCTCAGGTCACGGTCCAGGTGCATGTACACAGCGCCCGGCAGGTGGGCCTCGGCGTACAGGCGTTCGCCGGCGTCGGGGGCCGTCAGGTCGAAGCTGCAGTCGAACACCAGGGGCGGGCTGCCACTGGCGTGCAGGGCCATGAGCTGTTCGGCGCTGATGAGGGTGGTGTAGGGGGTGGTCATGCGTGTTCCTCGGCGGGCATCTGGGGCACGGCGCGTTCGCGCAGGAAGGTGGCGGCGATGCCGCTGGCCACGATGAGCGCCATGCCCAGCCAGCCGACCAGCGGCAATGCGTCGCCGAAGATCACCAGGCTGTACAGGCCCGCGAACGCGATGCCGGAGTATTGCAGATTGGCCACCACCAGGGTGGCGCCGCTGGCGTAAGCGCGCGTCATGCACAGCTGGCCCAGCACCGCCAGCAGGCCGATGGGTAGCAGCCACAGGGCCGTGGGCCAGGTCCAGGCGTGGGCGCCAACCACGGCCATGCCGAGCAGGCCAACGCCGGCCGCCCCCAGGGAGAAATAGAACACGGTGCGGCTTTCGGGTTCGCCGGCGCGCGACAAAGCCGCCACCTGCAGGTAGGCCAGGGCCGACACCAGGCCCGACATCAAACCCGAGAGTCCGCCCAGCACCTGGTCGGCCCCGAAGGTGGGGCGCAGCACCAGGGCCACCCCGGCAAAACCGGCCAGCACCGTGACAAACAGCGGCCCTTGCTGGCGCAAGGGCGCAGGCGCTTTCTGCAGCAACAGGCTGCCGCCCAGCAGGAAGGTGGCAATCCAGATGCTGCTCATGTAGTTCAGCGTCATGGACGTGGCCAGCGGCAGCAGGGCGATGGAATAGAACCACGTCAGCAGCGCGGTGACGCCGACCACGCTGCGCCAGAGGTGCATTCCCGGCACCTGGGTGCGCAGCGACACGCCGCGGGCCCGGGTGGCGAACACCAGAAAAAGCACGCCGATCAGGCCACGGTAGGCCACGATCTCGAAGGTGTTGAAGTGCACCGACGCGTACTTGATGCACACCCCCATGGTGGCAAACAGGAAGGCGCCCAGCACCATCCACAGGGACTGGAGCGGGCGGACTTGCGCGTGCCGTGGGCCGATGGCTTACCCCTGCAGGTGTTCGCCCAGCTTGGCGCGGTACCACTCGTGGAAGTGCTGCATGCCGTCTTCCATCGGGCTCTGGTAAGGGCCGACTTCGCTGGTGCCACGCTCGAACAGGGCCTTGCGGCCGGCGTCCATGCGCTCGGCGATTTCGTCGTCCTCGATGCAGGTTTCCATGTAGGCGGCGCGTTGCGCTGCCATGAATTCGGGCTCGAAGGCGGCGATCTCTTCGGGGTAGTAGAACTCGACCATGTTCATGGTCTTGTCCACGCCCAGGGGGTGCAGGGTGGACACGGTGAGCACGTGCGGGTACCACTCCACCATGATGTGGGGGTAGTAGGTCAGCCACACGGCGCCTTGCTCGGGCAGTTCGCCGTTGCGGTAGGCCATCAGCACGTCGTGCCACTTCTGGTAGGTGGGGCTGCCGCTTTGGCCCAGCAGGTTTTGCACGCCCACCGTCTGCACCGAGTATTCGGGCTTGAACTCCCACTTCAGGTCGTCGCAGGTCACGAAGTTGCCCAGCCCGGGGTGGAAGGGCACGACGTGGTAGTCCTCCAGATAGACCTCGATGAAGGTCTTCCAGTTGTAGTGGCAGGTGTGCAACTCCACGTGGCCCAATACCATGCCGTCAAAACTGAGGGTGGACGCGGGGCCCATGTGGGCCAGATCGGCTTCAATGTCGCGGCCGTTGTCTTCAAACAGCAGGCCGTTCCACTCGCGCAGCGGGTAGCGCTGCAGGTTCAGGCAGGGGTCTTGCGCGAAGTGGGGCGCGCCGATGAGTTCGCCCAACTGGCCCATGGCCGAGCCGCCGCTGTATGTCCAGCGGTGCAGCGGGCACACGATGTTGCCGGCGGCGTGGCCGGCCTTGGCCTCACCCAGGTTACCGCGCCCTTTGAGCATGACGGCCTGGCGGTGGCGGCAGACGTTGCTGACCAGTTCCACCCCGTTGGCGGTGCGCACCAGGGCGCGGCCTTCGCCCTCCTGGGGCAAGGCGTGGTAGTCGCCGACGTTGGGAACGGCGTTGGTGTGCCCCACATAGCGGGGCCCGCGCTGAAAGATGGTCTCCAGTTCGCGCTGGAACAGCGCCTCGTCGAAGTAACTGGAAACGGGCAATTGGCTTGCGGCCTGCTGCAATTGAAGACTCAAATCAGACATGACGGTCCTGACCTAAAGACTCCCCCTATGAAGGGGCAGGGAAGCGCTTTATGAGACGAGTGAACGAATCAGCGCGGGAAGGGTGAAACAACTCCCATTGAGTTGAAAAAGGAGCGGGATTGTACCCCGGGGGTGGTTTTCGGGGGCTGTGGGCCGGGCAGGGTGGCCCGGAAGCGCCTAAAATCGCAGGTTTTGTCAGTCCCGCCCCATGCCCAAGACGCCCACTTCCACGACCCCGGCCCTGCCCGCCAGCTACGAGGCCGCGGTGCAGGAACTCGAAGCCTTGGTGGCGCGCCTGGACGCGGGCCAGCTGCCGCTGGACGAGCTGTTGGGCCAGTACCAGCGCGGTGCCGCCCTGTTGGCGTTTTGCCGCGAACGGCTCGACGCCGTGGAGCAGCAGATCCAGGTGATGGACGGCGGCGAGTTGAAGAACTGGACGGCCGGGGCATGAGCGCGCCTGCCGCCTGGGATTTTGCCGCCTGGTCCCACCAGCAACTGGCCACGGTGGAGCGCGCCCTGGAGGCGTGGGTGCCTGGGGACGCACCCGCCGGATTGGGGGATGCCATGCGCTACGCCGTGCTGGACGGCGGGAAGCGCCTGCGCCCCTTGCTGACCATCGCGGCCGCCCAGGCCGTGGGCGGACACACCGAATCGGACGCCCCGCCTCTGGCCTTGCGCGGGGCCTGTGCGGTCGAATTGATCCACGCCTATTCCCTGGTGCACGACGACATGCCCTGCATGGACAACGACGTGCTGCGCCGGGGCAAGCCCACCGTGCACGTGCGCTACGGCGAAGCCCAGGCGCTGCTGGCCGGCGATGCCCTGCAGGCCCTGGCGTTCGAGCTGCTGCTGCCCGACGAAGCGGGCCTGGACGAAGCCCTCGCCGCCCGCCTGTGCCGGGTGCTGGCCCGTGCGTCCGGCCACGAAGGCATGGCCGGCGGCCAGGCCATCGACCTGGCTGGCGTGGGTCAGGTCTTGTCCCAGCCCCAACTGGAAGACATGCACCGCCGCAAGACCGGGGCCTTGCTGCTGGCCAGCGTGCGCCTGGGGGCCCTGGCCGCCGGCGCCAGTGCCGCGCAGACCGCCGCGCTCGACGCCTATGGCCGGGCCCTGGGCCTGGCCTTCCAGGTGGTGGACGACGTGCTCGACGTGACCGCCGATTCCGCGACCCTGGGCAAAACCGCGGGCAAGGACGCCGCCGCCGACAAGCCCACTTTCGTGGCCCTGCTCGGGCTGGCGGGGGCCCAGGCCTACGCCCAAGGCCTGTTGGAACAGGCCTTGCAGGCCCTGCACGGCGGTGGCCTGCCCGCGCCGCACGCCCTGGAGCACCTGGCCCACAGCGTGGTGCGCCGCACCCATTGACCCCGGCCCGAACCCGCACGAGGCACCCACCATGACCGGATTGCTCGACACCATCCACGCCCCGTCCGACCTGCGGCGCCTGCCGCGCACCGCCTTGCGTCCGCTGGCCGACGAGCTGCGCGAGTTCCTGCTGCACAGCGTGGCCAAGACCGGCGGGCACCTCAGCTCCAACCTGGGCACGGTGGAGCTGACGGTGGCGCTGCACTACGTGTTCGACACGCCGCACGACCGCGTCGTCTGGGACGTGGGCCACCAGACCTACCCGCACAAAATCCTGACCGGCCGGCGCGGTCGCATGCACACCCTGCGCCAGCTGGGCGGCGTCAGCGGCTTCCCGCTGCGCAGCGAGAGCGAGTACGACGCCTTCGGCACCGCGCACTCGTCCACCAGCATTTCGGCCGCCCTGGGCATGGCCCTGGCTTCCAAACAAAAGGGCGAGCACCGCCACGCCATCGCCGTGATCGGTGACGGTGCCATGACCGCCGGCATGGCCTTCGAGGCGCTGAACAACGCCGGCGTCAGCGACAGCCGCCTGCTCGTCATCCTCAACGACAACGACATGTCGATCAGCCCGCCGGTAGGGGCGCTCAACCGCTACCTGGCGCAGCTGATGAGTGGGCGTTTCTACTCGGCCGCCAAGCACGTGGGCAAGCAGGTGCTGAGCGTGGCGCCGCCGCTGTTCGAGCTGGCCAAGCGCCTGGAAGAACAGGCCAAGGGCATGGTGGTGCCGGCCACGCTGTTCGAGAAGTTTGGCTTCAACTACATCGGCCCGATCGACGGCCACGACCTCGACAGCCTGATTCCCACGTTGGAAAACATCCGCCAGCTCGACGGCCCGCAATTCCTGCACGTCGTCACCAAAAAAGGCCAGGGCTACAAGCTGGCCGAGGCCGACCCGATCGCCTACCACGGCCCCGGCAAGTTCGACCCGAGCGTGGGCCTGCAAAAGCCCGCCCAGGCGCCCAAGCCGACCTTCAGCCAGGTGTTTGGCCAGTGGCTGTGCGACATGGCCGCGCACGACCCGCGGCTGGTCGGTATCACCCCCGCCATGCGCGAGGGCTCGGGCATGGTGGAGTTCCACCAGAAATTCCCCGACCGTTACCACGACGTGGGCATTGCCGAGCAGCACGCCGTGACCTTCGCCGCCGGCCTGGCCTGCGAGGGCCTGAAGCCCGTGGTGGCCATTTATTCCACCTTCCTGCAGCGCGCCTACGACCAGTTGATCCACGACGTGGCCCTGCAGAACCTGCCGGTGGTGTTCGCGCTGGACCGCGCCGGCATCGTCGGTGCCGACGGCCCCACCCACGCCGGTGCCTACGACATCCCCTTCCTGCGTTGCGTGCCGAATGTGTCGATCGCCTGCCCGGCCGACGAGGCCGAGTGCTACGGCCTGCTGTCCACCGCACACGAACAGAACCACCCGGTGGCCGTGCGCTACCCCCGCGGCTCGGGGGCGGGCACGCCACTGCCTGCGACCCTGGCGGGCCTGCCTTTTGGCAAGGGTGAGGTGCGCCGCCGCGGTCGGGGTGTGGCCATCCTGGCTTTCGGCACGCTGTTGTACCCGGCCCTGCAAGCCGGCGAAACCCTGAACGCCACCGTGGCCAACATGCGCTGGGCCAAGCCGCTGGACCTGGACCTGCTGCACGAACTCGCCGGTTCGCACGAGGCTTTGGTCACCGTGGAAGAGGGCGCCTTGCCCGGGGGGGCGGGCGGTGCGGTGCTGGAAGCGCTGCAGACCCAGGGCCTGACCCTGCCGGTGCTGACGCTGGGCCTGCCCGACCGCTTCGTCGAGCACGGCGATCCGGTCAAACTCCTGTCCCTGCTGGGCTTGGACGCGGCGGGCATCGAGCGCAGCGTGCGCGAACGCTTCGCCGAGCTGCTGAAAACGGGCGCCAGTTTGAAAATCGTTGGCGCCGACGCCTGAGGATTGAAATCTTTTCGGTCGGTCGCCCCGGATCGCCGGGTAAACCCGGCAAACCCCACGCCTTCCATTCCTTACAATCGTCGTCGCCTGTCATCCTGACGACAAGTTGGTCGCGCAGGAATCGGACACCCCACCACCCAATTTTGGAGTCACCACCTATGGATCGCCGTTCATTGATTGCCGGTTCTGGCGCGATTGGCCTGGCCGGTTTGCTGGCCGCCTGTGGCAAAAAAGAAGAAGCCGCCGCCCCGGCCGCAGCACCCGCCGCCCCCGCGGTGGCCACCGGTGACACCGTTCGCTGGCGCATTGCTTCGAGCTTCCCCAAGGCGCTGGACACCATCTACGGCGGTGCCGAGGTGTTTGCCAAGGCCGTCAACGTCATGTCGGGTGGCAAGTTCCAGATCACCGTCCACCCGGGTGGCGAACTGGTGCCGCCGTTCGGCGTGGTCGATGCCGTCCAGCAAGGCACCGTGGAAGCCGCCCACACCTGTGCGTACTACCACATCGGCAAGGACGACACCTTTGCCATCGGCACGGCCATTCCCTTCGGCCTCAACAGCCGCCAGCTGTCGTCGTGGATGTACCACGGCAACGGCCTCAAGCTGTTCCGCGAGTTCTACGACCAGTACAACATCGTCAACTTCCCCTGCGGCAACTCCGGTGCCCAGATGGGCGGCTGGTTCCGCAAGGAAATCAAGGGCGTGAGCGACATCAACGGCCTGAAGATGCGCCTGGGCGGCTTCGCCGGCAAGGTGCTGTCGCGTCTGGGCGCCGTGCCCCAGGCCATTCCGGGCGG
Organism: Macromonas nakdongensis; assembly: GCF_002837145.1. Lineage (GTDB taxonomy): Bacteria > Pseudomonadota > Gammaproteobacteria > Burkholderiales > Burkholderiaceae_C > Macromonas_B > Macromonas_B nakdongensis. Next base: position 8,128 of record NZ_NWMV01000041.1, on the reverse strand, counting down.
CGAGATTTACCAGGCCCTGGAGCGCGGCACCATCGACGCCTGCGAATGGGTCGGCCCCTACGACGACGAAAAACTGGGCTTCAACAAGGTGGCCCCGTTCTACTACTACCCCGGCTGGTGGGAGGGCGGCGCGCAGATCGACCTCTACATCAACAAAGAGGCGTACAACAAGCTGTCGGCCGAGAACAAGGCCATTGTCGAGGCCGCGGCCGCCATGGCCCACAGCGATATGCAGGCCAAGTACGACGCCCTGAACCCGCAGGCCCTCAAGCGCCTGGTGGCGGCGGGCACCAAGGTGTTGCCTTTCCCCAAGAGCACCATGGACGCCGCGTTCAAGGCCGCCAACGAGCTGTACACCGAGCTGAGCGACACCAACGCCAACTGGAAGAAGATCTACGGCGACTACACGGAATTCCGCCGCGATCAGAACCTGTGGTTCCGTTTCACCGAAGGGCTGTTCGACAACTACATGCAGAACACCCGCCTGTGAGGGCCGGCGGACCGACCGTCCGAGCCCAGCCCCGCCGCCGTGCGGGGTTTTTTGTTTGATCCCTGACCCGAGGCGCGGTGGCCACCCCACCAAGCCCGGGGGCGGCGGGCCAGAAGCCCGCTGCCGTCCACCACCCCATGCGGAGGACCCCGACCATGAATTTTCTGATGCGCATCGCCCGCGGCATTGACTGGATCAATGGCCTGGTGGGAAAACTGGCCATGTGGCTGGTGTTGGCGGCCACGCTGATCAGCGCCGGCAATGCGATTTCCCGCAAGGCCTTCAACCTCAGCTCCAACGCCTTCCTGGAAATCCAGTGGTACCTGTTTGCCGCGGTGTTCATGCTGGGCGGTGGCTATGCCTTCCTGCGCAACGCGCACGTGCGCATCGACGTGGTGTCCAGCCGCTTGTCGGACCGGGCGCGCAACTGGGTGGATGTGGTCGGCATCCTCGTGTTCCTGTTTCCCCTGTGCTACATGCTGGCCAGCATGGGCTGGCCGGTGTTCGAGCGCGCCTGGGTCAGCGGCGAAATGTCGTCCAGCGCCGGTGGCCTGATCCGCTGGCCGGTGTTTGCCTTGATCCCCGCTGGCTTTGCGCTGCTGGCCCTGCAAGGCGTGTCCGAGCTGATCAAGCGCCTGGACTTCCTGTTCTGCGGTGGCCCCGATCCGCTGAGCCACACGGGTCCCAGTGAAACCGAACAACTGGCCAAAGAGATTGCCGCGGCCGAACAGGCCGCCGCCGCAGGAGCCCAGAAATGACCGAACTCTTGACCGCCCAATTCGTGCCCTTCATGTTCGTGGGGTTGCTGGCTTTTCTGCTGATTGGCTTCCCGGTGGCGTTCTCGCTGGCGGCCACAGGCCTGTTCTTCGGCCTCATCGGCATGGAGCTGGGCCTGTTCCCGCAAACGCTGTTCAATGCCCTGCCGTTGCGGGTGTTCGGCATCATGCAGAACGACACCTTGCTGGCCATTCCCTTCTTCACGCTCATGGGCATCATCCTGGAGCGCAGCCGCATGGCCGAGGACCTGCTGGAAACCATCGGCCAGGTGTTCGGCCCGCTGCGCGGCGGCCTGGGCATCGCGGTGATTCTGGTGGGGGCGCTGCTGGCGGCCACCACCGGTGTGGTCGCCGCGGCCGTGATCTCCATGGGCCTGATTTCCCTGCCCATCATGCTGCGCTACGGCTACAACCGGGCCGTGGCCACCGGCACCATCACCGCCTCGGGCACGCTGGCGCAAGCCATTCCACCGTCGCTGGTGCTGATCGTGCTGGCCGACCAGCTCGGCCGTTCCGTGGGCGACATGTACGCCGCGGCCCTGCTGCCGGGCCTGATGCTGGTGGGCCTGTACCTGCTGTTCATCGTGGTGCTGGCGTTCGTCCGACCCGCCTGGGTGCCGGCCCTGCCGCCGGAGGCGCGCATCTACAACGAGGCCAATGGCAGCAGCGGCCACGCCTCCTTGTTCGTGCTGCTGGCCATTTCCCTGGGCATTGGCTATGGCTGGGCACAGGTGCACAGCGGGCTGATGCAGGCCTGGCTGGGCCGCACGGGCGAGGCCGCGGCGGACGAGGTCTTCATCGTCGCGGCCCTGGTGGCCGCGCTGGCCGCCCTGGTGCTGGCCTTGTTCAACAAGGCCCTGCGCCTGAACCTGGTGTCGCGCCTGGCGCAGCAGGTCACCTTCGTGCTGATCCCGCCGCTGGTGTTGATCTTTCTGGTGCTGGGCACCATCTTCCTGGGCGTGGCCACCCCGACCGAGGGCGGTGCCATGGGGGCGGTGGGGGCCTTGATCATGGCCCTGGCGCGCCGCCGCCTCAATCTGGGCCTGCTCACGCAGGCGCTGGAAAACACCACCAAGCTGTCGATCTTCGTGCTGTTCATCCTGATCGGCTCGACCGTGTTCAGCTTCACCTTCAACGCCGCCGACGGCCACATCTGGGTGGAGCACCTGTTCGACAAGCTGCCTGGCGGCCAGATCGGGTTCCTGATCGTGGTCAACCTGCTGGTGTTCGGCCTGGGCTGCTTCATCGATTTCTTTGAAATCGCCTTCATCGTCATCCCGCTGCTGGCGCCGGTGGCCGAGAAGCTCGACATCAACCTGATCTGGTTCGGCATCATCATCGCGATGAACCTGCAGACCTCCTTCCTGACGCCGCCCTTCGGTTTTGCCTTGTTCTACCTGCGCAGCGTGGCCGCCCGCAAGGACTACACCGACGAGGTGACCGGCCAGCGCATTCCGGCGGTGACCACCCAGCAGATCTACAAGGGGTCGGTGGCCTTCATCGTGCTCCAGCTCATCATGGTGGGTTTGCTGATGTGGCAACCCAGCCTGGTGACCGGGCAGCTCAAGCCAGCCAAGGCCGTGGACAATTCCGCGGTGACGGAGCAGTTGCAGAACATGCCGGGTCTGGGTGGCGGTTTCGGTGCCTCGCCCTGGGGTGAAGAGGCGGCCGATCCGGTGGCCCCGGACGCGCCCGCGCCGGCCGGCACCGACGGCACCCAGCCGCCGCCGATGGAGCAGACCATCGACCCGCTGAAGGCGCTGCAAGAGTCCCTGCGAAAACCTTGAGGCCACCCATGCAGATCGACGTGAAAATTCTGGACGAGCGGCTGCGTGCGCAGCCGCCGGCCTACGCCACTCCCGGCAGCGCCGGGCTGGACCTGCGGGCCTGCCTGGAGGCGCCGCTGACCCTGGCGCCCAACGCCTGGCAGCTGGTACCCACCGGCATGGCCATCCACCTGGCCGATCCGGGCTATGCCGCGCTCATCCTGCCGCGTTCCGGGCTGGGTCACAAGCACGGCATCGTGCTGGGCAACCTGGTGGGGCTGATCGACAGCGACTACCAGGGCCAGCTGATGGTCAGCGCCTGGAACCGCAGCGACGTGGCCTTCACCATCGAGCCGATGGAGCGGATCGCACAACTGGTCATCGTGCCCGTGGTGCAGGCGCAGTTCAACTGGGTGGAGGCGTTCGAGAGCACCACCGAGCGCGGCGTGGGGGGCTACGGCTCCACCGGCCGGTGCTGAAGCCGAGCCGGGCCCCGCACACAGGGCCCGGTGCGCGCTGGCCCGGCGCCCGTGCCGGGACACTCAATCGCCCGCGGGGCCGCCGAGTTTGAAGAAGCCGGTGCCCAGGGTGCCCTGGCCAATCTCTTCCAGGGTGGCCTCGCGCACCGCGTGCACCTTCAGCGCGATGCGCAGGGCAATGCCGGCCAGTGGGTGGTTGGCGTCCAGCACCACGTGCTCGGGGTAGATTTCGCTCACAAAGTAGAGCCGGTCGGCCGGGGCCGAGGCGGTGCAGCCCGGCGGCAGGCCTTCGAAAGCCATGCCTTCTTCCAGTTCGGCGGGGAAACAGGTGCGCGGCTCCAGGTAGAGCAACTGGTCGTCGAAGTCGCCGAAGGCGTGTTCCGGCTCCAGGTGCAGCTCCAGCGTGTCGCCCGCGCCACGGCCCTGCAGGGCCTCGTCGATCTGGTCCAGCAGGTCGTGGCCACCGACCAGGAACTCGGTGGGCTCGTCGAGTTCGTCCAGTGTTTCGCCCAGGGTGTCTTTCAGCGTCCAGGTCAGCGAGACGACGCATTGCGGGGTGATTTTCATCGGACAATTGTCCCATGACTTCCCCCCAAACCCGCCACCGCCCGGGCCCGACCGGGCTCCCTGCCGATGCCCCCTTGCCCTTGCTGGGTGGCCTGACCCCGCAACAGTTCATGCGGCGCCACTGGCAAAAGAAACCCCTGCTGATCCGCCAGGCCATCCCCGACTTCAAGCCCTTGCTGGACCGGGGCGAACTGTTTGCCCTGGCCGGTGGCGAAGGGGTCGAGTCGCGGGCGATCGTCCAGCGCCCCGACGGCAGCTGGACCCTGAACCACGGGCCGCTGGCGCGCAAGGCCTTGCCGCCCTTCAAGCAGCCGGCCTGGACCTTGCTGGTGCAGGGGGTGGACCTGCACGTGGACGCCGTCCACCGCCTGATGCAGGGTTTCCGTTTCGTGCCCGACGCCCGGCTGGACGACCTGATGATCTCCTGGGCCAGTGAAGGCGGTGGGGTGGGGCCGCATTTCGACAGTTACGACGTGTTCCTGCTGCAGGCCCAGGGCAAGCGCCGCTGGCGCATCGGCCGGCAGAAAGACCTGTCGCTGCAGGAGGACGTGCCGCTGAAAATCCTGCGCCATTTCGAGCCGGAAGAGGAATGGGTGCTGGAGCCGGGCGACATGCTCTACTTGCCGCCGAAATGGGCCCACGACGGCGTGGCGGTGGAGGGCGAGTGCATGACGTATTCCGTCGGCTTTCGGGCGCCCCAACGCGGTGGCCTGGCCGGCGAACTGGCCCTGCGCCTGGCCGACGAACACGAGGACGAGGCGCTCTACCGCGACCCGCAGCAGCCCGCCACCGAACAGCCCGCCGCGGTGCCCCCCGGTTTGCTGGACTTTGCCCGCGAAGGGCTGCAGCGCCTGCTGGCCGACGACCAAGCCCTGGGCTGTGTGCTGGGCGAGGTGCTGACCGAGCCCAAACCCAAGGTGTGGTTCGAAGAACCCGACACGGACTGGGCGCCCGGTGCCGTGCGCCTGGACCGGCGCACCCGCATGCTCTACGACGAGCGGCACATCTTCATCAACGGCGAGGCCTTCCGGGCCGGGGGCCGCGACGCGCGCCTGATGCGCGAACTGGCCGATGCGCGCGGCCTGAGTGCCCAAGCGGTGCACCAGGCGAGTGCGGAAGCGCAGGCCCTGCTGGCCGACTGGCACGACGCCGGCTGGTTGCACCCGGCGGAGCCCGACGGTGAGTGACACCCCGACCACCGCCTGGCCCGCAGAAGGGCGCCAGCACGGGCGCGAGGCCTTTCGCCAGGCGGTGCGCGCCACGGTCGCCCACGCGGCCACCCTGGGGGTGCCGCAGATGTTCTGGTGCGACCCCGACTTTGCCGACTGGCCCTTGACGGAGCCGGGCGTGGTCGCGTCCCTGCACACCTGGGCCCTGGGGGGAGGGCGTCTGCGCATGTTGGCCAGTGATTTCCGGGGCGTGCAGGCCCACTGCGCCCGTTTCGTCCACTGGCGCCGGCAATGGGACCACCGCTTCGAGGCCCGGTCCTGCGGCAAGGCCCGCGCCAGCGAATTGCCTTCGGTGCTGCTGGCGGGCGATCACGCCCTGCTGCGGCTGGATGCCCAGCAAGGCGTCTTCGTCGTCAGCACCGAGCGCGCCCGCCGCGCCCAGACCGAGCAAACCCTGGATTCCTGGTGGCAAGCCGCGGTGTCGGCCTTTCCCGCATCCACCTTGGGTTTGTGAGCCACGAGGTGTTGCTGCGCAGCAACGGAATCGCAACCGTTTGAAAAAAATTGGTTTCAGGGTTAACCCCTGCTGATTTGCGCTTTATGATGCGCTCCGAGCTGGTGCATGTCTAGGTCACTGTGGTGCATTGGTTCCGCTGCATACGTCCATCGGGCTGGCGTATGCGGTGCAAGCACACGGTCCCGGGTCCAATTACTGCGAATCAAAATGAACAAGTCTCTCGTTATCGCCGCTCTGATGGCTGCTGCTGTTCTGGCCGCTTGTGGCAAAAAAGAAGAAGCCGCTGCGCCTGCTGCTGCTCCCGCCGCTGAAGCCGCTGCTCCTGCTGCCGCTCCCGCCGCTGCTCCGGCCGACGCCGCTGCCGCTCCGGCCGCTGCTCCCGCTGCCGACGCTGCTGCTCCGGCCGCCGCTCCCGCTGCTCCTGCCGAAGAAAAGAAGCAGTAATTCTGCCGAGGCACTCGCCTCCCAAAACCGCCCCGCTCGCGCCGGGCGGTTTTTTTGTGCCCGGGCCCGCCTGGGCACCGGGCAGTGCCCGAGCGTCCCGCTCGGGTGTCAGCCTCAGTTCAGCTTTTTAACCAGCACGCGGCTACGGCGGTCCCAGTTGTATTTGCGCTTGCGCGCTTCGGGCAGCCAGTCCGGGTCAACCGGCTGGAAGCCGCGTTTGATGAACCAGTGCATGGTGCGCGTGGTGAGCACGAAAATGCTTTCCAGCCCCATGTAGCGGGCCCGTTGCTCGATGCGTTTGAGGATCTTTTCGCCATCGCCCTGGCCCTGCGCCTGGGGCGAGACGGTGACCGCCGCCATTTCGCCGGTTTTCGCCTCCGGGTAGGGGTAGAGCGCCGCGCAGGCGAAGATCACGCCGTCGTGCTCGACGATGGTGTAGTTGGCGACGTCGCGTTCGATCTCGGTGCGGCTGCGCTTGACCAAGGTGCCGTCTTTCTCGAACGGCTCGATCAGTTGCAGGATGCCGCCGACGTCGTCGGGGGTGGCTTCGCGCAGGCTTTCGAGCTTTTCGTCCACCACCATGGTGCCGATGCCGTCGTGCACGTACACCTCCAGCAGCAGGGCGCCATCGACCGCGAAGGGGATGATGTGGCTGCGCTCCACCCCGGCCTTGCAGGCCTTGACGCAGTGCTGCAGGTAGAAACCGGTGTCGGTGGGCAGGTGGCTGGGGGGCAGGCCGGCGAGGATCTTTTCGGCCTGGGCCAGCGGCAGTTCGGTGTCGATGGGGTTGTCTTCGCCCTCGGGTTCGTGCGGCTGGGTGCGGATGCCGGGCACCTCGGTCACGAACACCAGCTTGTCGGCCTGCAGGGCGATGGCGACGCTGGTGGCCACCTCTTCCATGCCCAGGTTGAAGGCCTCGCCGGTGGGCGAAAAACCGAAGGGCGAGAGCAGCACCAGGGCACCCATGTCGAGGGCGCGCATCATGCCGGCCACGTCGACTTTGCGCACCAGGCCGGAGTGTTGGTAGTCGATGCCGTCGACGATGCCGACCGGCCGCGCGGTGATGAAGTTGCCCGATATGACGCGCACCGTCGCGCCGGCCATGGGGGTGTTGGGCAGGCCCTGGCTGAAGGCGGCCTCGATCTCGTAGCGCAGCTGGCCGGCGGCCTCCTGGGCGCAGTCCAGCGCCACGCCATCGGTGATGCGGGTGCCCAGGTGGTAGCGCGCTTCGTGTCCCTTGGCGCGCAGCTGCTCGTTCACCTGGGGACGGAAGCCGTGCACCAGCACCACGCGCACGCCCATGCTCTGGATCAAGGCCAGGTCTTGCGCCAGGTTGGGCAGCTTGCCGGCGGCAATGGCCTCGCCCGGGATGCCGACGACGAAGGTCTGGTTGCGGAATTTGTGGATGTAGGGCGCGACCGAGCGGAACCAGGGCACGAAGGTGAAGTTGAAAACCGTGGACATGTTCGGTGGGGGAAATCGTGTGGCCACGGTGTGGCCCGGACCCCTAGGATAATCGCAAGCTCCGCCGTTTTCGGTTTCGACCCCCGCTGCACTTTGACCGCTCCCGCTTTGAAGATCGAATTCCCCGAGTCTTTGCCCGTTTCTGGCCGGCGCCATGAGATCGAGGCCGCGCTGCGTGAGCACCAGGTCGTCATCGTCTGCGGTGAAACGGGGTCGGGCAAGACCACCCAGTTGCCCAAGATTGCGCTGGCCATGGGGCGGGGCGGGCAGGCGCAGCGCCAGGCCTTGGGCGCGGGCGCTGTGGCCGGGGCTGCGGCGGCCCAGGCCCAGGCCGAGGGCGGTGCGCGGGGGGCGCGCGGTGGACGCAGCGGCGGGCGGCCCGCACGCCCCCAGCTGATCGGCCCCACCCCGCCTCGCCGCATCGCCGCCCGTTCGGTGGCCACGCGCATCGCCGAG
>NZ_NWMV01000040.1 GCF_002837145.1 Macromonas nakdongensis | reverse complement strand
GGCCGCCGGCCTGAGCCGCGCGTTCAGGCCGTGGGGTGTGCCGCGGGATGGGCCGCCGCGTGCGCCAGGTGCTGCTGGGCAAAGGCCACGTACCAGCCCAGGCAGCCCGGGTTGGCCATGGCGTCGCGGTTCACCACCTTGTCCAGCGGCTGGCCCAGCAGCAGCTTCTTGATCGGCAGCTCCTGCTTCTTGCCGCTGAGGGTGCGCGGGATTTCGGCTACCGGCACGATCTCGTCGGGCACGAAGCGCGGCGACAGCGCGCTGCGGATGGCGCCGGCGATGCGCTCGCGCAACGCATCGCTCCAGTCCACGCCGGGGCGCAGCACCACGAACAGCGGCATGTAACTGTCGCGGCCCAGGTATTCCAGGTCCACCACCAGGCTGTCCATCACCTCGGGCAGGGCTTCGACGGCGGCGTAGATCTCGCTGGTGCCCATGCGCAGGCCGTGGCGGTTGATGGTCGCGTCGGAGCGGCCGAAGATGACGCAGCCGCCGTCGGCCCCGATCTTGAGCCAGTCGCCGTGGCGCCAGACGCCGGGGTACATGTCGAAGTAGCTCGACAGGTAGCGTTGTTTGCCCTCGTCGTTCCAGAAGTACAGCGGCATCGACGGAATCGGTTGGGTGCAGACCAGCTCGCCCACCTCTCCGATGAGGGGGCGGCCGTCTTCGCTCCAGGCCTCGACCGCGCAGCCCAACTGGCGGCACTGCATCTGGCCCGGCACCTGGGGCAATTCGCGGTGGCCGCCGATGAAGGCGCCGCAGAAGTCGGTGCCGCCGGAGATGTTGCACCACCAGATCGGGCCCCCACGCTCACGGGGTTCGCTGCCCCCCGAGGGGGCCTTCGCCCCTTGGGACGGCCCGGCGGGGCTCACCGCTGTGGTGCCCAGCGCGTCGAACTGGGCGCTGCCCCAGCGTTGCACGTCTTCGGCCAGCGGTGAGCCGGTCACGCCCAGGGCGCGGATGCGGCGCAGGTCGAAGCCTTCGGCCTGCAGGGCCGGCAGGTCCACACCGGCTTTCATGCAGTTGGCGTAGTAGGCAGCGCCGGCGCCGAAGAAGGTGACCCGGTGCCGCGCCGCGAAGCGCCACAGCACGTGCCAGTCGGGGTGGTCCTTGCTGCCGCCGGGGTTGCCGTCGTACAGGACGATGGTGGTGCCGCCGGCCAGGCCGGCCACCTGGGCGTTCCACATCACCCAGCCGGTGGAGCTGTACCAGTGGAAGCGCTCGCCGAAGCTGTTGGGCGCGTAGCTGGGGCCGATGTCGTTGTGCAGGATCTTGGCCGCCAGCATGGTCATGAGGATGCCGCCGTGCCCGTGCACGATGGGTTTGGGCAGGCCGGTGGTGCCGCTGGAATACACCACCCACAGCGGGTGGTCGAAGGGCAGCCAGTCGGGCTCGAAGGCGGCGGTGGCGGCGTTGTCGCGGTCGGTCAGGGCCTCGAAGTCGGCGGCGCCGGCGACGCGTTCGGCGGCGTAAGGCGTGCGCAGGGTGATCACGTGGCCCAGGCTGGGCAGGGCGGCGCGCAGCTCGGCCACGGTGTGCGACCGGTCCAGCGGCTTGCCGCCGTAGTGCACGCCGTCGGCGGCGATCAGCACTTTGGGCTCGATCTGCTTGAAGCGGTCGAGCACGGCGGCGGTGCCCATGTCGGGCGCGCACACGCTCCAGACGGCGCCGATGCTGGCGCAGGCCAGAAAGGCCACCGCCGTTTCCGGCACGTTGGGCAGGTAGGCGGCCACGCGGTCGCCGCGCTGCACGCCCATGTCTTTCAGCGCCAGCGCCAGCGAGGCGATCTGCCGGCGCAACTCGGGCCAGCTCAGGCTGCGCACGCGGCCGCGCTCGTCCTCGCTGAGGATGGCGGGCTGCCCGGCGGCGTGGGCCGGTCCGGCGTGGCGCAGCACCTGTCGGGCGTAGTTGGTGTGCGCCCCGGGGAACCAGCGGCAGTCGGGCATGGGGCCGCCTTCGAGCACGGCGCGGTGCGGCGTGGGCGATTGCATCTGAAAGTAGTCCCAGATGCTTTGCCAGAAGGCCGGCAGGTCGGTGGTGGACCAGCGCCAGAGTTCGTCGTAGTCGGCAAAGCGCAGGCCGCGCTGCTCGCGCAGCCAGTCCTGGTAAAGGCGGATCTGGGGAATGTAGGGGGAGTGTGCTGGGGCGGTCATGGGTGTCTCCGGTGGCCCCATTATTCGCACGGCGGGGGCGTTCACTATCGCCTTGGCGTCAAGGCTGACGCGGAACTTGCCCCAAGCTGGTGCAAACGGGCAGAATCTCGCCACCAATCACCTTTGAGGAGGGGAAAACCCCATGTTCCACTGGACAGAAAAATCCGACGCGGCCCTGCAGAACGGCGGCGTCATCGGGCCGGGCGAGCGCCTGCCCTGGCCGCAAACCGCCGTCATGGGCGTGCAGCACCTCATCGCCATGTTCGGCGCCACCGTGCTCGCACCCATCCTGATGGGTTTCGACGCCAACGTCGCCATTTTGATGAGCGGCCTGGGCACGCTGGTCTTTTTCCTCGTGACCGGCGGCAAGGTGCCCAGCTACCTGGGCTCCAGCTTCGCCTTTATTGGGGTGGTGATCGCCGCCAGCGGCTACGCCGGCCCGGGGCCGAACGCGAACATCGGCGTGGCGCTGGGGGGCATCGTCGCCTGCGGGGCGGTGTACTTCCTGATCGGCGCGGTGGTGCAGGCCGTGGGCACGGGCTGGATCGAGCGCTTCATGCCGCCGGTGGTGACCGGCGCGGTGGTGGCGGTGATCGGCCTGAACCTGGCCGGCATCCCGATCAAGAACATGGCGCCCACCGGCTTCGACGCCTGGATGCAGGGCGTGACCTTCGTCTGCGTGGCGCTGGTGGCGGTGTTCACCCGCGGCCTGCTGCAGCGCCTGCTCATCCTGATGGGCCTCCTGGTGGCCAGCGTGGTGTACGCGGTGTTGACCAACGGCCTGGGCCTGGGCAAACCCCTGGACCTGAGCGGCATTGCCCACGCCGCCTGGCTGGGCTTGCCCAACTTCAGCACGCCGGTGTTCAGCGCGAACGCCATGCTGCTGATCGCACCGGTGGCCGTGATCCTGGTGGCGGAAAACCTGGGCCACATCAAGGCCGTGACCGCCATGACCGGCCAGAACCTGGACCGCTACATGGGCCGAGCCTTCATGGGCGACGGTCTGGCCACCATGGTCGCGGGCGGCGTCGGCGGTACCGGCGTGACCACCTACGCCGAGAACATCGGCGTCATGGCCGCCACCAAGATCTACTCCACCGCCATCTTCCTGGTGGCCGGGTGCATGGCCGTGCTGTTGGGCTTCAGCCCCAAGTTCGGCGCGGTGATCCAGGCCATTCCGCTGGCGGTGATGGGCGGGGTGTCCATCGTCGTGTTCGGCCTGATCGCGGTGGCCGGCGCCAAGATCTGGGTCGACAACCGGGTGGACTTTTCCGACAACAAGAACCTGCTGGTGGCCGCCATCACCCTGGTGCTGGGCACCGGCGACTACACCCTGAAGCTGGGCGATTTCGCGCTCGGGGGCATCGGGACCGCCACCTTCGGCGCCATCCTGCTGCACGCGCTGCTGAGCTGTCGCCGCAGCGGGGGCTGAACCGCGCCGCCGGTCGGGTCGGGGCTGACAAAACCGGGCGTGCGGCGTAGACTGAACGTCCGTTTGATCGATTTCGACGCATGAATTCCCTGACCTCCATCGCCAGCAGCGGCCTGCAATCGGCGCAACTCCGCCTGAATGCGGCGGCCAACAACGTGGCCAACGCCCAGACCGAGGGCTACCGCCGCGACCTGGTGCAGGCCACGGCCCAGGCCGACGGCGGCGTGACCACGCGGGTGGACAAGGCCCCCGCAGCGGGCGCCGACCTGACCCGCGACCTGGTGGAGCAAAAGGCGGCGGCCTACACCTTCAAGGCCAACCTGCAAGCGCTGAAAACCGCGGACGAGACGCTGGGCCGCCTGTTGGACGTGCGCGCCTGAGCGGGCCGCGGGCGGGGGCGGATCAGGCCCGCAGGTGGCGGTCGCGGAACGCGGTCCAGGGCTGTGGCCGGTCGAAGTGGTAGCCCTGCAGGCTGTCGCAGCCGTGGAGGGCCAGGAAATCGGCCTGGGCTTGGTTTTCCACCCCCTCGGCCACGGTCTGGATGCGAAAGCGCCGTGCGATCGACAAGATCGCCTGCACCAGCACCGCGTCGTCGGTGTCCACCTCGATGTCGCGCACAAACGCCCGGTCGATCTTGAGCTCGTGCACCGGCAGGCGTTTGAGGTAGGCCAGGCTGGAATAGCCCGTGCCGAAGTCGTCCAGTGAAAACCGGAAACCGGCCTCGCTCAAGGCCACCACGTGGCGGGCGAGTTGGTCTTGCAGCAGCACGCCTTCGGTGATTTCCAGCACCAGCGCGTCGGGCGACAGGCCGGCCTGTGCCACCACGCGTTGCAGGTCGTCGATGAATTCCGGGTGCCGGAACTGTTTGGGGCTGATGTTGACCGACAGCACAAAGTCCGGCCGCGTCTGGCGCAGGTCCTTGGCCACCGCGCAGGCGCGTTCCAGCACCCAGCGGCCCAAGGGCACGATCAGTTCCGACTCTTCGGCGATGGGCACGAACTCGGCCGGCGAAATCCAGCCCCGTTGCGGGTGGTTCCAGCGCAGCAACAGCTCGCCCCCCACCAGGCCGCCGGCCGGGGCCCATTTGCCTTGGATGAACAGGTCGAAGTGGTCGTGTGCCAGCGCCTGGCGCAGGTCGTGGTCGATCTGCAACCGCTGCGTGACCAGTTGTTGCATCGCGGTTTCATAAAACTGCACCGTGCCGCGGGTGTCGCTTTTGGCACCGTACATGGCGGTGTCTGCCTCGCGCACCAGGTCTTCGCCGGTTTCCCCGTCGGTTTTGGGGAACAGCGCGATGCCCACGCTGGCCCCGACCACCAGGGATTTGCCGTCCACCTCGATCGGCAGCTCCAGTGCCCGCAGCAGCTTGTGACCCACCCCGTGGGCGTGCAGCCGGGCGCTGGCCAGGTCGCTGCCCAGGTTCGGCAGCAGCACCAGCATCTCGTCGCCGCCCATGCGGGCCAGGGTGTCCTCCTCGCGCAGCAGCGCGCACAGCCGGCCCGCGACCTTCTGCAGCAGCTCGTCGCCCGCGCCGTGGCCGTAGCTGTCGTTGATGCGCTTGAAATGGTCGAGGTCCAGGTAGAGCAGGGCGCCGCACTGGCCGTGGCGCTGGGCCGACGCAAGGGCGCGGTTGAGCCGGTCTAGCATCACCAGGCGGTTGGGCAGGCCGGTCAGCGGGTCGGTGGTGGCGGCGCGCTGCAGCGCCGCTTCGGCGCGTTTTTGTTCGTCGATGTCCAGGTGGATGCCGGCCAGGCGGGTGACGCGGCCGCTGGCGTCGCGCTCGGTCACCGCACCGCCGCACAGCACCCAGCGCCAGTCGCCTTGGCCGGTGCGCAGCCGCTCTTCGAACTTGAAGGTGGCCTGCCGGCCCGACAGCACCTGCGCGATCGCGCCCCGGCAGGTTTGCTGGTCTTCGGGGTGCACGATGGCGCGGGTGGAGGCCCGGCTGTCGGGCAAGCCCAGGCGTTCCACCCACCCGCTGGAAAACTCCAGCACGTCGTCGTTCAGGTTCCAGGTCCAGTAGCCGATGTCGGCGGTGTAGGCCGCCAGTTCGATGTACTTGCCGGCGTGGATCTGTTCGGTCTGGTCGGAAAACGCGACGACGGCGCCCAGCGGCTGACCCGACGCGTCGGTCAGCGGCGCGGTGCGCACATCCATCCAACGCGATTCGGCGCGGCAGTTTTTCAGCGTGACCAGTTCGCGCCGCACCTCGCCCGGGCCGTGTACCGCCGCGCGCGCCAGGGCGGCGAATTCCTCGGGCACGGCGCCGTCGGCGCAGCCCTGTAGCAGCTGTTTGGCCGTGCCGTTGATGCGCTCGACCCGCGAGGCGGTGTCTTGCAGGATCAGGCCGATGGGCACCGCCTCGATCAGCGCGTCCAGGTGTTGCTGGCGCCGCACCAGGTCGGAAATGTCGGTTTCGATGGCGACGAAACCCACAAACGCCCCGCTGCTCGCGTGCAGGGGTTGCAGGTCCACGTCCATCCAGTACACGTTGCCGGTCTTGCCCCGGTTCAGGATTTGCACCCGCGCGTGGCGCCGCTCCCGCACCGCGCGTCCCAGTTCAGCGCGGGCGTCGAGCGAGGTGTCGGCGAACTGCAACAGGTCGCCGGGCTTGCAGCCCAACGCCTCCTCGGCGCGGTAGCCGGTGACGCGCTCGAACGCGGCGTTGACCCAGGTGATCGCCCCGTCCGGGTTGGCCAGGATGACGACGTTGTGCGTGCGCTCGGCCACCAGCGCCAGGCGCTCGAACTCCTCGTTGCGGCTGCGCAGCTGTAGTTCCGTTTCGCGCTGCAGTGCCATGTAGCGGCGCAGCTCCAGCAGCCGCATCAGTTGCAGGCCGAGCCGGCGCAGGGTGTCGGCGTCGTCGGCGTTGAGCCGGCGCGGCACCCGGTCGATGATGCACAGGGTGCCCAGCGCCAGACCGTCGGGGGTGAGCAGGGGGCAGCCGGCGTAAAAGCGGATGTAGGGGGCGCCGGTGACCAGGGGGTTGTGGACGAAGCGCGGATCGGCGTGGGTGTCTTCCACCACGAACAGGTCTTGCTGCAGGATGGCGTGGGCGCAAAACGCCTGGTCGCGCGGGGTGGACTCGGCCCCCAGGCCGGTTTTGCTCTTGAACCACTGGCGGTCTTCGTCCACCAGCGAAATCAGCGCGATCGGCACCCGCAGCAGCCGGCTGACCAGGGCGGTGAAGTCGTCGAAATCGGCTTCCGGGGGCGTGTCCAGCACGCCGTAGGACCGCAACCGTTCTAAGCGGGCGGATTCGTGGGGCGGCAGCGGTGCGGCGAGGTACCGGTTCATGGGCAAGGTCCTTGGTCACCCGTTGTGCGTTCCGTCCGGCGGCCGGGGGGCTGGCGCAGAACCGCGCACGACACGGTGGAAATTACCATGCCGAAGCGGGATGAATGTCCCATTTTTGGCAATACCCTTGGAGTCAAAGCGGGCAAGGGGTGCGGGGTCGGGGGCATGGGGCGCCGCGTCAGCCCGCGAGGCGGGCCAGGCCGTCGCGCAACAGACCGTTGGCGCGTTCGAATTCGTAGGCTTCGATGGCGGTGCGGAAGGCCGAGAAGGTCGGCCCCAACGCGCGCCGGAAGCGTTCGCCGTGGTGGTGGAGCAGTTCCAGTGCGTCGGCGTCGCCCAGGTCGAGCAGGCCGTCCATGCGCCGCAGCACCGCCCGCAGTTCCTCGTCCAGTGGCGGGGCGGCCTCGCTCGGGGCGCCGTCGCTTTCGGGCGTGGCGGCCAGGGGCAGCCACTGTTGCAGCTTGGCGAACAGCTTTTCGGGCACGATGGGTTTGTGGATCAGATCGCTGAAGCCGCTGCGCAGCCACGAGGTGTCGCCCGCGGCGAACACGGCGGCGGTCATGGCGATGACCGGCAGGTTGCCGTACTGCGGACTGAGCCGGATGTGTTGCGCCGTGGCATGGCCGTCCATGACCGGCATGTGGATGTCCAGCAGCACCAGGTCGTAGGCGCTCAGGGCCAACTTTTCCAGCGCCTCGGCGCCGTGGGCCGCGAGGTCGCATTCCATGCCGGCGAGCTTCAGCAGCTCGGCCCCGATCTGGCGGTACAGGCGGTCGTCGTCCACCAGCAGCACGCGCCGGCCCGCGAGTTGCGCCGCCCAAGGGGGTGACGCGGCCGCGCCGGCGGGGGGCGGGGCAGCGGCGTCGGGGGCCACGCGCGCACCGTCGGGTTTGGCCAGCTGTTCGATCACCGCGTCGAACAGCTGCTCGGTGGTCACCGGCTTGATCAGGATGCCGTCGAAGTCGTCCTGCCGGGTTTCGGCGTCCAACTCTTCGTGGCCCGCGCCGGTGATGCACAGCACGTAGGGCGCCGGCCCTCGCAGTGGCAGCGCGCGGATGGCGCGCGCGCCGCTGATGCCGTCCAGCTCGGGCATGTGCCAGTCCATGAACACCAGCCGGAACGGCTGGCCCGCCGTGTCGGCCTGCTGCACCATCTGCACCGCCTGCAGGCCGTTGGCCACGGCCGACACCTCAAAGTTCATGTGCGTGAGCTTTTGTGCCAGCAGTTGGCGGGTGGCGTGGTTGTCGTCGGCCACCAGCACGCGCTGGCCCCAGTGGTGTTCGTCGGGTACCAGGCTGCGGGCGTGGGTGTGCTTGGCGTGTTCCAGCACCGCGGTGAACCAGAAGGTCGAGCCCCGGCCCTTTTCGCTGCGCACGCCGACCTCGCCGCCCATCAGCTCGGCCAGGTTGCGCGCGATCGCCAGCCCCAGCCCGGTGCCACCGAACTGGCGGGTGGTGCTGGCGTCGGCCTGCTCAAACTCTTGGAACAGGCGGCTTTGTTCCTGCGCCGACAGGCCGATGCCGGTGTCCGACACCTCGAAACGCAGCTTTTGCCAACTCTGGCTGTGCGGCCCCACCCGCCGGGCGCTGATGTGGATTTGCCCCGATTCGGTGAACTTGACCGCGTTGTTCAGGTAGTTGATGAGCACCTGCGACAGCCGTTGCGCGTCGCCGCGCAGGTGCCGCTCAATGCCCGGCTCCACGTCCAGGATCAGCTCCAGTCCCTTGTCCTGGGCCCGGAACAGGATCATCGACATGACGTTGTTGAGCAGGACTTCGAGGTCGAAGTCGAGCCGCTCCAGCTTGACCCGGCCCGACTCCAGTTTGCTGAAGTCCAGGATGTCGTTGACCACGCCCAGCAGGTGTTTGCCCGAGGTTTCGATCTGTTCCAGGTGGCTGCGCTGGCGCGCGTTGAGTTCGGTGCGCAGCATCAGGCTGGACAGGCCGATGATGGCGTTGAGCGGCGTGCGGATTTCGTGGCTCATGTTGGCCACGAAACGGCTTTTGGACACGCTGGCCTTGATGTTGTGGTATGCCCGCAGGGCGGTCAGCACGGTGATGTGCAGCCGGTCCACCGTGAGTTCGGTTTTGTCCTTGTAATCGTCCACCTCCAGGTGGCGGATGATGTCCAGCGGGGGCGCCGCGCCGGGGTTGCCGGTGCGCAAGATCAGCCGGGTGTCGTGGTTGCCCAGTTCGTCGCGCACGAAGCGCACCAGGTCCAGCCCGGCGTGCTCGGTTTCCATCACCACGTCCACAAACGCCATGGCGATGTCGCCCTCGCGCTGGAAAATCGCCCGCGCCTCGGCCGCGCTGGTGGCGGTGAGCATGCGCAGACCCTTGCCTTTGAATTCGAGGTCTTCCAGCGCCAGCTGGGTCACTTCGAGCACGCTGGGCTCGTCGTCGACCAGCAGCAGGGTCCAGGCATCGGATGACATGGTGTGGGGGTACTCCGCGGGGGTCGTGGGCGCCGGCTCAGGCCGCGCGCCGGGTGGGGGCTGCCAGCGTGCGCGGCAACTGGATGAGGAAGGTGGTGCCCTGGCCGGCAACGCTGGTGACGGCGATGCGCCCACCCAGCACCGCTTCGACCGCGCGCCGCGACGAAAACAGCCCCAGGCCCGAGCCGCCGTTGCTGCGCCGGGTGGTGAAAAAGGGGGTGAAGGCCTTGGCCAGCGCGTCTTCGCTCATGCCGTTGCCGTTGTCGCTGACCTGGATGTGGACCCAGACCTCGTCCGCGGTCACGGCCAATCGGATCGAGCGCTGTTCCCGGTCCTCGAACGCGTGCAGGGTGGCGTTGACCACCAGGTTGGTGATCACCTGCATCAGCGAGCCGGGTTCGGTGTAGAGCGCCAGGCCTTCGGGGCACTGCAGGTCCACCACGCACTGGGCGCGCTTGACCAGGGGCGAGACGGCCAGCAGCAGGCTTTCCATGAACGGGTGCAACTGCAACACCCGCCATTCGTTGCGCGAGGCGTCGGCGGTGGTTTGCTTGAAGCTGCGCACCAGGGTTGCGGCCTTTTGCAGGTTGTTGCCGATCAGTTGGGACGACTTGGTCAGCGACTGCGCCACCTGCGCCACCGGTTCAGGCGCCAGTGCGCCTTGGGCGATCAGCCGCCCCAGTTTTTGCGCCTGTTGCTCCACCAGCGACGCGGCCGTCACCGCCACGCCGATCGGCGTGTTCAGGTCGTGTGCGATGCCGGCGATGGTCAGCCCCAGCGACTCCAGCTTGAGCGACTCCTGCAACTCCGACTCCATCAGGCCGCGTTCTTCCGCCGCCCTTTTCAGCTCGGTGATGTCGGTCTGGCAGCCGATGTAGTGCAGCAGCTGGCCCTCGCTGTCGTAGCTCGGAAAAATCAGGAAACGCACCCAGTACGGCGCGCCGGACTTGCGGTAGTTGAGGATTTCGATTTCGGCGGTGTCGCCCTGGCGGATCGCCTCGCGGATGCGCTCGACCGTCTCTGGGCGGGTGTCGGGGCCTTGCAGGAAACGGCAGTTGCGGCCCAGCACTTCCGGCTCGGTGTAGCCGGTTTGTGCCAGAAAGGCTTCGTTGACGTAGATCAGCGGCAGGTCGGGCTGGCGCGGGTCGGCGATGGTGATGCCGAACGGCGCTTTTTGCAGCACAGTGCTCAGGGTGCTGAGTTCGTCCACCTTGAGTTTGAGCTGGTGCTCGCTGTCCTCCAGGTAGCTGCGCGAAAGCAGCAGGTCTTCGTTGACCCGCAGCAGCCGCGCGTTGGCCTTGTGGTGCTCGCGCAGCGCGGCGGTGGCCGAGCCGACAAAAAACAGCAGGTAGGTGGCCATCAGCCAGGAGTCGCCGGTCTGCTGGGTCAGCGACACCGCCACGCTGATGTCTTGGATGCCACGCACATCACCGACCTGCCAGGTGCGCACCGGCGAGTCCGGGTGGCCGTTGTGGCAGTAGACGCAGGTGGCTTCCATGCGCACCGGGATCGCCAGGCGCACGCGGCTGCCGCCACTGGGGCCCGGCTCCACGCGCCAGACCTCCTGCTGCGCCGGGTGGGCGCGCAGCGCTTGCAGGGCCGAGCGCTGGAAGTCGTCCAGCGGCGGGCGCTGGCGGACGCCGAAGGGTTGGTCCGACAGGAATGCGGTGCGGAAGCCCTCGTCCGGCGCGTTCTGGTGCAGCAGGTCGCCGAGTTCGATGGACAGCGTCGCCGGGATCGGGATGCCGCCCGGCGTGTCGCGGTAGTTCTCGGTCAGCACGACGGGTTGGCCGTGGGCGGCCAGCACCCGACCGGCCACGTTGGCGGCGTAGTAGGAGCGGACCGTGGCGATGATGCGGCTGAACTGCTGGGCGTTGCGCCGGGCCTCGCGCTCCGCGTGGTTGAACGCAACTTCGTAGGCGACCCAGGGCAGACCCAACAGGGCGGCGATGAACAGCAGCAGGGGCAGCGACAGGCCCAGCATCGGCGAGTGACAGTATTTTAGGCAGGTGCACCACACTTGGGCATAGGGACTAACCCCGAGGTGGCGCGGCCGTTCACAGGCCGTGTTTTTCCGCGATCACCGCCGCCGCGGCGCGCGTTTCCACCCCCAGCTTCTCGAAGATGTGTTCCAGGTGCTTGTTCACCGTGCGTGGGCTCATGCCCAGGATGTCGGCGATGTCGCGGTTGGTCTTGCCCTTGGCGAGCCAGGACAGCACCTCGGTTTCGCGCGGCGTCAGCGTGGTGTGCGCCAGCGGGGTGTCGCGGTCTTTCGCCTCCACCAGCCCGAGCAGGAACATCGATTCCGACACGCCCACGTCGCCGATGTGGCGCGCCAGCAGCTGCTGGCCTTTGCCGGCCGGGTGGCTGCCGCTGCCCGTGCCCATGGCCTGGGCCAGCCAGGCGGCGGCGGCGTCGGCCTGCGGGAACAGTTCGCCCAGCCAGTCGGCCGCCTTGGGCGAAAGCCAGGCCACGCGCTGGCGGCTGTCGAGCACTACCGTGCCCCAGCCGGACACGTCGGTGGCCTCGCGCGCCATGCGCGCGGCGCGGGCGTTCTTCACGTGGGTGGCCAGCCGCGCCATCACCTCGGGCAGGCGCAGCGGCTTGATCACGTAGTCCACCCCGCCGGCGGCGAAACCCCGCAGCACGTGGTCGGTCTCGGCCAGGCCGGTCATGAAGACCACCGGCACGTGCGCCCAGGCCGGGTTGGCCTTGAGCGCTTGGCACAGGGCAAAGCCGTCCATGCCGGGCATGACGGCGTCGAGCAGCACGCCGTCGGGCACGGCCACCTCCAGCCTTTGCAGGGCCTCGCTGGCGCTGGTCGCGGCCAGCACCACATAGCCTTCGTCGAGCAGGGCGGTGCTGAGCATGTCCAGGATGTCGATGTCGTCGTCCACCACCAGGACGACCGGGGTGAAGGGGGCGGGCGCGGTCGGGGAGGTGTCACTCATGGTCGGCGGGGGGCTGGACGGTGTTCAGGATGCTCATGACGGTCTGGAAATCGAAGCGGTTGACGGCCACCGACAGCTGCTCCCAGAGCCGGGCCAGGTCGGGGAAGCGGGCTTGGGCCTCGGCGAGCTGGCGGCGCAGGCCGTGGATCTCGCCGCGCCGCGCCATGTGGGTGAGCGCTTCGCGCAGCTCCGGATCGATCTCGCGACGGCTCCAGTCCCAGCGGTCGGCCGGTTCGGCCGGCACCGGCGGGGCCGGGTGGTCGTGAATCCACTGCAGGTGCAGCACCTGGGTCAGCAGGCGCAGCAGTTCGGACTCGGCCACGGGCTTGGCGACGAAGCCCTGCGCCTGCAGCCGCTCCAGCCGTTCGGGCTGGTTGTCGAAGGTGTTGGCCGAAACGATGACCACCGGCAGCAGCTGCGGCGGGTAGTTCACCCGCAGGTGGGCCAGGGTCTGCCAGCCGTCCATGGTGTCCATGCTGAGGTCGAGCAGGATGGCGTCGGGCCGCTGCGCGGCCACCGCTTCCAGGCACTCCTCGCCGCTGGCGGCCTCGCGCACCACAAAGCCCAGGGGGCTGAGCAGGCCCGCCACCAGTTGCCGGTGGAAGGGCTGGTCGTCCACCACCAGCAGCGTGCGCACCGGCGGCCGGTAGCCCTTGATCGGCAGCAGCAGGTCCGGGCCGGCGGGCACCGGCAGCTGCGCCTGGCCCAGCGTGGGCAGGTACAACCGCACCGTGAAGGTGGTGCCCGCGCCCGGGGCGCTCTGCAGCGTCAGCTCGCCGCCCATCATGCTCACCAGCAGGTGGGTGATGGTCAGCCCCAGGCCGGTGCCGGTTTGCGGGTTGCGCCGCCCGGCGGCCCCGCGCTCGTAGGGCAGGAAGATGCGCTGCTGGTCGGTCGGGGCGATGCCGATGCCGGTGTCCACCACGGCCAGCCGGGCCACCTGCTGGCGGAAGTCCAGCCGCAGCGTCACCTGGCCCTCGTCGGTGAAGCGCAGCGCGTTGGTCAGCAGGTTGATGAGGATCTGCCGCAGGCGCTTCGGGTCGGCTTTGATCCACGTAGGCAGTTCACCTTCCAGTTCCACGGCAAAGCGCAGGCCCTTGGCGGCAGCCTGGGGTTTCATCATGTGTTCCACGTCGCCGATCAGGCTGGGCAGGTGCACCGGCACCGCGTCCAGCTTCATGCGGCCGGCCTCGATGCGGGCCAGCTCCAGCGATTCGTCGATCAGCGCGTGCATGTGGTGGCCGCTGCGTTCGATGCCCGCCACCGTCGCCTTGAGCTCGCCCTGGATGTCGGGCTTCTTCTGCAGGATCTGGGCGTGGCCCAGGATGCTGGTCAGCGGCGAGCGCAGCTCGTGCGTCAGCCCGGCGATGTAGCGCGTCTTGGCCTGGCTGGCCGATTCGGCCTGGTCGCGCGCCTGCTTGAGCGCGGCGTCGGTGTGGCGGTGGGCCTCGATCTCCTGTTTGAGCAGCTCGGTCTGGCGTTCCGATTCGTCCTGGGCGATGCGCCGGCTGTCGGTGGTCAGCACCACCCACCACGCCGCCACCGCCGACAGCAGCCCGAGCAGGGCGTAGATCTTGAGCAGCCCGATCTGCAGGTCGCCCACGTCGGTGCGGTGCGACTCCTGCATGTAGACGATGAGGAAGGTCAGCCCGATGACGCCCCACAGCAGCAGGAACACCAGCAGGAAATGGCCGACGCGGAAGTGCAGCACCGACAGCCACTGCTGCGGCACCAGCTTGCCCAGCCAGTGGCGCAGCTGGTCGGTGGCGCGCGACTGGTGCTTGCAGCGGTCGTGGCAGCGCGATTCGAGCGAGCAGCAGAGCGAGCAGATCGGGGCGGCGTAGGCCGGGCAGGCGGCCATGTCCTCGGATTCGAAGCGGTTTTCGCAAACGGCGCAGGTCAGCAGCTCGCCGCGGCGCCATTGGGCCTCGGGCTGGCGCGCGCTGTAGTAGTGGCCGCCGGTCAGCCAGGCCAGTGTGGGCGCCAGCAGCAGCGCCAGGCCCAGCGCGATGAAGGGCGAGAACGCGGCCGCCATCTCGCCCAGGGCACCGCTGTAGGCCACCGTGGCCACCACCGCCGCCAGCACCATGGCACCCAGGCCCACCGGATTGAAGTCGTACAGGTGGGCGCGGCGGAATTCGATGCCCGCCGGGCTCAGGCCCAGCGGCTTGTTGATGACCAGGTCGGCCACCAGCGCCCCCACCCAGGCGATGGCCACGTTGCTGTAGATGCCCAGCACGATCTCCAGCCCCGCGAACACGTCCAGCACCATCAGCAGCGTGGCGATGACCACGTTGAACACCAGCCACACCACCCGCCCCGGGTGGCTGCGGGTGATGCGCGAGAAGAAGTTGGACCAGGCCAGTGAGCCGGCGTAGGCGTTGGTGACGTTGATCTTGACCTGCGACACCAGCACGAAGAACAGCGTCAGCGCCACCGCCACGCCCGGCAGGCCGAACATCTCGCTGAAGGTGGTCAGGTACATCTGCGCCGGTTCGGCCGCGCGCGCCGGCACGATCTCGTGCTGCATGGCGAAGAAGGCCAGCAGCGCGCCGCCCACCATCTTGAGCATGCCCACCACCGCCCAGCCCGGCCCGGCCACCAGCAGGGCCGACCACCAGCGCCCCCGGTTCGCCGGCGTCAGCGGCGGCAGGAAGCGCAGGTAGTCCACCTGCTCGCCGATCTGCACCACCAGCGCGAAGATGACCGAGCAGGCCGTGCCGAACATCAGCCAGTCGAAGCCGCTGCTGCCCGACTTGAGTCCGGCCAGTTGCCCCAGTTCGCGGAACACTTGCGGTTCGTGCAGCGCCAGCCAGACGAAGGGCAGGCACATCAGGAACAGCCAGGGCAGTTGCGTCCAGCCCTGCAGTTTGGAGATGAAGGTGATGCCGCGCACCGTCAGCGGGATGATGACCAGCGCCGAGACCACGTAGCACACGGTCAGGTGCCAGTCGGTGGCCAGGCGCAGGGCCATGGCCATGATGGCCGCCTCCAGCGCGAAAAAGATGAAGGTGAAGCCGGCGTAGATGAGGGAGGTGATGGTCGAGCCCAGGTAGCCGAAGCCGGCGCCGCGGGTCAGCAGGTCCAGGTCCAGGCCGTGGCGCGCCGCGTGGTAAGCGATGGGCAAACCCGTGGCAAAGATGATGGCGCACACCACCCCGATCGCCAGCATGGCGTTGGTGAAGCCGTAGTTGATGGCGATGGCCGCCCCGATCGCCTCCAGCGCCAGGAAGGACAGCGAGCCGAAGGCGGTGCTGGCCACCCGCCATTCGCTCCATTTGCGGAAGCTGCGCGGCGCGTAGCGCAGGGCGTAGTCCTCCATGGTCTCGTCGGCCACCCAGGTGTTGTAGGCGCGGCGGTAGCGAAAGATCTGTTGCTCCCGGGGTGGGGGGCGCGACGGGGATTTGCTCATGCACCAACAGCAAGCAAGAACCGGCCCAGCCGCGCCGTTGCGGTGCGTACGCAGCCACTACGTTATTTGACGTATGGCCGGGAATGCGGGCTTTCCCTAACCTTCGGTCCACGTTCTGTTTTTCTTCCACCCCGCACCGCAAGGAGTGTTTTCATGGACCACAAGCACGTCACCCTGTCGCCCCAGGCCGACCTTCAGCGTCGCCGTTTGATCCAGGCCGCCGGTCTGGCCTCGGTCGCCGGCCTGTCGCCCTGGGCCCTGGCCCAAGGCAAGCCGCCCACCGCCCAGGTCAACACCACCAAGCTCGCCATCACCGACACCGAGGTGACCGTGGGCCAGCTGCACTCCGCCACCGGCACCATGGCGATCTCCGAGACCGGCTCCATCCAGGCCGAGCAGCTCGCCATCGACCAGATCAACGCCATGGGCGGCATCCTGGGCCGCAAGATCAAGGTGATCAAGGAAGACGGCGCCTCCGACTGGCCGACCTTCGCCGAAAAATCGAAGAAGCTGCTGATCAACGACCGCTGCGCCGCCGTCTTCGGCTGCTGGACCTCGGCCTCGCGCAAGGCCGTGCTGCCGGTGTTCGAGAAAGAGAACGGCCTGCTCTACTACCCCACCTTCTACGAAGGCCTGGAGCAGTCCAAGAACGTGATCTACACCGGCCAGGAAGCCACCCAGCAGATCCTCTACAGCCTGGACTGGGCCAAGACCGAGAAGAAGGCCAAGACCTTCTTCCTGATCGGCTCCGACTACATCTGGCCGCGCACCTCGATGAAGATCGCGCGCAAGCACATCGAGAACTTCCAGAAGGGCAAGGTCGTCGGCGAGGAGTACTACCCGCTGGGCAGCACCAACTTCGGCTCGCTGATGAACAAGATCAAGCTGCAGAAGCCGGACTGCATCTTCGCCGCCGTGGTCGGCGGCTCCAACGTGGCCTTCTACAAGGCGCTCAAGGCCGCTGGCATCACCGGTGACAAGCAGCTGCTCGTCACCCTGTCGGTGACCGAGGACGAGATGACCGGCGTGGGCGGCGAAAACTTCAAGGGCTTCTACTCGTCCATGAAGTACTTCCAGTCCCTGGACAACGAGAACAACAAGAAGTTCGTGGCCGCCTTCAAGGCCAAGTACGGCAAGGACGCCGTCATCGGCGACGTGACGCAGGCGGGTTACCTGGGCCCGTGGCTGTGGAAGGCCGCGGTCGAGAAGGCCGGTAGCTTCGACGTGGACAAGGTCGTGGCCGCGTCCGAAACCGGGATCGAACTCAAGACCGCGCCCGAGGGCTACGTCAAGCTCGACAAGAACCACCACCTGTGGAGCAAGTCGCGCATCGCCATGGGCATGCCGGACGCCACGTTCAAGGTGGTGTCGGAGTCGCCCGAGCTGATCAAACCCGATCCCTTCCCCAAGGGCTACCAGTAATCCCGGCGCGCCACGGCCTTCCCACGTGGGGGCCGTGGCCTTTTTTTCGGTGTGCTTCGGCGTTGCCTTGGAGAGCCACATGACGTTTTCTGACATGCTCAACATCGGCCTGATGCAGGGCTTCGCGGGCCTGAGCCTGTTCGCGGTGCTGCTGCTCATGGGTCTGGGCCTGGCCATCATCTTCGGGCAGATGGGGGTCATCAACATGGCGCACGGTGAGTTCATGACCATCGGCGCGTACACCATTTTTCTCGGCTCCACCCTGGCCGAGGCCGTCGGCGCCAACGCCACCGCCTACTACTTTCCCTTCGCCATCCTGGCGGCCTTCGTGTTCGCCTTCATGGCGGGCTGGCTGCTGGAGTGGGCGCTGATCCGCCACCTCTACAAGCGCCCGCTGGACACCCTGCTGGCCACCTGGGGCGTGAGCCTGGCGCTGCAGCAGTGCTTCCGCACCTTCATCGGCCCGAAAGAGGTGAGCCCGACCCTCCCCGACTGGCTGATGGGTTCCTGGGCGCCGGCCGAGGGGCTGGACATCCCGATCAACGGCCTGTTCGTGCTGGGCCTGACCGTGGTCGCCACCGCCGGCGTGCTGCTGGCGCTGCACAAGAGCCGCTGGGGCCTGCGGGTGCGTGCCACGGTGAGCAACCGCGTCATGGCCAACGCCATCGGCATCGACACCAAGAAGACCGACCGGCTGACATTTGCCATCGGCTGCGGCATCGCCGGTGTGGCCGGTGCGGCCTTCACCACCATCGGCTCCACCGGTCCCACCTCGGGTTCGCTCTACATCGTCGATGCCTTCCTGGTGGTCACCTTCGGTGGCGCGGCCAGCCTGCTGGGTACCGTGGTGTCGGCCTTCGGCATCGCACAGACGCAGTCCATCACCGAGTTCTTCATGGCCGGCTCCATGGCCAAGGTGCTCACGCTGTCGCTCATCGTGGTGATCCTGATGATGCGCCCGCAAGGCCTGTTCGCCAGCAAGGTCCGCCGCTGATCCACCCCCCGGAGAAGAAGTCATGAACGCATTGAAAGCCTTGATCCAGCGTTACCAGTTGGCCAGCGTGCTGCTGCTGACGCTGTTGCTGGCGGTGGTATTGCCGCTGTCGCTGGACATCTTCCGCCTGAACCTGGTCGGCAAGTACCTGACCTACGCCTTCGTCGCCATCGGCCTGGTCATGCTGTGGGGCTACGGCGGCGTGCTCAGCCTGGGGCAGGGCGTGTTCTTCGGCCTGGGGGGCTACGCCATGGCCATGTTCCTCAAGCTGGAGGCGTCGGACCCGGAGAGCACCAAGATCCAGTCCACCCCCGGCATCCCGGACTTCATGGACTGGAACCAGCTGACCGAACTGCCCTCGTTCTGGCTGCCGTTCAAGAGCCTGCCGTTCTCGCTGGCGGCGGTGATCGTGGTGCCCACGCTGCTGGCCTGGATCGTCAGTTTCGCGATGTTCAAGCGCCGCGTGGGTGGGGTCTACTTCGCCATCATCACCCAGGCGGTGGCGCTGATCCTGACGGTGCTGATCATCGGGCAGCAAGGTTACACCGGCGGCGTCAACGGCATGACCGACCTCAAGACCCTGCTGGGTTGGGACACCCGCACCGACAGCGCCAAGTACATCCTGTACTACGTCTGTGTCGCCCTGCTGGTGGCGTCCATTCTGCTGTGCCGCTGGATCCAGACCAGCAAGCTCGGCACCTTGCTGCTGGCCATGCGCGACAAGGAAGACCGGGTGCGCTTCTCGGGTTACGACGTGGCCAACTTCCGCATCTTCGCCTTCTGCCTGGCGGCGGCGCTGTCGGGCATCGGTGGGGCCATGTTCACCCTGCAGGTGGGCTTCATGTCGCCGAGCTTCGTCGGCATCGTGCCCTCCATCGAGATGGTGATCTTCGCCGCCGTCGGCGGCCGCATGAGCCTGGTGGGCGCGGTCTACGGCGCGCTGCTGGTCAACGCCGGCAAGACGCTGTTTTCGGAAAACTTCCCCGACGCCTGGCTGTTCCTGATGGCGGCCCTCTTCATCGGCGTGACCATGTTCTTCCCCATGGGCCTGGCCGGTGTCTGGAGCGACAAGATCGTGCCGTGGTGGAACGCCCGCCGCGCCCAGCGGACCGCCACCCCCACCCCGGTGGCCCCGGTGGCGTCCAAGGCCAGCGCTTCCGAGGCGGCCCACGCCGATCCCGCCCCCCTGCCCACCGGCATCACCGGCCAGAGCGCCTGAGCCCAGGAGACCTTCATGAGCAGCACCGATTTCGCCCTGGCGGTCGAGGACCTGACCGTCTCCTTCGACGGCTTCAAGGCCATCGAGGACCTGACCCTCTACATCGACAAGAACGAGTTGCGCGTGATCATCGGCCCCAACGGCGCCGGCAAGACCACGCTGCTCGACCTGATCTGCGGCAAGACCCGCGCCAGCGCCGGCAGCATCAAGTTCAAGGACGAGGAAATCATCGGCCTGGCCGAGCACCAGCGGGTGCGCAAGGGCATCGGCCGCAAGTTCCAGACGCCGTCCATCTACGAAAACCTGTCGGTGTTCCAGAACCTGGAGGTGTCCTACCCCAGCGGCCGCTCGGTGTTCGGGGCCCTGGCCTTCAAGTGCACCGACACGGTCCAGGCCAAGGTGCAGGAGGTGGCCGCCGACATCGGCCTGGCCGACAAGCTCGACACCGAGGCCGGCCTGCTCTCGCACGGGCAGAAGCAGTGGCTGGAGATCGGCATGCTGCTGATGCAGGAGCCCGAACTGCTGATGCTGGACGAGCCCATCGCCGGCATGAGCGCGCGCGAACGCGACCTGACCGCCGAGTTGCTCAACCGCATCTGCCAGAACCGCGCCGTGATCGTGATCGAGCACGACATGGACTTCGTGAAAAAGATCGCCCACAAGGTCACCGTCATGCACCAGGGAAAGATCCTGGCCGAAGGGCCGATGGACAAGGTCCAGGCCGACCCCAAGGTCATCGACGTCTACCTCGGCCACTGAGCGCCGGCACCCACAGGAGTCCCACATGCTGCAAGTCAAAGACCTGTTCGTTGCCTACGGGCAAAGCGAGGCGCTGCACGGCCTGTCGTTCGAGGGCCGCGCCAACGAAACCGTGGCCATCATGGGCCGCAACGGCATGGGCAAGACCACGCTGTTCAAAAGCCTGATGGGCATCCTGCCGATCAAGAGCGGTTCGGTCAGCGTCGCCGGCCAGGACGTCTCCAAGGACGAGAGCTTCCGCCGCGTCGCCAAAGGCATTGCCTACGTGCCCCAGGGCCGCATGATTTTCCCGACGCTGACGGTGGAAGAAAACATCCACACCGGGCTGGAGAACGCCAAGGACAAGCGCGTGCCCGACGAGATCTACGCCCTGTTCCCGGTGCTGTGGGACATGCGCGCGCGCAAGGGCGGCAACCTCTCGGGCGGGCAGCAGCAGCAGTTGGCGATTGCCCGCGCGCTGGTGACCGACCCCAAGGTGCTGCTGCTCGACGAGCCGACCGAAGGCATCCAGCCGTCCATCATCAAGGACATCGCCAAGGCGCTCAACGAGATCCGCAAGATGCGCCAGCTCACCATCATCGTTTCGGAGCAGGTGCTGTCGTTTGCCATGGACGTGGCCGACCGCCTGTTCGTGATCGAAGGCGGCCGCCTGGTGCACGAGACCGCCCGCGCCGACACCGACGAGGCGCGCATCAAGTCCTACCTCTCCGTCTGATCCCCCCTTCACCGTCAACCCAAGGAGTCCGTCATGCCCGAAACGCTCATCAAGGTCGATCTGAGCCAGCCCGCCCCGTCCAACCCCCTGGTGCACAACCGCTGGCACCCCGACATTCCCATGGCCTGCTGGGTCAACCCCGGTGACGACTTCGTGCTGGAAACCTACGACTGGACCGGCGGTTTCATCCAGAACAACGACAGCGCCGACGACGTGCGCGACATCGACCTGACCACGGTGCACTACCTCAGCGGCCCGGTGGGCGTGCGCGGCGCCGAGCCCGGCGACCTGCTGGTGGTGGACCTGCTGGACATCGGCGCCAAGGACGACAGCCTGTGGGGCTTCAACGGCTTCTTCAGCAAGAACAACGGCGGCGGCTTCCTGACCGACCACTTCCCGGCCGCGCAAAAGTCCATCTGGGACTTCCACGGCATGTTCACCAGCTCGCGCCACGTGCCGGGCGTGAAGTACGCCGGCCTGATCCACCCGGGTCTGATCGGCTGCCTGCCCGACCCCAAGATGCTGGAGACCTGGAACACCCGCGAGCAGGCGCTGATCGACTCCGACCCGGCCACCAGCGGCCTGGCCAACCCGCCCTTCGCCGGCACCGCCCACTGCGGCCAGGCGCAGGGCGAGGTCAAGGCCAAGATCGCCGCCGAGGGCGCCCGCACCGTGCCCCCGCGCGAACACGGCGGCAACTGCGACATCAAAGACCTGTCGCGCGGTTCCAAAATCTTCTTCCCGGTGTACGTGGACGGCGCCGGCCTGAGCGTGGGCGACCTGCACTTCAGCCAGGGCGACGGCGAGATCACCTTCTGCGGCGCCATCGAAATGGCCGGCTGGGTGCACATGAAGGTGCAGCTCATCAAGGGCGGCATGGCCAAGTACGGCATCAAAAACCCGATCTTCAAGCCCAGCCCGATCACGCCCACCTACAACGACTACATCATCTTCGAAGGCATCAGCGTCGACGAGAGCGGCAAGCAGTACTACCTGGACGTGAACGTGGCCTACAAGCAGGCCTGCCTCAACGCCATCGAGTACCTCAAGAAGTTCGGTTACAGCGGCGCGCAGGCCTATTCCATCCTGGGCACAGCGCCGGTGCAGGGCCACATCAGCGGCGTGGTGGACGTGCCCAACGCCTGCGCCACGCTGTGGCTGCCGACGCAGATCTTCGACTTCGACATCAACCCGAGCGCGGCCGGCCCCGTCAAGCACCTGGACGGCAGCATCGACATGCCGATTTCCTACGACCTGAAGCTGTAAACCGCCGTTCGGAGCCGTCCCATGCCCACCTACGACTACGCCTGCCCGAGCTGCGGCGGCTTCGACGCCTTCCGCAGCCTGGCCGACCGCAACGAGCCCGCCGCCTGCCCGGACTGCGGCACCGCCTCGCCCCGGGTGCTGGCGTCCGCGCCGCGCCTGGCGCTGATGGACGGCGGCACCCGCAGCGCCATCGCCGTCAACGAGCGCGCCCGGCACGAGCCGAAAAGCTCGCGCGACTACCAGCGCCTCAAGCACCCGGCCGGCTGCGGCTGCTGCAGCCCCGGCCGCAGCAAGGCCACGGTGACCGCGCCCAACGGCGCCAAGGCCTTCCCCAGCAAACGCCCCTGGATGATCAGCCACTGACCCCGAAAGCCCCACATGATCCACGGTGACATTTCCAGCAGCGCCGACACCGTCGGCGTGGCCGTCGTCAACTACAAAATGCCGCGCCTGCACACCAAGGCCGAGGTGCTGGCCAACGCCCGCAAAATCGCCGACATGGTGGTGGGCATGAAGCAGGGCCTGCCCGGCATGGACCTGGTGGTGTTCCCCGAGTACAGCACACAGGGCATCATGTACGACGCCCAAGAGATGTACGACACCGCCGCCGCCATCCCCGGCGAGGAAACCGAAATTTTTGCCGCTGCCTGCCGCAAGGCCAAGGTCTGGGGCGTGTTCTCGCTCACCGGCGAGCGCCACGAGGAGCACCCGCACAAGGCGCCGTACAACACCCTCATCCTGATGAACGACCAGGGCGAGATCGTGCAGAAGTACCGCAAGATCATGCCCTGGGTGCCCATCGAAGGCTGGTACCCCGGCAACTGCACCTACGTGAGCGAAGGCCCCAAGGGCCTGAAGGTCAGCCTCATCATCTGCGACGACGGCAACTACCCCGAAATCTGGCGCGACTGTGCCATGAAGGGCGCCGAGCTGATCGTGCGCTGCCAGGGCTACATGTATCCGGCCAAGGAGCAGCAGATCCTCATCAGCAAGGCCATGGCCTTTGCCAACAACACCTACGTGGCGGTGGCCAACGCAGCCGGCTTCGACGGGGTGTACAGCTACTTCGGCCACAGCGCCCTGATCGGCTTCGACGGCCGAACCCTCGGCGAATGCGGCGAAGAGGAAATGGGCGTGCAGTACGCCGCGCTGTCCAAGAGCCTGATCCGCGACTTCCGCAAGCACGGCCAGAGCGAGAACCACCTGTTCAAGCTGCTGCACCGCGGCTACACCGGCAAGATCAACTCGGGCGAGGGCGGGGACGATGCCAAGGGCGTGGCCGCCTGCCCCTACAGCTTCTACGGCCAGTGGATCAACGACCCGGAAGGCACCCGCAAGCAGGTGGAGTCGTTCACCCGTTCCACCGTGGGCACGCCGGAGTGCCCGATCGACGGCATCCCGAACCAGCCGCCCGAGCACCGCTGACATGCTCGACGCCTGGCGCGTGACCGCGCCGCCTTACTACCGGCCGGTGGCCGAGGAGGTGGCGCTGTGCGAAAAAGCCTTTGCCCACCGGGTGCCGCTGCTGCTCAAGGGGCCCACCGGCTGCGGCAAGACGCGCTTCGTCGAGTACATGGCCTGGAAGCTGGGCCGCCCACTCGTCACCGTGGCCTGCAACGAGGACCTGTCGGCCGCCGACCTGGTGGGCCGCTACCTGCTGGACGCCCAGGGCACCACCTGGCACGACGGTCCGCTCACCACCGCGCTGCGCCACGGCGCCATCTGCTACCTGGACGAGGTGGTGGAGGCGCGCCAGGACACCACGGTGGTCATCCACCCGCTGACCGACGCCCGGCGCGTCCTGCCGCTGGAGAAAAAGGGCGAGCTGGTGCACGCGCACCCGGACTTCCAGCTGGTCGTGTCCTACAACCCCGGCTACCAGAGCCGGGCCAAGGACTTGAAGCCGTCCACCCGCCAGCGCTTCGCCGCCCTGGCCTTCGACTACCCGACGCCCGAGGTGGAGGCCGAGGTGGTGGCACACGAGGCCGGCATTCCGCTGGCGCTGGCCGCGCAGCTGGTGGCCATCGCCGCGGGGTCGCGCCGCCTGCGCCAGCGCGGGCTGGACGAAGGCGCCTCCACCCGCATGCTGGTCTACGCCGGCTTGCTGATCGTGGACGGCGTGCCGCCCCGCGTGAGCTGCGAGATGACGATGGTGCAGGCCCTCACCGACGAGCCCGAGATGCTGGCCGCCCTGCGCGCCCTGGTGGACGC
>NZ_NWMV01000004.1 GCF_002837145.1 Macromonas nakdongensis | reverse complement strand
TTGCCCTGGCCGTGCGCCTGGCCGACGCCCGCGACCTGGTGCTGCTGGCCGGCAAGGGCCACGAGGACTACCAGGAGGTGGCCGGCGTCCGGCGCGCCTTCTCCGATTTGACCGAGGGCCGGCGCGCCCTGCAAGCCCGCCACGGCCTGGCCACTGGAGCCTCCGCATGAACACCTTGGCCCAGCTGCTGCACGAACTGCCGGGCGTCCGCGCGGTGGGCGCCCCCGAGCGCGCCGACGTGCGGCGCGTGCACACCGACACCCGCACCCTGCGCCCGGGCGACCTGTTCGTGGCCCTGCGCGGCGAGCGTTTCGACGCCCACGACTACCTGGCTGCCGCGCGCGCCGCCGGTGCCGTGGCCGCCTTGGCCGAGCGCGGCCTGGACAGCGCCGGCCTGCCCGGCGTGGAAGTGCCCGACAGCCGCGTCGCCCTGGGTCAGCTCGCCGCCCGCTGGCGCGCGCAGTTCGCCCTGCCGCTGATCGCCGTGACCGGCAGCAACGGCAAGACCACGGTGACGCAGATGCTCGCGGCCATCCTGCGGGCGGCGGCGGGCGAGGCCGCGCTGGCCACCCAGGGCAACCTGAACAACGACATCGGCGTGCCGCTGACGGTGCTGCGCCTGCGCCCCGAACACCGCCTGGCCGTGGTGGAGCTGGGCATGAACCACCCGGGCGAGATCGCCGGGCTGGCCGCCGTCGCCCAGCCCACGGTGGCGCTGGTGAACAACGCCCAGCGCGAACACCAGGAATTCATGGCCACGGTGGAAGCGGTGGCGCGCGAAAACGCGGCGGTGTTCGCCGCGCTGCCTGCAGACGGCACCGCGGTGTTCCCGGCCGACGACGCTTACACCCCCTTGTGGCGCGAGTTGGCCGCCGGCCGCCCGGTGCTGACCTTTGGTGACGGCGCCAGCGCCGACGTGCGCGGCAGCGCCACCTGGGCCCAGGGCGCCTGGATGGCGCTCATCCACACCCCCGCCGGCAGCCTGGAGGCGGTGTTGCACATCGCCGGCCGCCACAACGTGCGCAACGCCTTGGCGGCCACCGCCTGTGCGCTGGCCGCGGGTGTGCCGCTGGACGCCATCGCCCAGGGGCTGAGCACCTTCGAGCCGGTCACCGGCCGTTCGCGCGCGCTCGCCCTGCAACTGGCGGGCCGTGCCATCACCCTGGTGGACGACAGCTACAACGCCAACCCCGACTCGGTGCGCGCCGCCATTGACGTGCTGGCCGAACTGCCCGGCCCGCGTCTGCTGGCGCTGGGCGACATGGGCGAGGTCGGCGACCAGGGCCTGGCCTTTCACGACGAGGTGCTGCGCCACGCGCTGGCCAGCGGCATCGAGCACGTGCTGGTCAGCGGCGACTGGATGGCGCAGGCCGTGGCCGCCTTGCCGGCCACCGGCGGCGCACGCCTGGAGTACTTCAACGACACCCCCGCACTGACCGCGAGGGCCACCGCACTCGCGCCCGGCTTGGGCAGCGTGCTGGTCAAGGGCTCGCGCTTCATGCGCATGGAGCGGGTGGTGCAGGCGCTGCAGGCCCTGCCTGACACAACAACGAAGGAGGGCGCCCATGCTGCCTAGTCTGGCCTTGTGGCTGCAGGGCCTGGGCCCTGAATTCGGTTTTCTGCGGGTGTTCCAGTACCTGACCTTCCGCGCCGTCATGTCGGCGATGACCGCGCTGCTGTTCGGCGTGGCCGCCGGCCCGTACTTCATCCGCCGGCTCACCGAACTCAAGATCGGCCAGCCGATCCGCGAGTACGCGATGCAGAGCCACCTGAGCAAGAGTGGCACGCCCACCATGGGCGGCGTGCTGATCCTGTTCGCGATCGCGCTGTCCACCCTGCTGTGGTTCGACTGGAGCAACCGCTTCGTCTGGATCGTGCTGCTGGTGACCCTGGGCTACGGCGCCATCGGCTGGGTGGACGACTGGCGCAAGGTGGTGCACAAAGACCCGGAGGGCATGCGTTCGCGCGAAAAGTACTTTTGGCAATCGCTCATCGGCGTGGTGGCCGCGTTCTACCTGGCCTTTGCCATTTCCGAAGGTTCGAACCAGCGCGTGTTCGAACTGTTTTTCAACTGGGTGGCCTCGGGCTTCACCTTGGACCTGCCTGAACAGGCGGGGCTGATGGTGCCGTTCTTCAAGGAAGTGAGCTACCCGCTCGGGGTGCTGGGCTTCGTCATCCTGACCTACCTGGTCATCGTGGGCGCCAGCAACGCGGTCAACCTGACCGACGGCCTGGACGGTCTGGCCATCATGCCGGTGGTGATGGTGGGCTCGGCGCTGGGCATCTTCGCTTATGTGACCGGCAACGCGGTCTTCGCCAAATACCTGCTGCTGCCGCACATCCCTGGCACCGGCGAGGTGTTGATCTTCTGCGCCGCCATGGCCGGCGCCGGCCTGGCCTTTCTCTGGTTCAATGCCTACCCGGCCCAGGTGTTCATGGGCGACGTGGGCGCGCTGGCGCTGGGCGGGGCGCTGGGCACCATCGCGGTCATCGTGCGCCAGGAAATCGTGCTGGCCATCATGGGCGGCATTTTCGTGGTGGAAGCCCTGTCGGTGATGCTGCAGGTCAGCTGGTTCAAGTACACCAAACGCCGCCATGGCGAAGGTCGGCGCCTGTTCAAGATGGCGCCGCTGCACCACCACTTCGAAAAATCCGGCTGGCGCGAAACCCAGGTGGTCGTGCGCTTCTGGATCGTCACCATGCTGCTGTGCCTGATCGGCCTGTCCACCCTGAAACTGCGATGAACGGCCCGGACCCGACCCAGGCGCACGACGGCGCCGCCGCTGCCCCCGCCGACTGGCGGGCGCTGGCCCTGCCGCGCGTGCAAGACCGCCCGGTGCTGGTGCTGGGCCTGGGCGC
Source organism: Macromonas nakdongensis (assembly GCF_002837145.1). Lineage (GTDB taxonomy): Bacteria > Pseudomonadota > Gammaproteobacteria > Burkholderiales > Burkholderiaceae_C > Macromonas_B > Macromonas_B nakdongensis. The sequence continues at coordinate 47,101 of NZ_NWMV01000004.1, read as the reverse complement.
GTCCGGCCTGGCGCTGGCGCGCTGGTGTGCGCTGGCCGGCGCCCGCGTGACCGTGGCCGACACCCGCGCCGCCCCACCCAACGCCGCCACCCTGGCCGCCGAGCTGCCGGGTGTGGCCCTGCTGCAGGCGCCGTTCGATGCCGCCCTGTTCCAGCGCGAGCCCTGGGCCCTGGTCTGCCGCAGCCCCGGCATCGCCCCCGCGCAGATGGCTGGGCTGGAGGCCGCCGCGCGCGCCGTGGGTGTGCCGGTGGTGGGCGAACTGGGCCTGTTCGCACAGGCCCTGAACGCCCTGGCCACCGCCGAAGGCGAGGCACATTACGCCCCCAAGGTGCTGGCCATCACCGGCACCAACGGCAAGACCACCACCACCTCACTCACCGCCCACCTGCTGCGCGATGCAGGTTGGAACGTGGCGGTGGCTGGCAACATCGGCCCGACCCTGCTCGACGTGCTGCGCGAGCGGCTGGCGCTGGCCAGCGCCGAACGGCCGCAGGCCTGGGTGCTGGAGCTGTCCAGCTTCCAGCTCGAAGGCGTGGAGGGCTTCGAGCCCACCGCCGCCACCGTGCTCAACGTCACCCAGGACCACCTGGATTGGCACGGTGACATGGCCGCCTACGCCGCGGCCAAGGCGCGCATCTTCGGCCAGCGCGGGCTGATGCTGCTCAACCGCGACGACGCCACCGTGATGGCCTGGCGCCCGCAGCCGCAGACCGTGCGCGAAGGCGGCCGCGCCAAGACCGTGCCCGCCCGCGCCCACGCGACGTTCGGCACCGAACTGCCGCACCGTGCCGGCGACTGGGGCCTGGAGGCCGTCAACGGCATGACCTGGCTGGTGCGCGCCCAGGCCGAGGACGACACCCGCCGCAAAGGCAAGGCCGAAGACGAACCGGTCTACCTGCAGCGCCTGATGCCGGCCGAGGCCCTGCGCATCCGCGGCCACCACAACGCCAGCAATGCCCTGGCGGCCCTGGCCCTGGCCACCGCCGCGGGCGCCCCGCTGGCCCCGCTGCTGCATGGCTTGCGCGACTACTGCGGCGAGCCGCACCGGGTCGAGCCGGTGGCCATCGTCAACGAGGTCGAATACTTCGACGACAGCAAGGGCACCAACGTCGGTGCCACCCTGGCCGCGCTCAAGGGCCTGGGGGCCGAACGCCGGCTGGTGGTGGTGCTGGGCGGCGACGGCAAGGGCCAGGACTTCGCGCCGCTGGCGCCGGCCGTGGCCCGGCACGTGCGCGCGGTGGCCCTGATCGGCCGCGACGCACCGACGATCCGCGCCGCCCTGGCCGACACCGGCGTGCCCCTGCACGACGCGGCCACGCTGCCCGAAGCGGTGCACTGGTGCGCCGACCAGGCGCAGCCGGGTGACGCCGTGCTGCTGTCGCCGGCCTGCGCCAGCCTGGACATGTTCAAGGACTACGCCCATCGGGCCCAGGTCTTCGTGGACACCGTGCTGCAACTGCAGCAGGAAGCGGGCACGCCCACATGAGCAACACCCAGGTGTTCCACGGACTCGGCCGCTTCACGCGCTGGCTCGGCGGCGGTGCGCGTGCTGCCGGCGGTGCCGCGCGCGAGCTGGTGGGCGAGCTGCCCATCCGCCTGAGCAGCCGCGACTACGCCCGCGGCCGGACCGCGGTGGTGCGGGAAATGGGCTTCGACCAACCCCTGTTGTGGGTAGTGGTGGCCCTGTTGTGCTGGGGCCTGGTGATGGTGTACTCGGCCTCCATCGCCCTGCCCGACAACCCCCGTTTCCGCAATTACGAGAGCACCCACTTCCTGCTGCGCCACGCCGTGGCCATGCTGATCGGGGCCGTGGGGGCGCTGCTGGCCTTCCAGATTCCGATGAGCCGCTGGGAGAAATGGTCGCCCGGCTTGTTCGGCGCGGCCGTGCTGAGCCTGATGGTGGTGCTGGTGGTGGGCCGGGGCGTCAACGGCGCGCAGCGCTGGATCCCGCTCGGTGTCATGAACTTCCAGCCCTCCGAACTGGCCAAGTTCGCGGTGCTGATGTACGCCGCCGGCTACATGGTGCGCCGCATGGAGGTGAAGGAGCGTTTCTTCCGTGCCGTGATCCCGATGGGGATCGCGGTGACGGTGGTGGGCGTGCTGCTGCTGCTCCAGCCCGACATGGGGGCCTTCATCGTCATCGCCGTCATCGCCATGGGCATCCTGTTCCTGGGCGGGGTCAACGCGCGCATGTTCTTCGTCATCGCCGGCCTGCTGGTGGCGCTCTTCGGGCTGATGATCGCCAGCTCGCCGTGGCGGCGCGAACGGGTGTTCGCCTACCTCGACCCCTTCAGCGAGGACCACGCCCTGGGCAAGGGCTACCAGTTGTCGCACTCGCTCATCGCCTTCGGCCGTGGCGAGGTGTTCGGCGTCGGCCTGGGCGGCAGCGTGGAAAAGTTGCACTGGCTGCCCGAGGCGCACACCGACTTCCTGCTCGCCGTCATCGGCGAAGAATTCGGGCTGGTGGGCGTGCTGGTGCTGATCGCGCTGTTCCTGTGGCTGACGCGCCGCATCATGTACATCGGCCGCCAGGCCATCGCGCTGGACCAGATCTTCGCCGGCCTGGTGGCGCAGGGCGTGGGCCTGTGGTTCGGCTTCCAGGCCTTCATCAACATCGGCGTGAACCTGGGGGCCTTGCCCACCAAGGGCCTGACCTTGCCTTTCATGAGCTACGGCGGTTCGGCCATTTTGATGAACTTGGTGGCGCTGGCGGTGGTTCTGCGCATCGACCACGAGAACCGGAAGTTGATGCACGGAGGCCGGGTATGAGCAAGACCCCCTGCGCCCTGGTGATGGCCGGTGGTACCGGCGGCCACATCTTCCCCGGCCTGGCCGTGGCCGAAGCCTTGCGTGCCGAAGGTTGGCGCGTGCACTGGCTGGGCGCGCCTGGCAGCATGGAAGCGCGCCTGGTGCCGCCGCGCGGCTTTGCTTTCGAGCCGGTGGCCTTTGGCGGCGTGCGTGGCAAGGGCCTCCTCACGCTGGCCCTGTTGCCGCTGCGCCTGTTGCGCGCTTTCTGGCAGAGCCTGGCCGTGGTGCGCCGGGTCCAGCCCGACGTGGTGCTGGGCCTGGGCGGCTACATCACCTTCCCCGGTGGGATGATGGCCGTGTTGGCCGGCAAGCCGCTGGTGCTGCACGAGCAGAATTCGGTGGCCGGCATGGCGAACAAGGTGCTGGCCGGCGTGGCCGACAAGGTGTACACCGCTTACCCCAACGCACTGGCCAAGGGCGAATGGATCGGCAACCCCTTGCGCGCCGAGTTCCTGCGGCAACCCGGCCCGGCCGAACGCTTCGCCGGCCGCAGCGGCCCGCTGAAGGTGCTGGTGGTGGGCGGCAGCCTGGGCGCCAAGGCCTTGAACGACACCGTGCCGCAGGCCCTGGCGCTGATCCCGGCCGAGCAACGCCCGGTGGTGACCCACCAGAGCGGCGAAAAACAGATCGAGGCGCTCCAGGCCGCTTACGCCCAGGCCGGCGTGGTGGCCACGCTCACCCCTTTCATTCAGGACACGGCGGCGGCGTTTGCCGAGGCCGATGTCGTCATTGCCCGCGCCGGCGCCAGCACCGTCACCGAACTGGCGGCGGTGGGTGCGGCGGCCATCTTCGTGCCTTTCCCACACGCGGTGGACGACCACCAGACCCACAACGCCCGCTTTCTGGTGGACGCCGGTGCCGCCTGGTTGCTGCCGCAAACCGAACTCAGCGCCCAGGGCTTGGCCGATCTGCTGCGGGGCCTGACCCGCAGCGACCTGCAAGCCCGTGCCGAAAAAGCCCGTGTCCAGGCGCAGACCCAGGCCGTCCCGGCCATGGTCCAGGCCTGCCGCACCTTGGCCCGATTTTCCCCTGCCTCATCCGGAGGCCACGCATGAAACACGCCATCCGTCACATCCATTTCGTCGGCATCGGCGGCGCCGGCATGAGCGGCATCGCCGAGGTGCTGCTCAACCAGGGTTACGCCATTTCCGGCAGTGATCTGGGCGACAGCGCCACCACCCGCCGCCTGCAGCAGCTCGGCGCCCGCATCCACGTCGGCCACGACGCGGCCCACATCGCCGGGGCCGATTGCATCGTCACCTCCACCGCGGTCAAGGCCGACAACCCCGAGGTCGTGGCCGCCCACGCCAAACTGCTGCCGGTGGTGCCGCGCGCCATCATGCTGGCCGAGCTGATGCGCATGAAAAAAGGCATCGCCATCGCCGGCACCCACGGGAAGACCACCACCACCAGCCTGGTGGCCAGCGTGCTCGCCGCGGCCGACCTGGACCCGACCTTCGTCATCGGCGGCCGGCTCAACAGCGCCGGCGCCAACGCCCGATTGGGCTCGGGCGAGTACATCGTGGTCGAGGCCGACGAGTCCGACGCCTCCTTCCTGAACCTGCTGCCGGTCATGGCCGTCGTCACCAACATCGATGCCGACCACATGGACACCTACGGCCACGATTTCGGCCGGCTCAAGCAGGCCTTCGTCGAATTCCTGCACCACATGCCGTTCTACGGCGCGGCCGTCCTCTGCGTGGACGACCCGAACATCCGCGGCCTGCTGGGCGAGATCCAGCGCCCCATCACCAGCTACGGCGTCAGCGAGGACGCCCAGGTGCGCGCCCTCGACATCCGCGCCGCCGATGGCCAGATGCATTTCCGGGTGCAGCGCCGCAATGGCATCCAGCTGCCCGACCTGGACGTGGTGCTCAACCTGCCGGGCCACCACAACGTGCTCAACGCCCTGGCCGCCATCGCGGTGGCGGTGGAACTGAACGTGCCCGACGCGGCCGTGCTGGAGGCCTTGGCGAACTTCAAGGGTGTGGGCCGGCGTTTCCAGCGTTACGGCGAGGCCGCGCTGCCCAGCGGCGGCAGCGCCACCCTGGTGGACGACTACGGCCACCACCCGGTGGAAATGGCCGCCACGCTGGCCGCCGCGCGCGGGGCCTTCCCGGGCCGCCGCTTGGTGCTGGCCTTCCAGCCGCACCGTTACACCCGCACCCGCGACTGTTTCGAGGATTTTGTGAAAGTGATCGGCCAGGCCGACGCGGTGCTGCTGTCCGAGGTCTACGCCGCCGGCGAAGCGCCCATCGTGGCTGCCGACGGCCGGGCGCTCACGCGCGCCCTGCGCGTGGCCGGCAAGGTCGAGCCGGTGTTCGTGGACGAGGTTGCGGCCCTGCCGCAGGCCATTCTGGACAACGCCCGCGACGGCGACGTGGTGCTGTGCATGGGCGCAGGTTCCATCGGCGCGGTGGCGGGGCAGGTGATCGCGCTGGCACAGACTGGCGCAGAAAAAGAGGTGAGCGCATGAGCGCCGATGTGACGATGGATCCCGCCCGCCTGGGCAAGGTGGCGGTGTTGATGGGCGGGCATTCCGCCGAACGCGAGGTCTCGCTGATGTCGGGCACCGGCGTGTTGGAGGCGCTGCGCCGCCGCGGGGTGGACGCCCACGCCTTCGACCCGTCGCAACGCGACCTGGGTGACCTGAAGCGCGAAGGCTTTGCGCGCGCCTTCATCACCTTGCACGGCCGTTTCGGCGAGGACGGCACGGTGCAGGGCGCGCTGGAACTGATGGGCATTCCCTACACCGGCCCGGGCGTGCTGGCTTCCAGCGTGGCCATGGACAAGGTCATGACCAAGCGCATCTGGCGCGCCGAAGGCTTGTCCACCCCCGACTGGCGCCAGGTGGCCAGCGTCGAGGACACCGTGGCCGCGTTCCAGGCGCTGGGGGCACCCATGGTCGTGAAACCCGCGCGCGAGGGCTCCAGCCTGGGCCTGACCAAGGTGACCGACGCCGCCCAGTGTGCCGAGGCCTACCGCCTGGCCGCCCGGCACGACCCCGAGGTGCTGTGCGAGCAGTTCGTCAGCGGCGACGAGGTGACCTGTCCGGTGCTGGGCACCGGCGCCGAGGCGCGCGCGTTGCCGGTCATCCACATCGTGGCGCCTGGCGGCAACTACGACTACGAGCACAAGTACTTCACCGACGACACCCAGTACATCGTGCCCTGCGACCTGCCGGCCGGCGAGGAGGCCGCCATCCAGGCGCTGGTGCTCAAGGCCTTCCGCACCCTGGGCTGCCGCGGCTGGGCGCGGGCCGACGTGATGGTCGACGCCAAGACCCGCCGGCCCTATCTGCTGGAGATCAACACCTCGCCTGGCATGACCGGGCACTCGTTGGTGCCGATGTCTGCACGCGCCGTGGGCATCGACTACGAAACGCTGTGCCTGCGCGTGCTGGCCAGCGCCGCCCTGGACAACCCCCTGCCCGCGGCACCGGGGGCGAAGGCCTGAGATGGTGCAGACCCCCGCACTCCCCCTTGACGTCAAGCTCATGGGCTGGGTGGCGCACGCCCTGTTCGTGGTGTTTGCCGTCCTGGGCCTGGGCAGTGTGGGGCTGTGGGCCGCGCGCCACCCGGCCTGGTCGCTGGGGGGCATCAGCGTGCGCGGCGATGTGACGCACCAGAACGCCGTCACCTTCCGGGCCCAGCTGTCCTCGCGCCTGCAGGGCAGCTTCCTCACGCTCGACCTGCAGGAGATCCAGCGCCTGTTCGAAGGCGTGCCCTGGGTGCGCCGGGCGGTGGTGCAGCGCGAATTCCCGAACCGCCTGCGCGTGACCCTGGAGGAACACCAGGCCGTGGCCTGGTGGGGCGAGGCCGGCGGCGGCCAGTTGCTCAACACCCAGGGCGAGGTGTTCGAGGCCAACCCGGACGACCCCCAGGCCGACCAGTGGAGCGAGCTGCTCGGCCCCGAAGGCCAGTCGGGCCGGGTGTACGCCCTGTTCCAGGCGCTGCGGCCGGTGTTCGCCCGCATGGACCAGGACGTGGCCCGCCTGGAGCTCAGCAACCGGGGCAACTGGAAAGTCACCCTGGACGGCGGTGCCCGCATCGACCTGGGGCGCGGCGAGCCGGCCGACCTGCTGCCGCGCACCGAAGCTTTTGTCGCCACCGTCACCACCCTGCGCCAGCGCTACGGCGGGCGCGACATCGAATCGGCCGACCTGCGCTACCCCAACGGTTACGCCCTGCGCCTGCGCGGGGTGAGCACCCTGGAAGACCCCGTCCCCGGCAAACCGAAACCTTAAGCAACACAACGACGCACACCATGGCCAAGGAATACAAAGACATCGTCGTCGGACTCGACATCGGCACCGCCAAGATCATGGCGGTGGTGGCCGAAGTCATGGGCAATGGCGAGCTCAAGCTCGCGGGGCTGGGCGTGGCGCCGAGCAACGGCCTCAAGCGCGGCGTGGTCGTCAACATCGACGCCACCGTGGCCAGCATCCAGCAGGCCTTGAAAGAGGCCGAGCTGATGGCCGACTGCCACATCGGCCGCGTCTACACCGGCATCACCGGCAGCCACATCCGGGGCATCAATTCCAGCGGCATGGTGGCCATCAAGGACCGCGAAGTCACGCCCACCGACGTGGCCCGCGTGATCGAGACCGCCAAGGCCATCAACATCTCCACCGACCAGCGCCTGCTGCTGGTCGAGCCGCAGGAATTCATCATCGACGGCCAGGAAGTCAAGGAGCCGATCGGCATGAGCGGCATCCGGCTGGAGGCCAAGGTGCACATCGTCACCGGCGCGCAGAGTGCGGCGGAAAACATCATCAAATGCGTGCGCCGCTGCGGGCTGGAGGTGGACCAGCTCATGCTCAACCCCCTGGCCACCAGCCAGGCGGTGCTGACCGACGACGAAAAGGAATTGGGCGTGGCGCTGGTGGACATCGGCGCCGGCACCACCGACGTGGCCATTTTCCAGGGCGGGGCCATCCGCCACACCGCGGCCATCCCGATCGCGGGCGACCTGATCACCAACGACATCGCGATGGCGCTGCGCACCCCGACCAAGGACGCGGAAGACATCAAGGTGGAAAGCGGTTGCGCCAAGCAGTTGCTGGCCGACCCGGACCAGCAGGTCGAGGTCCCCGGCCTGGGCGACCGCGGCCCGCGCATGCTCAGCCGCCAGGCGCTGGCCGGCGTGATCGAGCCGCGCGTGGAAGAGATTTTTGCCCTGGTGCAGCAGGTGATCCGCGAGTCGGGTCACGAGGAGTTGCTGTCCAGCGGCATCGTGCTCACCGGCGGCAGCGCGGTCATGCCCGGCATGATCGAACTGGGCGAGGACATTTTTCTGAAGCCGGTGCGCCGCGGCGTGCCGAAGTACGCCAGCGCGCTCAGCGACATGGTGGCGCAACCGCGCGCCGCCACCGTCATGGGCCTGCTGGAAGAGGCGCGGCTGGCGCGCCTGCGTGGCCACAAGGTGGCGCAAAAGGCCGGCTCCATGGGCAGCGCCCTGGGCCGCATCAAAGACTGGTTCGTGGGGAATTTCTGATGCACACACCCGCCCGCCGCCACCGCCCCACCGCCCGCCCGCGCGAGGCCCATGCCCGACGACGGCACGGCGCCACCGGGCCGCCCGGCTGAACCACCATTCCGTTTTGCCCAGTCACACCATTTTTCAGGTTTTCAAGATTTACCAGGAGCATCCAAATGAGCATCGAAATGATTGAAGTTGAGGAATTCAATCGCGGCACCCAGATCAAGGTGATCGGCGTGGGCGGCGGCGGCAGCAACGCCGTGGGCCACATGATCCAGAGCCATGTGCAAGGCGTGGAATTCATCTGCGCCAACACCGATGCGCAGGCGCTGGCCAGCTCGACGGCGCACCGCGTCATCCAGCTCGGCCAGACCGGCCTGGGCGCCGGCAGCAAGCCCGAAAAGGGCCGTGCCGCCGCCGAAATGGCCGAGGCCGACATCCGCGAAGCCATCGACGGCGCGCACATGCTCTTCATCACAGCCGGCATGGGCGGCGGCACCGGCACCGGCGCCGCGCCGGTGATCGCCAAGGTGGCCAAGGAGATGGGCATCCTCACCGTGGGCGTGGTCACCAAGCCCTTCGATTTCGAAGGTGGCCGCCGCATGAGCAACGCCGACGCCGGCCTGGCCGAGCTGGAGCAGAACGTCGACTCGCTGATCGTGGTGCTCAACGACAAGCTGCTGGAGGTGCTGGGTGACGACATCACCCAGGACGAAGCCTTCGCCGAAGCCAACGACGTGCTGAAGAACGCCGTCGGCGGCATCGCCGAGATCATCAACGTCGAAGCGCTGGTGAACGTGGACTTTGAAGACGTGCGCACCGTGATGGGCGAGCCCGGCAAGGCCATGATGGGCACCGCCGTGGCCAGCGGCCCGGACCGCGCCCGCATCGCCGCCGAACAGGCCGTGGCCTGCCCGCTGCTGGAAGGCGTGGACATGCGCGGCGCCAAGGGCGTGCTGGTGCTGATCAGCGCCGCCAAGGGTTCGCTCAAGCTGAACGAGTCCAAGCTGGCGATGAACACCATCCGTGCCTTTGCCGCGCCCGATGCCCACGTGATCTACGGCACCGCCTACGACGAGTCGCTGGGCGACGCCATCCGCGTCACCGTGGTGGCCACCGGCCTGAACCGCCAGGGCGCGCGCCAGCCGCTGACCGTGGTGCAGACCGAGCAGTTCAAGCGCACCGGCACCGACAACATGCCCTTCATCCCCACCCTGAACCAGGCTGTGGGTGGTTCGGGCTTGGCCCAGGCGGTGGGCATGGGGGTGACGGGCAGCGCGGCCGATTCCCTCGCTGTGCCGCGCGTGTGGCTCAAGCCCCGCGACCGCACCTCGGCCGCGGCCAAGGTGGACGCGTTGTCTTCCGGCGGCATGGACGACTTCGAGATCCCGGCCTTCCTGCGCAAGCAGGCCGACTGATCGCCGGATTGCATCGGGGTGATTGAGAGAATGCGCGGCGCGGCCGTGCCCGAAAAATTAAAATCGGCGGCATGATCGCGCAACGCACCCTCAAAACCCTGACCAAGGCCGTGGGCGTGGGCCTGCACAGCGGCCAACGGGTCGAACTGACGCTGCGCCCGGCCGCGCCCGACACCGGCATCGTCTTCCGCCGCGTCGACCTGCCCGAGCCGGTCGACATCCCGGTGAACGCCGCCGCCGTGTCCGACACCCGGCTGGCCTCCACCATCGCCAACGGCGGCGCCAAGGTGCATACCATTGAGCACCTGATGAGCGCCTGCGCCGGCCTGGGCATCGACAACCTGATTGTCGATATCACCGCCGAGGAGGTGCCCATCCTCGACGGCTCGGCCGCCTCCTTCGTCTACCTGCTGCAAAGCGCCGGCATCGAACTGCAGCGGGTGCCCAAGCGTTTCATCCGCCTGCTCAAGCCGGTGGAGGTGCGCGAGGGCGAGGGGCGCAGCCTCAAATGGGCGCGGCTGGAGCCGTACCACGGCTACAAGCTCAGTTTCGAGATCGAGTTCGACCACCCCGCGGTCAACGCCACCGGTCAGCGGGTGGAGTTTGATCTGGGCACCGGACAGTACGCCCGGGAAATCGCCCGCGCCCGCACCTTCGGCTTCACCCGCGACGTGGAGATGATGCGTTCGAACGGCCTGGCGCTGGGCGGCGGCTTGGACAACGCCATCGTGCTCGACGACGTGAAGGTGCTCAACGCCGACGGTCTGCGCTACGCCGACGAATTCGCCAAGCACAAGATCCTCGACGCCATGGGCGACCTCTACATCGTTGGCAAACCGCTGCTGGCCGCCTACAGCGCTTACCGCAGCGGCCACGCCATGAACAACCAGCTGTTGCGCGCCTTGCTGGCGCAGCCCGACAGCCACGACATCGTCACCTTCGAACAGGACAGCCGCGCGCCCCAGGGCTTTGCGCAACTGGCCATGGCCTGGTGAACCCCGAACCCGGGCGGCAGGCATGCTGATTTTCCGCTTCCTGGTGTTGGCTTTGCTCGGGGCCTCGGTGTTGAGCTTTGCTTTCTACATCGGCACCGGGCAGCCGCATTTCCGCCGCTGGGGACTGGTGATCCTGAAGTGGACGGTGGTGTCCGCGCTGGTGTTTTTCGGCGTCTTGATCTTGGGCCGGGTGGCCTGAGCGGCGCTCAGTAGCTGCGCCCGGCCTTGTACGCGGCGTGGGTGCGTGCCTGCAGTTTGCTTACCTGGTTGATGGCGGCGCTGGTGCGTGCCACCTGGGCGTGGGTGATGCACAGGCCGAGCGCGTCGGCGGCGTCCTTGCCGGGCAGGCCGGGCAGGTCCAGCAGGCGGCGCACCATTTCCTGTACCTGGTCTTTGTGCGCCTTGCCGTGTCCGGTCACGGCTTTCTTCAGTTGCAGCGCGGTGTACTCGGCCACCGTCAGGCCATTGGCCACCAGCGCCGTCAGGCAGCAGCCGCGCGCCTGGCCCAGCATCAGCGTGGCCTGGGGGTTGACGTTCACGAACACGATCTCGCACACCGCCACCGTGGGCTGGTAGCGCTGCACCACCTCGGAAATGCCCTCGAAAATCACTCCCAGCCGCTGCGGCAGCAGGGCGCCGTCGGCCGGACTGGTGCGGATGGTGCCGCTGGCCACGTAGGCCATGCGCGGGCCGTCGGTGTCGATCACACCGAAGCCAGTGGCCTGCAGGCCCGGGTCGATGCCGAGGATGCGCACCGTCACGCCCGCCATTTCATGGCAGTTGCACCCCGCCCATGCGGGCGGCGATGGTACCGGCCCGGCCCGCCAGGTAGCCGGAGTTGGGGCGCTTCTCGAAGCGTTTGGGGGCCGGCAGCATCACCGCCAGGCGCGCGGCCTCGAAGGCACTCAGCTGGCGCGCCGATTTGCCGAAGTAGCGCCGCGCCGCGGCCTCGGCGCCGAACACGCCTTCGCCCCATTCCACGCTGTTGAGGTAGATCTCCAGGATGCGGCGCTTGCTCAGGAAGGTTTCCAGTGCCAGTGTCAGCAGCAGCTCCTGGCCCTTGCGCAGCAGGCTGCGCTCGCCCGAGAGCAGCAGGTTTTTCGCCAGTTGCTGGGTGATGGTGGAGCCGCCCACCACCTTGGGCGGTTTCACCTGGCTCGGGTCTTTGGCGCGGGCGGCGCGCTTCTCGGCCTGCTGCGCGCGCTGTTCGTTCTTGTCCCAGGCCGATTCCAGCGCGTCCCAATCCACCCCATCGTGGTCGGTGAAGCTGCCGTCTTCGGAGGCGATGACCGCGCGTTTGATGGTGGGCGAGAGCTGCTCGTACGGCACCCAGGTCTGCGACCAGGTCCACTTCGGGGCCTCGGTGGCCACGCGCCAGGCTTCGGAGCGCTGGAAGGCGGTGCTTTGCGGGTCCAGCACCGCCATCAGCGCGATGCGGCCCACAAAAAATACCTGCAGCGCCAGCCCGGCGACCACGCACCAGCCCAACCAGCGTCCGAAGTGCCGCCAGAATTTCGTCATCATTGCGCGCTCAATTGGGTTTGCAGGGTTTCGTCGCGGGTGAAGCGGAAGCGCGAGACCACCACGATCTGGTCGGCCCGGCGCCGCATCTCGGGGTTGAAGCGCCCAAAGGCCAGGCTGCGCACGATGGCCTGCGCGCGCGTGTCCAGCACCGCCTGCCCCGAGCCCTGCACCACCTCGGTGTCCAGCACCTGGCCGTTGTGGTTCACGGTGATGACCATGGTGAGTTCGCCGTAGAGCTTGCGCCCGCCCGCTTCGGGGAAGTTGCTGGTGCCGCGGTCTTCGATCTTGCGGCGCAGTTCGTCGTAGTAGATGGCGTACACGGCCTCGCGCGTGGCCGGGCTGATGTAGCGCTTGCGCGGCCGGGCGTTTTCTTCGTTGATGCGCTTTTCGATCTCGGCCAGGATCTTGACCAGCGCCTGGCGCTTCTGTTCGCGTTCCAGGGCTTCGGGGCTGGCGTCGCGGCGCAGGTCGGGCACCGGCAGGCTGGCCAGCTGCTGCCGCAGTTGCGCCAGCAGGCGGTTCTGCTGCTCTTTCATGGCTTCGATGCGGCGCTCTTCCTCCTCCAGCGACTCGCCCAGCCGGGCCTGCGGCGCCGGCGGCAGGGGCGAGGTGGCGCGGCCGCGTTCGGCGTCGCCGCCGCCCGCCAGGTTGGCCTGGGCGATGGCCTGCGCCTTGTCGGGCGGCGCATCGCTGCGGGTGTTGACCAGCACCACCTCCAGCGGCGTGTCCTGGAACACCCGGTTGAAGCGTTCGGGGTCCACGAAGCGCACGGTCAGCAGCCCGGCGTGCACCAGCACCGACGCCGCCAGCGCCAGCTGCAGGGTGGAGAGGGTGCGCAAGCGTTTCACAGGGTCGGTGTCAGGCGGCGGGCGAGGCCCCTGGGGGGGCGGTGTCGCCCGGTTGGGCTTCGTCCAGGTCCATGGCGATGGCCAGCGGCGCGGCCAGTTCGGCGGCGTCCTCGGCCTCGTCGTCCAGCGCTTCGGCCGACAGGGCCGGGCTGTCCAGGCGCTCGATCACGGTGCCGCCCACGTCGAGCGAGATGTCGTCGATCTGCCCCAGCCGCACGCGCACCTGGGCGCCGCGCGGCAGGCCATCGGCGCCCAGCACGCTGAGCACCAAGGGCAGTTCGTCGGCGCGCACCAGCCCGTCCTTGATGACGGTGGCGGTCAGTTCCGTGAGGCCGTGCTGCTGCAGGTAATGCAGCGTCCAGTAGCGCTCCATGCCGTTCTGGAACTGGTTGTAGGCGGTGTAGGCGGCGTCGAAACCGCTGATGACGGCGAACAGGCCGGCGTCCTTGGGCTTGAACGGCGCTGCCAGCGCGGCGGTCTGGCCGTGGCGCACGCAGGCGATGATCTGCCACTGGTTGACCAGATCGGTGTAGCGGCGCAGGGGCGAGGTGCTCCAGGCGTAGCACTTGACACCGATGCCGGCGTGCGGCAAGGCCTTGGCGCCCATGCGCACCTTCATGCCCGGCGCCAGGCTGGCCTGGCTGCGGTAGATGCCGGGCACGCCGCTGTCGGCCAGCAGTTGGCCCCAGGTGCTGTTGGCCAGGATCATGGCCTCGGCCACCATCAGGTCCAGCGGGGCGCCGCGCGAGCGGGTACCGATGACCACGGTTTCGTCGCCGTGCGGTTCGTCGCCCTGCACGCCTTCGAGCTTGAAGGTGTAGTCCGGGCGGTTGAAGGTTTCGGGTTTGCCACGCACCACCTCGCGCCGCGCTTTGCAGACCTGTGCCAGGCGGAACAGGAAGGACAGCTCGGGTCGCAAGGCGGCGATGTCGTCGGCCAGCGGTGCGCCGGTCGGGGCCGTCGGGTCCTGCAGCCAATCGGCGGTGATGGCCTGGTCCAGCTGGTCGTGGCGCAGGTTGTGGGCAATCGGCACCCGCTCCAGCCGGGTGGTGCTGGCCTGGAGGTTCAGCTCGGCCTCGTCGAAGGTGAGGTACAGCGACAGGGCCGGGCGCGGGGCGCCGGCTTCCAGCGTGTAGGTCTGCACCACGGCGTCGGGCAGCATGGTGATTTTGTGGCCCGGCATGTACACCGTGCTCAGGCGCTGGCGCGCGACCTGGTCGATCGGGCTGTCGGGCGTAATCGCCAAGCCCGGGGCCGCGATGTGGATGCCGACCACCACGGTGCCGGTGCCCAGGCCTTGCACGCTCAGCGCGTCGTCGATTTCGGTGGTGCTGGAGTCGTCCACCGAAAAGGCTTGTACGTTGGCCAACGGCAGCTCGTCGGCCACCGGCGCGGCTTGCAGGGCCGGGAAGCCCGTGCCCTTGGGGAAGTGCTCGAACAAAAAGCGCTGCCAGTGGAACTGGTAGGCGTTGCGGATGGCGCCGGCTTTTTGCAGCAGGGCCAGCGGCGCCAGATGCGTTTCGCGCGCGGCGTGCACCACGGCCTTGTATTCGGCGGCGTTCTTGTCCGGCTTGAACAGGATTTTGTAGAGCTGCTGGCGGATCGGTTCCGGGCAGCTGCCGGCGGCCAGATCGGCGGTCCAGCCGTCGATCTGTTCCTGGAGCTGCTTTTTCTTTTCGATCGCGGCCAGGGCCTGTTGCAGGATTTCGGGCGGGGCCTTCTTGAAGCGGCCTTTGCCGGCGCGGCGGAAGTAGTGCGGTGCGTCGGTCAGGCGCAGCAGGGCGGCCACCTGCTGTTCCAGCGTGGCTTGTGCGCTGAAGTAGTCTTTAGCCAAGTCGGCGTAGCCAAATTCCTCGTCCGGGGCGAATTCCCAGGCCAGGTCGAGCTCGATGTCTGGGGCCAGGGCTTGCGCGCTGGCCATCAGCGCGGCCGGGGCGGGCTTGTCGAACTTCAGCAGCACGTTGGCCGCCTTGACCTTGACGCGCTTGCCCGTTTCCAGCTCGATCTGCAGCGAGCTTTCGGCTTCGGACATCACGCGGCCGGTCAGGAACTTGCCGGCTTCATCGAACAGTGCAAACACGTAGGGGGCTTTCGGGGTGGAGCAGGGGAGCCAGGGCGAGCACCCGCAGGCGGTCGTCTGAGGCCCAAGTTTACCGGCGGTGGGCCGGGGTGCGGCAAGCCGCCGCGCCGGCCCAGGTCCTGGTGCTCAGGGAATGCCCAGCAGCTTGTGCGTCTGCAGGGACAGGCGCCAGCGCGGGTGCGCCAGGCAGTGCGCCACGGCCTGTTGGGTGTGCCTTTCGCGCTGCGGCCCGTCCATGGGCTGCAGGAAAAAGTGGCGAAAGTCCAGCGGCTCGAAGCGTTCGGGCGGCGCGTCGGCTTGGGGGAAGACCAGTTTCAGTTCGTCGCCCCGGGTGGCCTGCAGCGGGGCTGCGCCCTTGGGGCTGACGCAGACCCAGTCCAGGCCGTCGGGCAGGGGCAGGGTGCCGTTGGTTTCCACGGCGATCTCGAAGCCTTGCGCGTGCAGCGCGTCGATCAGCGGTGCGTCCAACTGCAACAACGGCTCGCCGCCGGTGCACACCACCAGCGGGGTGCCGCCGGCCGTGGCGGGCCACTGGGTACGGACCGCGGCGGCCAGCGCCTGGGCGGTGGCGAATTTGCCGCCCCCCTGGCCGTCGGTGCCGACGAAATCGGTGTCGCAAAACCGGCAGGCGGCCTGCGCGCGGTCGGCCTCGCGCCCGCTCCACAGGTTGCAGCCGGCAAAGCGGCAGAACACCGCCGCGCGCCCGGCCTGGCCGCCTTCGCCCTGCAGGGTGTAGAAAATTTCCTTGACGCTGTAAGCCATGTTCAGAGCGCCAGCGCGGCGGCTTCGTTCCACGCCACCACCGCGCCGCAGCCCGGGGTTTCGTACAGATCGACCCGGTCCAGCGCGGGCAGTTCGGCGCGGGCGCGCTCCAGCACCCAGGTGGCCAGGGTGGCGGCATCGCAGTCGGCCAGGCCGGGCAGCTGGTGCAGCGGCTGGTGGTCCAGGGCTTTGAAGAGGGGGTCGAACAGGCGTTTGACGTCGCCAAAGTCCACGGTCCAGCCCATCACCGCGTCCAGCGGGGCGCACAGGTGCAGCCGCAGGGTGTAGGTGTGGCCGTGGATGCGCCGCAGCGGGCTGCCGTCCGGCGCGTGGCGCAGCTGCAGTGCGCTGTCCAGCGTCAGTTCCTTCCAGATCCGGTAGTCAGTGCCGTCGTGGCGGGCGCCGCAGGAAGCGGTCTCGTACACGGTGACGGCGCTGAGCTCGGGCAGTTGCGGCGCCAGTTGCCGCCAGAGCCAGCCGGACAGGACTTCGCTGGTGGGGTTTTCCAGGCCGGGGAGGTCGTTCAGGCAGGCGTGGTCAAGTTGGCGGTGCAGCGGGGCCCACAGCGCATCCAGCCGCTCGGCCGTGACCGTGCCCTGGGCGTTCTGCCGGGCGTGCAGCAGCACCTCGAAGCCGTGGCCGTGCAGCCGGCCGCATTTGTGGCCAGCGGGCACGTTCGGCAACTGGTGGGCGGCGTACAGCACGTGGCGCCGCCACAGGTGGGGGTGGCCCTGGGGGTCCAGTTCCACGCCGCCGCGTGCAGTGCTCTGCACGTCCACCCGGGCCTGGGTCAGGCCGTCGGCTTGCAGGCGCTCGCGCAGCCACAGCGCCAGCTGGGTGTCGGTCGGGGTGTCCAGCGTGTCGTTGAGTAGGCGGTGGTCCAGCGCCTGCACCTGGGCGGCCAGGTGCTCGCGCAGCTGCGACACCTCGCTGCCCGGGAAGTGGCGCCAAGCGGGGCCGGTGGCGGCGCGCAGCCGGGCCACAAAGCTGTGGCCGTGCAGGCGTTGCTGCGGGTGCCCAGCGGGCAGGGTGGGGAGGTGGCGGGCGGCCTCGAAGCCGGCTTCGGTCGTGTGCAGGGTGTGCATGGGGCCTTTCGCTCAGGCCAGGCCGAAGCGTTGGTACAGTGGGTCGGGCCGGCCGGCTTCGGCAAAGCCCTTGGCGCGCAGCAGGCAGGCGTCGCAGCCGCAGCAGGGCTGGCCCTCGGGGCCGGGGTCGTAGCAGCTGCTGGTCAAGGCGTAGTCCACGCCCAGGCGCAAGCCTTCTTCAATGATTTGCGCCTTGTTCAGGTGCATCAGCGGGCTGTGGATCTTGAGCCGCTGGGTGCCTTCCACCCCGGCCTTGGTGGCCAGGTTGGCCAGCGCCTCGAAGGCGGCGATGTACTCCGGCCGGCAGTCGGGGTAGCCCGAATAGTCCAGCGCGTTGACGCCGATGAAAATGTCGGACGCGCCCAGCGTCTCGGCCCAGGCCAGTGCGAAGCTCAGGAACACGGTGTTGCGCGCGGGCACGTAGGTCACGGGGATGCCGGGGCCCATGTCGTCCACCGAGCGGCCCTTGGGCACGGCGATGTCGGCGGTCAGCGCCGAGCCGCCGAATTCGCGCAGGTCAATCTGCGCGACCACGTGTTTCGCAGCGCCCAGGGCTTGGGCCGCGGCCTCGGCGGCCTGCAGTTCGTGCAGGTGGCGCTGGCCGTAGCGGAAGCTCAGCGCATAGGGGGTGTAGCCCTGTTCGCGGGCCAGGGCCAGCACGGTGGTCGAGTCCAGCCCGCCGCTGAGGAGGACCACCGCGGGTTTGAGGGAAGTCGTCATGGCGCCTCCGGCTCAGCAGCGGCCCGCGGCCAGCGGCGGCGGTGCGGCTTGGACCAGCTTCACCAGCGCGTTCAGCAGCACGCCGTACAGCGGCAGGAAGCAGGCCAGGCTGACCGCCAGTTTGGTGAAATAGTCCACCGTGGCGATCTCGACCCAGTGCTGGGCCATGAAGGGGTCGCTGCTGGCGTGGAAGGCCACCGCGAAGAACAGCGCCGTGTCCAGCAGGCTGCCCAGCACCGTGGAGGCGGCCGGGGCCACCCACCAGGCACTCACCTGGCGCAAGCGGGCGAACACCGCGATGTCGAGCAGCTGCCCGGCCACGTAGGCCACGAAGCTGGCCAGCGCGATACGGAACACGAAACCGTTGAAGGTGGCCAGCGCGGCCCAGCCGCTGAAGGCGCCTTCGAAGAACAGCACCGACACGGTGTACGAGGCCAGCAGCGCCGGCAGCATCACGCGGAAGATCACGCGCCGCGCGGTGGCTTGGCCCAGCAGGCGCACGGTCAGGTCGGTGGCCACAAAGACCAGCGGAAAGGTGAACGAACCCCAGGTGGTGTGCACCCCCCACAGCTCAAAGGGGAGTTGCACTAGGTAGTTGCTGGCGATGATGAGGGCGATGTGCAGCGCGACGAGCGCCGGCAGCGCGGTGCGCGCACGCGTGGCGGCGGCGCCATGGACGGAGGTCATGGAGGAGGTCCTTTTTTTTGAAGCGGGGATGGGGGCGAGGGAACCCATCGAAACGGTCTGTCCCGCAGGACAGAGGCCAGTATTTTAACGGGGCTCGGCCCCGCTGCCTAGGGCCCTCACCGGTTCACCGGCGCACCATCAGCGCCAGCGCCAGCACGAAGGCCTGCAGCGGCGCGGCGGCCCCGGGCCAGTCGATGCGGTATTCGAAGCGGCGGCTGATGAGGTGGGGTTCGACCACCGTCCCCAGGGGAGCGCCTGCGGGGCCGACGATGGGAAAGCGCCGCAGCCAGAACGAGGTCGAGGGCCGCAGCTCGGCGGGCAGCGGCGCGGTCAGCCGCACCACGGGCAGGCGGCGCCCGCTTTCAAACACCACGTCGGCGGCGCACAGCACGGCCTGGGCCGGGGTTTCCAGCGTGTAGCGCAGGTCGTTGACGAGGCCGCGGCGTGTGTACTCGAAGCGCAGCCGCAGCGCCTGGCCGTGCAGTTGCAGCTGCACGTCGCCGTGGGGGGAGCCTTCCGGGTGCCAGCGCAGGCGCGCGTTTTTGGCCTGGGCGAAGTTCGGGAAGCGCAGCTCGCCCACCGCCACGCCCGCGGGCGAGACGAAATCGTAGACAAAGCCGTTCCACATCGACCGTTGTTGCAGGGCCAGTTGATGCTGCATGGTTCGGCCCGGCGCGCGGTCACAATCCGCGCAGCACTTCCAGCGCGTCTTCGATGCGCTCCACCGCGTGGACGGTCATGCCTTCCAGCGCCTTGGCCATGCCGGCGTCGCCCTTTTTGGGCAGGTTGGCCTTGGGCACCACCGCCACCGAAAACCCCAGCTTGGCCGCCTCCTTCAGGCGTTCCTGTCCGCGCGGGGCGGGGCGCACCTCGCCGGCCAGGCCCACTTCGCCGAAGGCGATGAAGCCCTTGGGCAGCGCCTTGCCGCGCAGGCTGCTGGCAATGGCCAGCATCACCGCCAGGTCGGCCGCAGGCTCGCCAATGCGCACGCCGCCCACGGCGTTCACAAACACATCTTGGTCCATGCAGGCCACGCCGGCGTGGCGGTGCAGCACCGCCAGCAGCATGGCCAGCCGGTCGCGGTCCAGGCCCACGCTCAGGCGCCGCGGGCTGGGGCCGCCGCTGTCCACCAGCGCCTGGATTTCCACCAGCATGGGCCGGGTGCCCTCCAGCGTCACCAGCACGCAACTGCCGGGCACCGGTTCCGCATGTTGCGACAGGAAGATGGCGCTCGGGTTGCTAACGCCCTTCAGGCCTTTTTCGGTCATGGCGAACACGCCGATCTCGTTGACCGCGCCAAAGCGGTTCTTGATGGCGCGGATGAGCCGGTAGTTGCTGTGGGTGTCGCCCTCGAAGTACAGCACCGTGTCCACCATGTGCTCCAGCACGCGCGGGCCGGCCAGCGCGCCTTCCTTGGTGACGTGGCCCACCAACACGATGGCCACGCCGCTGGCCTTGGCCGCACGCGTCAGGTGCGCCGCGCATTCGCGCACCTGCGCCACCGAACCGGGGGCCGAACTGAGCTGGTCCGAATACAGCGTCTGGATCGAGTCGATGACGGCGATACCGGGCTGCTTGGCGTCCAGCGTGGCGACGATTTTTTCCAACTGGATCTCGGCCAGCACCTTGACCTGGCTGTGGTCCAGCCCCAGCCGGCGCGAACGCAGGGCGACCTGGGCGCCGCTTTCCTCGCCGGTCACGTACAGCGTGTCCAGGCCGGCGCGCTGCAGCGCGTCCAGGGCCTGCAGCAGCAGGGTGGATTTGCCGATGCCCGGGTCGCCCCCGATCAGCACCACACCGCCTTCGACGATGCCGCCGCCCAGCACCCGGTCCAGCTCGCCCAGGCCGGTGGGCGTGCGCGCCACGTCGCTGGCTTCGATGTCGCTGAGCACCGCCAGCTCGGCGGTCGGGGCCAGGCTTTTGGGGCCGGCGCTCAGGCGGTTCTTGC
The DNA here is from genome assembly GCF_002837145.1 of Macromonas nakdongensis. Classification (GTDB taxonomy): domain Bacteria; phylum Pseudomonadota; class Gammaproteobacteria; order Burkholderiales; family Burkholderiaceae_C; genus Macromonas_B; species Macromonas_B nakdongensis. The sequence continues at coordinate 26,745 of NZ_NWMV01000004.1, read as the reverse complement.
TCGCGCTGGGGGCCTCGGCCACGGTTTCCACCAGGCTGTTCCAGGCGTTGCAGTGCGGGCATTTGCCCAGCCAGCGCGGGGTGGTGCCGCCGCATTCGTTGCAGGCGTACAGGGTCTTGTCTTTGGCCATGCGTGTCACTGTAGCAGCCGCCTGGGTGCGGCCGTGTGCCGCGGTCGGGGACTGGCTTAGGCTAGGCGCAAGTGGGCCACCACTTCGTCGATGTGGTCGTCAAAGTCGCTCAGAGCGTGGTCGCTGCCGGCCAGCAGCTTCAGGTGCACGCCGGGGTAACGGCCCACCATCTCGCGCCAGTCCAGCACCTCGTCGCCCTGGGCCACCACCGCGTACACCCGTTCGGGCTGGGGCAGGGCGCCGCCCGCCAGCGCGCGCAGTTCGTCCACGTATTCCGGCCGGAAGAAGAAACGTTCCTCGGGGTCGTGCCAGGCGGTTTGCTCGCCGATGTACTTCGCCAAATCGCGCGCCGGGTCCACCGCCGGGTTCAGCAGCACCGCGCGGCAGCCGGTTTCCAGCGCCAGCCGGGTGGCGTAAAAACCGCCCAGCGACGAACCCACCACCGCCATGCGGTCGCGCGGCCAATCGGCGCTGCCCTGGCGAATCAGCGCCATCGCCGCGGCCGGCGAGGGCGGCAACTGCGGGCACCACCAGGTCACACCGGGGTGCGCGCGCCGCACCCGCGCGGCCATGCGCACCGCCTTGGTCGAGCGCGGCGAGGAGCGAAAACCGTGCAGGTACAGCAGGTGGGTGGTGTGGACCGTGGTGGTGTTGGGCGGCGGGGTCATGGGCCTAGGATAATCCGGTCCCATGGCAGTCGTGATCGAAAAACCGCCCTTGTGGCGACGCGTGGCCCCGGTGTTCCAGGGGTTTGATGGACCGTTCCTGCTGGCGGTGCTGCTCTTGGCCGCCACCGGGCTGGTGGTGATGTATTCGGTGGGCTACGACGTGGACGGCCGCTTCGTGGCCCATGCCCGCAACATGGCGATCGCCGCGGGCGTGATGTTCGTGGCCGCGCAGGTGCCGCCGCAGCGGCTGATGGCGCTGGCAGTGCCGGTCTACGCGGTCGGGGTGGCGCTGTTGGTGGCGGTGGCGCTGTTCGGCATCACCAAAAAGGGGGCGGAACGCTGGGTCAACGTGGGCATCGTCATCCAGCCCAGCGAGATCATGAAACTCGGCATGCCGCTGATGCTGGCCTGGTGGTTCCAGCGCCGCGAAGGCCAGTTGCGTGCGCTCGACTTTGTCGTGGCCGGGGCCATCCTGGCGGTGCCGTCCTTCCTCATCCTGCGCCAGCCCGACCTGGGCACCACCCTGCTGGTGGCGGCCTCGGGCCTGTTCGTCATCTTTTTCGCCGGCCTGAGTTGGAAGCTCATCCTGCCGCCGGTGCTGCTGGGGGTGGCCGGCATCGTCACCCTGATCGCGATGGAGCCGCAGTGGTGCCAGCCCGACGTGGACTGGGTGGTGCTGCACGAGTACCAGCGCCAGCGCGTCTGCACCCTGCTCGACCCGATGAAGGACCCGCTGGGCAAGGGTTTCCACATCCTGCAGGGCATGATCGCCATCGGTTCGGGGGGCGTCTGGGGCAAAGGCTTCATGCAGGGCACGCAGACGCACCTCGATTTCGTGCCCGAGCGCACCACCGACTTCATCTTCGCCGCCTTTGCCGAGGAGTTCGGCTTCGTCGGCGTGCTGGCCCTGCTGGCCGCTTTCCTGTTCCTGATCTACCGCGGCCTGCGGGTGGCCATGGAGGCGCCCACGCTGTTTTCCCGCTTGCTGGCCGGGGCGTTGACCTTGATCTACTTCGTCTACGCCTTCGTCAACATGGGCATGGTCAGCGGCATCCTGCCGGTGGTGGGCGTGCCCTTGCCGTTCATCAGCTACGGCGGCACCGCCATGGTCACCCTGGGTGCCAACCTGGGCATGATCCTGTCCATCTCCCGCGCCAAGCGGCTGGTGCAGAGCTGAACGCAACTTTCTACAATGGCCCCATGATCGCCCGCGAACCCACCCTGGCCCGTCTGGCCACCGCCCACGACCTCCTGCTCACGCCCTACGGGCTGGACGACACCCATTTGCGCAAGGCGCTGGGCGAAATTCTGGTGCCCGGTGTGGACGACGCCGACCTCTATTTCCAGTACACCCGCGCCGAGGGCTGGAGTCTGGAGGAGGGCATCGTCAAGACCGGCAGCTTCAGCATCGACCAGGGCGTGGGCGTGCGCGCCGTCAGCGGCGACAAGACCGCGTTCGCCTACTCCGACGACCTGTCCTGGGCCGCCCTGCAGGACGCGGCCCACAGCGTGCGCGCCATCGGCGCCCAGGGCCAGAGCCAGAAGGCCAAGGTCGGGCGCACCAAGGTGTCCAAATCGCGCTCGCTCTACCCCGCACACGACCCCATCGCCACGCTGGACAGCAGCGCCAAAGTGGCGCTGCTGGAAAAAGTGGAGCGCCTGGCCAAGGCCAAAGACCCGCGCGTGGTGCAGGTCATGGCCGGCCTGGCCAGCGAGTACGACGTGGTGCTGGTGGCCCGCGCCGACGGCACCCTGGCCGCCGACGTGCGCCCGCTGGTGCGCCTGTCGGTCACCGTCATCGCCGAGCAGAAAGAGCGCCGCGAAATCGGTTCGTCCGGCGGCGGCGGCCGTTTTGGCCTGGACCATTTTGACGACGCCCTGCTGCAACAGTACGTGGACGAGGCGGTGCAGTCCGCCCTCATCAACCTGGACAGCCGCCCGGCCCCGGCCGGCGAAATGACCGTGGTGCTGGGCCCCGGCTGGCCCGGCGTGCTGCTGCACGAAGCCGTGGGCCACGGCCTGGAGGGCGACTTCAACCGCAAGGGCAGCAGCGCCTTCAGTGGCATGATCGGCAAGCGCGTGGCGGCCAAGGGCGTGACCGTGCTGGACGACGGCACCATGGCCGACCGCCGTGGCTCGCTCAACGTGGACGACGAAGGCTGTGCCAGCCAGAAGAACGTGCTGATCGAGGACGGCATCCTGCGCGGCTACATCCAGGACAGCCTGAACGCCCGCCTGATGGGCGTGGCGCCCACCGGCAACGGCCGGCGCGAAAGCTACGCCCACCTGCCCATGCCGCGCATGACCAACACCTACATGCTGGGCGGCGACAAGGACCCGGCCGAAATCATCGCCAGCATCAAGAAGGGGCTGTACGCGAGCAACTTTGGTGGCGGGCAGGTGGACATCACCAGCGGCAAGTTCGTGTTCAGCGCCAGCCAGGCCTGGTGGGTGGAGAACGGCCAGCTGCAGTACCCGGTCAAGGGCGCCACCATCGTCGGCAGCGGGCCGGAATCGCTCAAGAAAGTGACCATGATCGGCAACGACCTGGCGCTGGACAGCGGCGTGGGCACCTGCGGCAAGGAAGGCCAGAGCGTGCCGGTGGGCGTGGGCCAGCCGACGCTGCGCATCGAGGGCCTGACCGTGGGCGGCACCGCCTGAGGCGGCCGCGCAGGCCGCCACCGTGGCGTGCGCCCCACAGTGCCCGTGCGCTTGTCAGCCTGCTGTCACGCAGTTTGTGATACATTGAAACGCATGAAAGCCGCTCGGTTTTACTTTGCCTACTTTTGGATCTCACGCGTCACCGACGGAAGAGAGAGCTGAAGCTGGCCCGAAAAGCACCAGAGCCTCACAGAAACCGTCGGTCACCCCGGCGGTTTTTTTTTAGCCCACACCCACCCCCTTTGACACTTTTTCAGGACAGGACCTCACGATGAGCAAAGCCGCCACCGCCGCGACCGACGTCTGGTATGCGCACCCCGCCGACCGCACCAGCCAGACCGACGACCAACGCATCCAGGACATCACCGTGTTGCCTCCGCCCGAACACCTCATCCGCTTCTTCCCGATCCAGGGCACCGAGGTGGAAAAACTCATCGCCAGCACCCGCAAGACCATCCACCAGATCCTGCAGGGCAAGGACGACCGGCTGCTGGTCGTCATCGGGCCGTGCTCCATCCACGACCCGGCCGCGGCCATGGACTACGCCCGCCGCCTCAAGGACATGCGCGAGCAGTACAAGGACACGCTGGAAATCGTGATGCGGGTGTACTTCGAGAAGCCGCGAACCACCGTGGGTTGGAAGGGTCTGATCAACGACCCCTACCTCGACGGCAGCTTCAAGATCGACGAAGGCCTGCGCATCGCGCGCCAGCTGCTGCTGGAAATCAACCGCCTGGGCCTGCCGGCGGGCAGCGAGTTCCTCGACGTGATCAGCCCGCAGTACATCGGTGACCTGATCTCCTGGGGCGCCATCGGCGCGCGCACCACCGAAAGCCAGGTGCACCGCGAGCTGGCCTCGGGCATTTCCGCGCCCATCGGCTTCAAGAACGGCACCGACGGCAACATCCGCATCGCCACCGACGCCATCCAAGCCGCCTCGCGCGGCCACCATTTTCTGTCGGTGCACAAGAACGGCCAGGTTGCCATCGTGCAGACCAAGGGCAACCCGGACTGCCACGTGATCCTGCGCGGCGGCAAGGCCCCGAACTACGACGCCGCCAGCGTCGCTGCGGCCTGTGCCGAACTCGAAGCCGCCAAGCTGCCCGCCACCCTGATGGTGGACTGCAGCCACGCCAACAGCAGCAAGCAGCACCAGAAGCAGATGGACGTGGCCGCCGACATCGCCGAACAGCTCCGCGCCGGTTCGCGCCAGGTCTTCGGTGTCATGGTGGAAAGCCACATCCACGCCGGCGCGCAGAAGTTCACGCCCGGCAAGGACGACGTGTGCGCCCTGGAATACGGCAAGAGCATCACCGACGCCTGCATCGACTGGAACCACTCGGTGCAGTTGCTGCAGACCCTGTCGGACGCCGTCAGCGCCCGCCGCGCCCAGCACAAGGGCGGCAAGGCCAAGGCTTGATGCCGGGACGGGTCGGCTGCACAATGGGGCCGATCCGCTTGCACACCACACACAGGAGCCCGCACCCATGCGCAGCCAGGTGATCGTCAGTTGGGGCGATGCGTCCCGCCACACCTTTGACTTGGAAGAGGTGCAGCCCATGCCGCATGACATGGCCCGCGCTTGGCTGGACGACCAGTTCCACGAACTGGGGTGCGAACCCCTGCGCCTGACCGGCAAGGTGCTGTTGGCCGACAAGGCGCTGGCGATCGCCCAGGCGGTGGGCGAAAGTCGTTTCACCGACCCGGCGCACCGGCCCTGGGCCATGGTCTACGCCCGGGCGGTGAGCGCCACGCTCGTCAAGCCGGTGGTGCGGGTGGACGTGCCCTCGCTGACCGTCTCATACTGACGCGCCGCGCTCAGCCCGGCACTTGCAGGGCCGCGAGCAGGCGGTCGTGCACACCGCCGAATCCGCCGTTGCTCATGCACAGCAGCTGGTCGCCCGGGCGCGCGGCAGCCACCACCTGGCGCACCAGGGTGTCGATGTCCGGCGCCACCTGTGCGCGTTCGCCCATGGGCGCGAGCGCGTCGGCCGCGTCCCAGCCCAGCCCGCCGCTGTGGCAGAAGGCCAGGTCGGCGTGCTCCAGGCTCCAGGGCAGTTGCGCCTTCATGGTGCCCAGTTTCATGGTGTTGGAGCGGGGCTCGAACACCGCCAGGATGCGCGCCGTGCCCTGGCCGCTGCGGTCGAGCTGGCGGCGCAGCCCGTCCACCGTGGTGCGGATGGCGGTGGGGTGGTGGGCAAAGTCGTCGTACACGGCGATGTCGCCGTCCGGCCGCGCCACCCGGCCGCGCAACTCCATGCGCCGCTTGACGTTCTGGAAGCGCCCCAGCGCCTCGGCCGCCAGCGCCGGGGCCACGCCCAGGTGCTCGGCCGCAGCGATGGCCGCCAGCGCGTTGAGCTGGTTGTGCACCCCGCCCAGGCCCCAGCGCACCCGGGCCACCGGGCGGCCCCGGTGCAGCACGGCGAAGTCGCTGGCGTCGCCGTCGGCGGTGTAGTCGCTCACCGCCGCGCCAAAGCTGCGCTGTTCGCTCCAGCAGCCTTGGTGCAGCACCCGCGCCAGGCTTTCCTCCAGGCCGTTGACCACCACCCGCCCACTGCCCGGCACGGTGCGCACCAGGTGGTGGAACTGCCGTTCGATGGCGGCCAGGTCGTCGAAGATGTCGGCGTGGTCGAACTCCAGGTTGTTCAGCACCGCGGTGCGCGGGCGGTAGTGCACGAACTTGCTGCGCTTGTCGAAAAAGGCGGTGTCGTACTCGTCGGCCTCGATCACGAACGGCGCGCCCGTGCCCAGCCGGGCCGAGACGCCGAAGTTCAGCGGCACCCCGCCCACCAGGAACCCAGGCTGCTGGCCGGCGTGTTCCAGCACCCAGGCCAGCATGGAGGTGGTGGTGGTCTTGCCGTGGGTGCCGGCCACCGCCAGCACATGGCGGCCGTGCAGGATGTGCTCGCTCATCCACTGTGGGCCGCTGGTGTAGCGGGCGCCGCTGTCCAGAATGGCCTCCATCAGCGGGAACTTGGGGTTGCCGTCGGGCAGGCGGGCGCGCGACACCACGTTGCCCACCACGAACACGTCGGGTTGCAGCGCCAGTTGGTCGGCGCCAAAGCCCTCGATCAGGTCGATGCCCAGGGCCCGCAACTGGTCGCTCATGGGGGGGTAGACGCCGGCGTCGCAGCCGGTGACCCGGTGCCCGGCTTCGCGCGCCAGCGCGGCCACGCCGCCCATGAAGGTGCCGCAAATTCCCAGAATGTGTATGTGCATGGCCGCCATTATCGGCGCCGCCCGACCCGCGCCCGGCCGGGGGCATTCGGCCTTGGCCGACAATCGCCCCATGGACACTTTGCAACAGGAAATCGCCATGGCCGCCGCGGCCCTGGTGGTGGACGAGGGGCTGGAGTACGGCCCCGCGAAAAAGCGGGCGCTCAAGGCCTTGGGTCTGCCGCCGCGCACCGCCTTGCCCGACAACTTCGCGCTGGAGGCGGCGGTGCGCGAGCACATCGCCTTGTTCCATGCCGACACCCAGCCGGGCGAATTGCGCGCTCTGCGCGAGCTGGCGCTGGTCTGGATGGAGCGCCTGGCCGAATTCCGCCCGCTGCTGGGTGGCGCCGTCTGGCATGGCACCGCGACCCAGCTCAGCGACATTTACCTGCAGCTCTTCAGCGACGACCCCAAGGCGGTGGAGCTGACCCTGATCAACCGCGGCGTGGAGTACGAGGCCCAGTCGGTGACCGGGCTGCACGGCCGCGAAGTCGAGGCCCTGAGCCTGCGCAGCCGCTGCGACGCGCTGCAGACCTGGGTTGGCGTGCACCTGCTGGTGAACGACGGCCGCGCCGAGCGTGGCAGCCTGCTGCCCGACGACGCCGGCCGCAAACCGCGCGGTGACGCCCAGGCCGTGCGAAACTTGTTGAACACCAGCGACTCCGATCAACCATGAACCAACGACGACTTCTGATGGGCGGCGTGGCTGCCGCTGCCGGTCTGGCCGGCGCCGGACTGGCTTGGTGGCGGCTGGCGCCGACGGCGGTGGCGGACGGCGCATTGCCGGGCTTCTGGACCCAGACCTGGGACACCCCGGCGGGTCAGCCCCTGGCCATGCAGCGCTTCCAGGGCCGCCCGCTGCTGCTCAATTTCTGGGCCACCTGGTGCCCGCCCTGCGTGGAGGAGCTGCCCCTGCTCAACGCTTTCTACGCCGAACGCCAGGCCCAGGGCTGGCAGGTCTTGGGTTTGGCGGTGGACCAGCCCAGTGCGGTGCGGCAGTTCCTGCAGCGCCTGCCCCTGGCCTTCCCGGTCGGCCTGGCCGGCCTGGGCGGTACCGAACTGAGCCGCCAGTTGGGCAATGCCACGGGAGGCCTGCCCTTCACCGTGGTGTTCAATGCCGCCGGGCAGATCGCCCAGCGCAAGATCGGCCAGGTCCATCTGGAGGACCTGCAGGCCTGGGCTCAATCCACCTGAGCGCGCCAGCCGGCGGCCAGGTGCCGCTGGAAATCGTCCGGCGGCACCGCCGGTGAGAACAGGAAGCCCTGGAACTGGTCGCAGCCCAGGGCGCTGAGCACGCGGTGCTGGGCCGGCAATTCCACCCCCTCGGCCACCACCTGCATGTTCATGGCGTGGCCCATCTGGATGATGGCCGAGACGATGGCCGTGTCGGTCTCGTCCTGGTGCAGCGAGACGATGAAGCTGCGGTCGATCTTGAGCTTGTGCAGCGGGAAACGCTTGAGGTAGGTCAGGCTGGAATAGCCCGTGCCAAAATCGTCCAGCGCCAGGTGCAGGCCCAGGTCGGCCAGGGCCTGCAGGCGTTCGAGCGCCTCGTCGGCGTCGTGGATCAGGATGGATTCGGTCAACTCCAGTTCCAGCAGGTGGGCCGGCAGCCCGTGCTGGGCCAGGGTGCTGGCGACCACCGCCACAAAATGGGTCTGTTGGAACTGCAGCGCCGACACGTTCACCGCCACCTGGCAGGGCGTGCCCTGGTGCAGCCAGGCGGCGGCCTGGCGCACCGCTTCCTGCAGCACCCAGTCGCCCAGGGCGACGATGAAGCCCGACTCTTCGGCCACCGTGATGAAGGTGCCCGGTGGCACCATGCCCCGCTCCGGGTGGTTCCAGCGCACCAGGGCCTCGCAGGCCCCCATCTCCCCGGTCTGCAGGCTGGCGCGGGGCTGGTAGTGCAGCACGAATTCCTGGCGCTTGAGGCCTTCGCGCATCGCGTGGTCCATCTGGATGCGCGACAGCAGGTCCGCGTTCATCTGCGGGCGGTAGAAGCGGTAGTGACCCTTGCCCCGTTCCTTGACCTGGTACATCGCCGTGTCGGCGTGCTGGATCAGTTCGTCCAATGTCTTGCCGTCGTCGGGGTACATCGCGATGCCCACGCTGCACGACAGGTTGAAGCTCATGTCCTCGATCTGCACCGGCCGGATGACCGCGTCGATGATCCGTTGCGCCGAAATTTCGGCGCCGGCCGCGTCGGCGTCGTGCAGGTGGATGACGAACTCGTCGCCCCCCAGCCGGCACAGGGTGTCGGTCTGGCGCAGGCAGTTTTTCAGGCGTTGAGCGATTTCGATCAGCACCATGTCGCCGAACAGGTGGCCGAGCGAGTCGTTGATGCTCTTGAAGCGGTCGAGGTCGAGGAACAGCACCGCGAAGCGGGCACCGTTGCGCTCGGCCAGCCGGATGCCGTGGGTGATGCGCTCGGTCAACATCAGGCGGTTCGGCAGGCCGGTGAGCGCGTCGGTGTAGGCCAGTTGCTCGATGCGCTGCTGCGCGGCCAGTTTTTCCGACAGGTCCTTGACGAACAACACCGTGTTCAGCGGTGTGCCCTGGGCATTGCGCAGCACCACCCATGAGGCTTGGAGGGCAGTGGCCGAACCATCTGCCAGGCGCAGCCAGATGTCGCCTTCCCAGTAGCCCCGGTTGTGGAGTTTGTCGTCCAGGTCGAGGAGCCAGTCGGGGTGGGTGGGGGAGTAGAACAGTTCGCGTGCGGACTGCCCTTGCAGTGCCTGGGTGGAGCGCTGTGCCATGCGTTCGGCCACCGGGTTGCAGACTTCGATGCGGTGCTGCGGGTCGGTGACGAAAATCGCCTCCAGGCTGGACTCGAAGACCTTGGCCGCCAGCTTCAGCTGGGCTTCGGTGGCCGAGCGTTCGGTGATGTCGCGGTAGGCGTACACCCGGCCAATGGGGCGCCCCCGGGCCAGTTGTGGGCGCGAAATCCGTTCCAGCACGCGGCCGTTGCGCAGCACCAGCACATCGCTGGCTTCGGCCAGCGGGGTGCGCTGGATCTGGCCCAGGCGCTGCAGGTAGGGCGCCGGGTCGGGCACGCTGTTGGCGATGTAGGCGAACACCGCCGCATCCTCCCGGTGGGACAGCAGTTCGGGCGGCAGGTCCCACATCGTGGCAAACAGGTGGTTGAAAGCGCGGATGCCGCCCTCCAGGTCGCACACCAGGATGCCGTCGGCGGTGGATTCGAGCGTGGCGCGCAGCTCGCCGAGCAGTTCTTCGAGCTGCTGCTGGGCCTGGCGCTGCGCGGTGGTGTCCTGCATGGCCACCAGGTAGACCTGCTGGCCGTCTTCTGTGCGCACCGGCGTCACGCGGCGCTCCACCCAGACCGTGCTGCCGTCGGCCCGGCGCAGCTGGGTGTTGGAGTGCAGGACCTCGGTCTGCTCGGGCGCCAGTCCTTCCCAGAAAAAGCGGTCTTCCGGGGTGGCCACCATGTCGGCCACGGGCACGCCGGTGAGCGCGCCGGGGTCGAGCTGCTGCAGGCGGGCGGCGGCGCCGTTGGCGGTCAGGATGCAGCGGGTGGCCGGGTCGACCACCCACACGGCTTCCAGCAGGCCTTCGGTCAGGGGGGCCCAGTGCAGGTAGCTCACGCCAGGGCCTCCGGGTGGTCGGCGGGGCCGGTCGCGCGCTCGAAGTAGTAGCAGACGCGTTGCCGCGGTGCCAGGAATTCCAGGGACGCGCGGGGCAGTTGGTCGGCCCGCAGGCTGCGCTGGATGCCCACGCTGCGCTGCTCCTGCAGGTCGAGCAGCACCGCGTCGTCGCGGGTGACACCGCGGTCGTGGACCAGCACCCGCGGCTTGAGCGGTCGCGAGGAGTTGACCGAGGCCACCAGCGCGAAGCGGCCGTCGGTGAGCTGCACCAGCGAGCCCGGCGGGTAGACCCCCATCATGCGGATGAAAGCACTGAGCGTGGTCGACTCGAACCGCTCCTTCTGTGTGGCGAAGAGCAGCGACAACGCCTCGTGCGGGGTCAGTGCCTTGAGCGGGTTGGGCGGGTTGCACAGCCCATCGTAGCGGTTGATCAGGGCCAGGATGCGCGAGGTCGGGGCCAGCTTGTCCGCTTTGCAGCCGCTCGGGAAGCCGCTGCCGTCGGCCAGTTCGTGGTGCTGCGACACGGTCAGCAGCGCCAGCGGCGACAGGCCCATGCGTTGGCCTTGTGCCACGCTGCGGGCCACGTGTTCCTGGTAGAGCTTGTGGTGCGCGGCGGTGAAACTGTCGTCCCGGTGGCGGACGCGGTCGGGCAGCTCCGACTTGCCCACGTCGTGCAGCAGGGCCGCCTGGCCCAGGTCTTCCAAGCTGGCCTGGGACAGGCCCATGGCTTTGCCCAGCAGCAGGCTGAGCACGGTCACGTTCATGGCGTGCAGCGAGGCCCGGTCGCCCTGCTGCTCCGACAGCAGGCGGATCGCCGACTCCTGGTCGCCCAGCAGGGTCAGCACCATGCCATTGATCAGCTGGGCACTGCCCGCCTTGGCGGTCTGCGGCTGCAGCGGGAGGTGGTCGAGGATGGCCTTGTAGGCCCGGGAGCCCTCGGCGTAGCGGCGTTCGCACTGTTGCAGGGCGTGCCGTTGCGCGGCCAGTTCCGCCTGCCGCTGGCGTTGCCGTTCGCTTTCGGCCGGGTCCGGCTCGTGGGGTGGGACGGTGCGGGGCGGCGTCGGCGAGGGGCCCGGGGCGCTGTTGGCCGTCGGCACATCGCTTTTGCTCGGGTCCCAGCGCACCCGGCTCAAGCCCAGGCCGCGGATCGTGTCGATCTGCTGTTGCGAGCCGATCTTGAAGCTGCCAAACGGGAAGGGGTGGTCCATCCAGCCCAGGTCGAGGTGCACGTACAGGCCCACGCGCAACTCCGCCACCGGTAAGGTCTGGCGGGTGGTGTCCGGCATGGCGATGGGCTCCCTTTCTTTGGTCTGCGCAGTACCGTTGCATTATCTACAAACTTTGCGTCCGGTCGTTCCCGTTGTACATTGGTCTTCACATTGCGCACGCCCACCATGTACGTTCCCTTTCCGCTCGATGACATCGCGCTGAAGTCGCCGGTCCCGGTCAACGTCTGGGACCCGCACGGCGTGCTGTTGCTGCGCAAGGGCGAGATGATCGAGGACGAGCGCCACCGCGACCGCCTGCACATGCACCTGCCGATGGTGGACGAGGCCGAGTACAAGGCCTGGTCCTTCCGCTACACCGCGGCCATCGACCGCATGGTGCGTGGCAACCAGAGCCTGGAGAGCATTGCCGGGGTGACCCGACCCATGGGGCTGGAAGTGGTGGACGAGGCCGTGCCCGAATCGGCCGCCCAGGCCTGGCCAGACCTGCACAGCACCTTGGCCACCTTGCTCCACCAGGGCGCTCATGCGCACGAATTCCAGGTGCGCCTGGCGCAGATCGAGCGCCGCATCCTGGCCGTCACCCGGACCCGGGTGGACGACAGTCTGTTTGTGCTGGTGCAGCTCTTGCAGGACCGCACCGTGGGCTACAGCGCCACCCACGCCCTGTTGTGTGCGGTGTTGTGCCGCCTGGTCGGCCAGACCCTGGGTTTGGATGGCGACACCGTCACCGCCCTGCAGCGTGCGGCCCTGACCATGAACATCGGCATGTCGCGCCTGCACGACGCCCTGGCGCAGCAGGCCGGCCCCCTGAACGCCGACCAGCGCACCTTGGTGCAGGCCCACCCGAGCCAGGGTGTGGCCGCCTTGCAACAGCTGGGCGTGCGCGATCCGCTCTGGCTGCGGGCGGTGCGCGACCACCACGAAACCCCCGAGGGCACCGGTTACCCGGCCGGTCGCTCCGGGATGGACGTGCCGATCCAGCTGCTGCGTTTGGCCGACATCTATGTGGCACGCCTTGGCCCGCGCGCGCACCGCCCTGGTCTGTCGGCGGTGCGCGCCGCGCGCGACATCTACCTCGGTGCCGACGGGCAGCCCAGCCCCGTGGGGGCGGCTTTCGTCAAGACCCTGGGGGCCCACATCCCAGGCAGCTATGTGCGCTTGGGCAGCGGCGAGGTGGCGGTGGTGGTGCGGCGGGGGCGGCGTGCCAACATCCCGTTGGTGCTCGCCATCTTGGGCCGGCACGGCTTGCCCCTGGGTGAACCGGCCCTGCGCGACACCGCTGAGCCCGCCCACGAAATCCAGGGGGGCTTGGCCGCCGACGAGGTCAAGCTGCGCTTGCCGGCGGCCAAGCTGTTGGCGCGCCTGTGAGGCTGGGCGACTATGATGTAATTCTGACAAAAATACTGGCGTGGGTTGGGGCAAACGTGCGGCTTGAATGGCGCCGGTTGGGCCCTTCGCGCCCGCAACACCACCGTTTCACACATGGCCACCCCCGCTCCCCGTGCCGCACGCAGTCGCTGGCTGAACGTGTTCCTGATGGAGTGGCTGTTTCTGGTCGCGGGCCTGATCTTGTTGGGGGCCTACCTCGTGTACGGCCAGTGGCGCGAGCACCGTCAGATCCACGACCGTGAACGCGAACGGCTCCTGGCCGTGGCCGACGTGCTGCACGACAACGTCGGGCGCCAGCTGGACACCATCAACCGGGCGCTGGTCAACATCCGTGACGAGTTGCCCCGCTGGCGCCAGTCGGGACCCACGTTGGGCGATGCCCACCGCTGGCTGAAGGCCTATTCCGATGCCATGACGGGTGTCCGGACCCTGGCGATTCTGGACCGCGAAGGCACCGTCCTGGCCTCCAACCGGGCGGAGATTGCCGGCCGCAATTTTCGGCACCGCGACTATTTCCAGACCGCATCGGCTCTGTCCGATCCCGAGACTTTGTGTGTGGGTCCCCCTTACGTCACGGTCTTGGGGGTGTTTGCCCTGAACGTGGCGCGGACGGTGAGCACCCCTGCGCAGACTTTCGATGGCATCGTGACCGCCACCTTGGACCCCGACGAGTTCAAGATCCTGTTGCAATCGGTCCGTTACGCCACCGACATGCAGGTGGAGATTTACCACGGACACGGTCGGGTCTTCATGGTGGTGCCCCACCCGGGCAAGGCCCCGGACGAGCGGGCAGTGGCATCGCCCCCCTGGTATGCCCGGCACCTGGTGCCGGGACCGTCTGCCGGTTTCGCGGTGGTACCGGCCGCACCCGGTGCCCGGGCGCGCATGGTGGCGCTGCGCTCGGTGCAGCCGGTCGATGTGAAGATGGACACCGCCTTGGTGGTGGTGGCGCACCGGGATGTGCGGACCGTGTTTGCGCAATGGCGTTACGAAACCTGGATCAAAGCCGTGCTGTTCTCTTTGCTCGTGGTGAGCAGTGCGGGGCTGCTGTTCCTGCTGCAACGGCGCCAGAGCCAGGCCGCCCGCGATGCGGTCGTGGCCGCCGATCTGCTGCACCGCAAGAACGCCGAACTGGAGTTGCTCAACCGCCAGTTGCACGCACAAAGCGCGCAACTCCGGTCGCTGGCGCTGGTCGATGGTCTGACCGGGGTGGCCAACCGCCGCCGTCTGGACGAGCAATTGGATGCCGAGTGGCGCCGTTGTTTGCGCGAAGCCTGCTCCCTGGCGGTGCTCATGGTCGATGTGGACCATTTCAAACGCTACAACGACCGCTACGGGCACCAGGCCGGCGATGCCTGTCTGCAGGTGATTGCCCAAGCCTTGCAGGCGGGCCTGGCCCGCTCGCACGACCTGGTGGCCCGCTACGGTGGCGAGGAGTTCGTCTGCCTGTTGCCCGACTGCGATCGGGCTGGTGCTTTGTTCAAGGCCGAGGACCTGCGGTCCGCCGTCGAGGCGCTGGCGCTGCCCCACGAGGCCAACGACACAGGAGGGGGCTTCGTTACGATCAGCGTGGGGGTGGCCGTGCTGCGGCCGTCGGCGGGCGGGCGGCCCGAGGACGTGCTGGCGCTGGCCGACCGCGCGCTGTACCGGGCCAAGCACCAAGGCCGCAACCGTGTGTGTGCGTCCCCGGATGGGGCAGCGGAGCCCGCGTCAGGGACCGACACCGGCGCCTCAGACCGCCCGTGAGGCGGCGCGGAGCCGCTGGTTGTCGGCGCTCAGGGCCTCGATGCGGGCCTGCGCTTCGGCCAGGGCCTGGGTCAGGCGCTCCACCTCCAGGGTCAGGCGCTCCACCTCCAGGGCCAGGCGTTCGGTTTGTGCGGTGACCCGTTCGCGCGTGGCGTCGCGGTTGTGGGTCAGGGTCTCGGCCAGCGTGTCCAGCCAGCGCAGCACCTCCACCCGGGTGCTGTCTTTGTGCAGCGGGGTCTGCAGCGTCGCCTTTTTCACGTCGGCCCGGCGGCACAGTTCCGACTGCGTCACCCGGCCGTGGTTGTAGGGATAGACGCCTTGGTGGGCGGCGATCTCTGCTTCGATCTCGCGCATCGCCTTGTGCAGGCGTTGCAGCATGGCCTGTGTGCGGGCATGGCCGGCTTCGTGGTCGGGGGTGGGGTGCATTCGCCGAGAATAGCCGCAAACGCCGGCCTGGGGCCGGTCAGGTCCGTGGCGCGACCGTGCCGCGGGTGTCAGTGGATCTGTTGTTCCAAGAAAGGGGTGCCAGCATGGCCATGGATGTGATCGATTACCGCCTGATGGGCGATGACATGCAGCTCGTCGAAATCGAGCTGGACCCGGGCGAGGCCGCCATCGGGGAGGCCGGCTCCATGCTCTACATGGAGTCGGGCATCGAGATGGACACGTTGTTTGGTGACGGGTCGGCGCAGGAAGGCGGGTTTTTCGGCAAGCTGTTGGGGGCGGGCAAGCGCCTCATCACCGGCGAATCGCTGTTCACCACGGTGTACCGCAACCAGGGCTCGGGCAAGCGCAAACTGGCGTTTGCCGCCCCTTACACCGGCAAGATCATCCCCATGCCGCTGGACCGCCTGGGCGGCACCCTGGTTTGCCAGAAGGACGCTTTCCTGTGCGCCGCCAAGGGGGTGAGCATCGGCATCCACTTCCAGCAAAAGCTGGGCGTGGGCTTTTTCGGCGGTGAAGGCTTCATCATGCAGCGGCTGCAGGGCGACGGGCTGGCCTTCGTTCATGCGGGGGGCACCATCGTCGAGCGCCAGCTGGCCCCGGGCGAAACGCTGATGGTGGACACGGGCTGCCTGGTGGCGCACACGCCGGACGTGTCCTTCGACATCCAGTACGTGGGCAAGATCAAGACCGCGCTGTTCGGGGGCGAGGGCCTGTTCCTGGCCCGACTGAGCGGCCCCGGCCACGTGTGGATCCAGAGCCTGCCGTTTTCGCGCCTGGCTTCGCGCATTTTTGCAGCGGCCCCGCAGCGCGGCGGCGCCCGTGAAGAAGGCTCGGTGTTGGGCGGGGCCGTGTTGGGTGGCGGCTTGCTGGGCGGCCTGATGGGGGGCGACGACGAGTGAGACCGGTGCTGCGGCCGTCCGAGGGGCAGCCGTTTGACCGGGCTTCAGTCCAGGTCGTACACCGACACCCGGGCGCGGGCCGCCTGGACGTTGAGTTGACAGATCTCCCGGATGGTGGTGGCGCGGTTGAGTGCGCCGCCTTTGCCGGTCAGCTTGCGAAAGAGGGCTTTGAGTGTCATGGTGGGCCTCGGGGGAACAGCGGGGGTGAAGATGCCGGTGGGGGCTGCGCGGGTCAGCGGCCCACCCGTCGGAAAACGCCCACCACGACACCGATGATCTCCAGCGATTCCTGGGCCACGATGTCGGGGTAGTCGGGGTTGGCGGGCTTGAGCACCCAGCCCCCGGCCTGGGGGAACAGGTGCTTGACGGTCATTTCGTGGTCCACCAGCGCCACGACGATGTCGCCGGGCTTGGTGGGGCGGTTGCGTTCGACCACCACCATGTCGCCGTCGAGCATGCCCGCGTCGCGCATGGAGTCGCCGCGCACCCGGCAAAACACGGTGCGTTCGGGGTGGCGGATCAGGTAGTCTTCGACGCCGATGGCCTCCAGCCCGGCGCTCTGGTCTTCGGGCTGGGGCAGGCCGGCCCGCACATTGCCCAGCACCGGCAGGGCGAAAAATGCGGGCGTGGGGGCGATGCGCCCTTCGGTGCGTTCCAGGTAGCCGGCGTCCACCAGGCGACCGACAACCTTGAACACCCCTCCGGACGAGGCCAGCCCCAGCACGTCGGCCAGCTTGGCCATGGCCGGGAACGCTTTGTTCGCCTTCCAGTAAACGCGCAGGGCATTGAGGTGTTTGTGGTCTGACATGGTTTTGGTGAATGAATGTTCACCAATGTAGCGCAAACAAGCGCCATTCGTCAAGCCGGCGGTGCGGGTGCAGGGGCTGTCACCAAACCGACACGCCCGTGGTGCAACATGCGCACGCCGCGACGGCAGGTGCGCGGCATGCACCGTTCCCGACAAGCAAGAAAGGCAGGAGATCCATGAACATTCAACACCAGGCCCACCGCGTCATCGAAATCACCCGGCGCTTCTGGATGCCCCCGGCCACCTCGGTGTGAGCCGATCGCCTCATCCGCGCCCAGATGGCCACCCCCGCGGTGGCTTTTTTGTGCCTGGTGCTGTGGGGTCGGAAGGGCTATGCACGGCCGGTCATCACCCAAACAGGGGATGCCGGGGCAGGCCGCAGCCTGTTAAATTTTTACGAAAAATGATTCAGGGAAGAAGCATGTGCACACTGTTGGATGAACAGGAATGGCCCGACGTCGATGCCTTCGTGTCGTCGCAACTGCCCGAAGGGGTGGAAGACCCGTATTGCACCGACGACGATCCGCAGGCGCCGTCGTCGTGGTGGGACGCTTTGCAACCGGTCCGGCCGTCCAAGCCGTGAGGCTGGAGGCGATGATGGATGCGCCACTGGGCAGTGGCCATGGTGTTCAGTGGCGCATCAGCTGAGGGAGCCATAGCGAGAGGCCTGGGATGGCGATGAGGATGCCCAGGCGGAGGATGTCGGCCATGACGAAGGGCCAGACACCGCGGTAGATGGTGTTGAGGCGCACGTCCTTGAGCAGCGAGTTGATCACGAACAGGTTCAGGCCCACCGGGGGTGAGATCATGCCGATCTCCACCACCGTGATGATCAGGATGCCGAACCAGACCGGATCGAAGCCCAGGCCGGTGACGATGGGGAAGAACACCGGAATCGTCAGCAGCACGATGGCCAGCTCCTCCATCACCATGCCCAGGGCCAGGTAGATCGCCATCATCAGCAGGATCACCACGATCGGGCTCGGGCTGATGCCCACCACCCAATCGCGCAGGTCCGTCGGCATGCTGGTGAAATTGATGAAGTTCGTGAAGATCATCGCCCCGATCAGGATGGTGAACAGCATCGCCGTCGTGCGCGAACTCTCCACCAGAATCTCCAGCAGCACCTTCGGGCTCAGCGTGCGGCGCACCAGCGCGAACAGGAAGGCGCCCGCGGCCCCGACCCCCGCCCCCTCGGTGGCGGTGAAGACCCCCCCGTAGATCCCGCCGATCACCAGCGCAAACAGCAGCACCACCGCCCAGATGTTGCGCAGCGCGGTGAACCGCTCCCCCCAGCTGTGGCGCTCGGCCGGCGGGCCCGCTTCGGGGTCGCGCCAGGTCACGAACACCACCGCCAGACACAGCATCAACACCGCCACGATGCCCGGCAGGATGCCGGCCACAAACATCTCACCGATGTTCGTCTCGGTGATGATGCCGTAGATCACCATGATGGTCGAAGGCGGGATCAGGATGCCCAGCGTGCCGCCGGAGGCGATGGCGCCGGTGGCCAGCGAATCCTTGTAGCCGTGCTTGCGCATCTCCGGGAAGGCCACCTTGGTCATCGTGGCGGCGGTGGCGATCGACGAGCCGCAGATCGCCCCGAAGCCGCCCGAGGCGATGATGCTGGCCATGGCCAGACCGCCCTTGCGGTGGCCGACAAAAGAGTTGGCCGCGGTGTACAGCTCACGCGCCATGCCCGCGCGGGTCACGAAATTGCCCATCAGCACGAACAGCGGGATCACCGACAGCACGTAGGCAAAGCCGGTCTCGAACACCACCTGGCTGACCCCGGCCAGCGCCGGCGTCCAGCCCCGCATCAAGCCCATCCCGGCGACGCCGGCGATCATCATGGCCACGGCCAGGGGCACGCGCAAAAAGGCCATCGCAAAGACGGCCAGGAATCCGTAGAGGGCTTCGATCATTCCGGCAACTCCGGGGTGTGGGGAACGTGCTCCAGGGCGCCGGGCGGCAGCTGGACCACAAACAACAGGTGCACCAGGGCGGTGGTGGCGAGGAAGACCGCCATGATCCAGGCCACCGGCGCCAGCGACAGGCCCAGGTGGGCCGTGACCTCGCCGTACTCGGCAAAGCGCTCGGCGCGCTTGATCAGCTGCAGCCCCAGGAAGGCAAAGGTGCCGGCACAGACCAGGTGCACCAGCCGGTGCTGCAGGCCTTTGAGGGCCCGTGGCATCACGCCATCGAGCGAATCGAAGACGATGTGCTCGCTGCGCCAAGACACCAGGGGCAGGGCACCGAAGATCACCACCACCATCAGGATTTCGGTGATTTCCAGGGCGCCGGGGATGGCGTGGTCGAGGTACTTGCGGCCGATCACATCGAGCAGCATGAGCCACATGATGCCAAAGAGGGCCAGGGCCGAGACGAGCCCGCAGGTCCACTTGAGCAGGCGGTCCATCAGAGAGGTCATGGAGAGAATTCCGGTTGCATCAACGAAAAACCAGTGGTGACGGCTGGGCCGGCACCACTGGTTGGTCAAGCGTCGGGCGGGGCGCCGCTTACTTGAGCTTGGCGATTTCGGCGCGGAACTCGGCCAGCACGCCCTTGGCGTTCTTGAGGCCCTTGGCCTCGGCGGCGGCGGCCCACTTGTCTTCCAGCGCCGATTGCTTGGCTTTGATCTCGTTGACGAAGGCCTGCGGTGCGGCGGTCTGTTGCACCCCTTGGGATACCTGCGCGCCTTCGCGCGAGGCTTTGTCCAGCGCGTCCCAGCCCTGACCGAACAGGCGGGCCACGTACTCGCCGGAGAGTTTGTCGAGCACGGCTTTCTGTTCGGCGGTGAGCGACTTGTATTTGTCCGCATTCATCAAAAAGACGAACGAGCTGTTGTACAGGCCACCCGGGAAACGCGTGACGTGCTTGATCATGTTCAGCTTGAACGAGGCCAGGGACTCGTCCGGCAGGAAGGTGCCGTCCATCACGCCGGTGGACAGCAGTTCGTAGGACTCGGTCGCGGGTTTGAGCGTCACGTTCCAGCCCATGGCTTTGGAGAGCTCGCTGATGTTGCCGCCGCCGATGCGGAACTTGAGCGAGGCCACGTCGGCGGTCGACGTGATGGGTTTTTTGGTGTTGAAGATGACACCGGGGCCGTGGGTGAACACGCCCAGTACCTTGACGCCGCGGTGCTCACCGGCCGGTGCGAAATACTTGTTGTAGATGTGCTGGTAGGCCACCGAGGTGGTTTCGGCGCTGTCGCCCAGGAAGGGGAATTCGGCCATCTGGGTGAAGACAAAACGACCGGGGGTGTAGCCGTCCACGGTGTAGGAGATGTCGGCCAGGCCGTCGCGCACCGCGTCGAAGGTGCCGGGTGGCGCCACCACGGCTTTGGGCAGGATGTTGCACTTGAGGCTGTTCTTGGATTCTTGTTCCAGGGCGGCGCACCACTTCTGCTGGCTCACGCTCACGGTGTGGGTGGGCGGCAGCCAGCTCGAGACGGTCAGCACCGTCTGGGCGAAGGCGGTGGCGCTGCCCGACAGCAAAAGGGCACAGGTCAGGGGGCGAAGTGTCATGCGGTGTCTCCTGGGTTGGGGTGGGTTGTTAAAGACCGACCAGACGGTCTAACATAATCGAATTTAGGGCAGCCCATGGGTCTGCGATACCCGGGCAAACCCTAGCCAGCCCTTCACGGGGCAAAGGCCACACGCGCCGCACGCAGGGCCTGGATGTCGTCTGCCGCATAGCCCAGTTGGGCCAGCCAGGGCAGGGTGGCCGAACCGATCTCGGGGGCGGCGGCGGGCAGCGCGGTGGGCGTGCGGTCGAACCGGGGGGCCGGCGCCGGCTGCACCCCTTGGGGCGTGCCCACGAAGGTGGCGCGGGCCCGGTTGTGCGGGTGGGTCGCGGCCTCTTGCAGCGACAGCACGGGGGTGACGCAGGCGTCGCTGCCCTCGAACAGCGCCGCCCATTCGTCCCGGCTGCGTTGGCGGAACACCCGCTCCAGTTGTTGCCGCAGGTGGGGCCACGCGCCGGCGTTCCATTGGTCGTCGAAGGCCGGATCGTCCAGGCCGGCCAGGGTCAGCAGTTGGCGGTAAAACGCCGGTTCAATCGCCCCCACTGCCACGTGCTTGCCGTCGGCGCAGGTGTAGGTGCCGTAGAAATGTGCGGCCCCGTCCAGGAAGTTGCTTTCGCGCCGGTCGTGCCAATGGCCCTTGGCCATGAAGCCGTGTTGGGCCGCGAGCAACAGGGCGGAGCCGTCCGTCATGGCCGCGTCCACGACCTGGCCGACGCCGTGGCGCGCGGCGTGTTGCAAGGCCGCCAGCACGCCCACCATCAACAACATGCCGCCACCGCCGTAGTCGCCGATCAGGTTCAGCGGCACCGCCGGTCGCTCCCGCGGCCCGATGCCGTGCAGCGCCCCGGACAGGGCAATGTAGTTGATGTCGTGGCCGGCCGACGGGGCCAGCGGGCCGTCTTGTCCCCAGCCGGTCATGCGGCCGTACACCAGCCGGGGGTTGCGTGCCAGGCAGGGCTGCGGCCCCAGGCCCAGCTTTTCCATCACGCCGGGGCGGTAGCCTTCGATCAGCACGTCCGCCTGGGCCACCAGCCGCAGCACGACTTCGGTGGCGCGCGGGTCTTTGAGGTTGAGGGCGATCGACTGCCGCCCTCGGTCCACGATGCCGTCGTTGCGCAGCAGGGTGTCGAGCGGGTGGTCGGAGGGCGGACCGGCCGGGCGGTCGATGCGCACCACGGTGGCGCCCAGGTCGGCCAGCAGCATGCCGGTGAAGGGCGCCGGCCCGAGGCCGGCCATTTCGACCACGGTGAGGCCGGCGAGGGGGCCTCCGGCCCGGTGGGGGGTGGTGGTGTGAATGTTCATGTTTTTGACCTTCCAGTCGGACTATGATTGGGGTTTGTGTGCCCGGTCATGACCGCCGTCAGGCGCGGCGGTCGGGGTGCTTTTCAACCGTTCAGGCCACAGCCATGACCCGAGAAAGATCCGAGAACTACGACGACAAAAAGGAGCTGATCCTGCGCAAGGCGGCGGCGCTGTTCGCCGCCAAAGGCTACGAGATCACCACCATGATGGACGTGGCCAAGGCCTGCAACGCGTCGAAATCGCACCTGTACCACTACTTCCCGGCCAAGGAGGACCTGCTGTACGCCATCGTCAAGGAGCACACGACGATGTTGCTGAGCAAGCTCTCCCACATCCAGGGCCAGTCTGCCCCGGCCCTGCAGCGCTTCGAGCGCTTTGTGGCCGCGTTCGTGGAGGTGGCGGCCGATTCGCGCAACGAGCAACTGGTGCTGACCAACGAGCTGGGTTTTCTGCCGCCGGCCAAGCACAAGGAAATGCTGGCGATGGAGCAGGAGGTGGTGGCCATGCTGATCGGGCTGCTCCAGGAAATCAACCCGCAGCGCATGGCCCGGGTGGAGGTGCAAACCCCTTACGCCTTGCTGCTGTTCGGCATGATCATCTGGACCTTCACCTGGTACAAAAAGTCCGGCGCGCTCAAGCCGACGGAGCTGGCCCAGCACATTTCGGACCTGTTCCTCAACGGTTTCCGCGCCGTCGGTCCGGCCTGAAGCCGGTGCCCCCGCTGGCGCGGCGGCGCCGGGGCCGACCGGCCGGTCCGCCAGCGCTCAGATGAGGAACGACATCGTGTAGAGCGCGCTGTGGTTGTTGGCCAGCGTCACCTTTTTGCGGGCCATGCGCCAGACGCCGTCCACCCGGCGCAGGCGATACTCGTTTTTCGCGGCCCAGAGGACCTCACCCCGGGTGTGGGACTCGAAAATCAGCGCGTTGGAGCGCGCGACGAGGTGCTCGCCGTCCTGCGCTTCCACCTCGATGTTGGAGACCACGCGGCACAGGCGCGATTGCGGCAACTGGGTGTGGCGTTTGCCGGTGTACAGCTGCTTGACCCGCAGGCCGAGCCGGGAGCGGTTGTCGTAGATGATGGACATCTGCTGCTCCGGGTCGGTGTCGTCGCCGTTGGCCGGTACCCAGTAGATCGCGTCCTCGGTCCACAACTGCTCCCATTCGGCGTAGCGGTGCTCGTCCTGCAGCCGCGCTTCGTGGTAGATGAATTGGCTGACCTCCATCAGCTGGCGCAATTGGTCGGTGTTCACGCGGCCTCCATCAAAGATTGGTAGTGTTTCCACAGGTGACGCGACGGCATGTCGTCGGTCACGTTGCCGACGACGCAGCCGTCCGGCTCGGTGTGTTCGCGGTGGCTGCCCCGGCCCAGGTAGAGCCATTCGGGGTTGCGCTGCTGCACGCCCATCTGGGTGCGTTCGTACATTTCGGCGTCGTCGGCCAGCAGGAAGCCGGCCGGACCGACCGAGCCCATGGTCTGCTGGCGCATGCGGCGGTTCAGGTCCGGCGCGCCCTTGAACTGCAGCGCGGTGACGTGCTGCACCGTTTCGTTGACCGACAGGGGTTGCAGCACGAAGAGCTGGATCTCGGCGATGAACAGGTTGGGGAAGATCATGACGTGGCGCACACCGTCCACCATGATCTCGTGGGCCTGCTCCTCGCCGTAGGCGGCCTTCATCTTGGCGACGTAGTCCGGCAGGCGGTCGGCGGTGGTGCCGAACCAGCGCATCGGTTCGTTGAACTTGCGGAATTCGGGGCGCAGGTCCAGCTCCGAGTGGCCGTTGCCAAAGGCGCGCGTCACCGAGGCGGCGTTCTCGTTGTACAGCGCCCCGATGCCGCTGTCGGCCACGTCGAAGATGGAGGCGTGCGTCACCTGGGGGTGGTAGCCGTCGGTCTCGTTTTCGACCAGCAGCTTCCAGTTGGCCTTGACCTTGTGCTGCAGGAAGCCGGTGTTGAGCAGGATTTCGCCTTCGGGCGAGTTGCGGCAGACGTTGTCCAGGGTGGCCTTGGCCGGGCCGAGGTGTTGTTCCAGGGTGGGGCCGTCCGCGGCCAGCGAGCCGAACACAAAGCCGTTGTAAATGCCCATGCGGGCCACCTGGCCCAGGCCCAGTTCTTTGCGTTTGTCGTCCGGGTAACCGGAGGGGTAGGGGTAGCCCTTGAGCTGGCCGTCGTTGCCGAAGTTCCAGCCGTGGTAAGCGCAGGTGAAGGAGCGGGCGTTGCCCTGGTGCTTGACGCAGACCCGGTTGCCGCGGTGCGGGCAGCGGTTGTGCAGCAGGTGGACCTGGCCGTCCCGGTCGCGGGTCATGATGATTTCTTCCAGCCCGATGGTTTTCAGCACGTAGTCGTTGGGCTGGGGGATCTCGCTGACGTGGCCGACGTAGACCCAAGTGCGGTACCAGATTTTTTCCAGTTCCTCGCGGAAGATGGCTTCGTCGGTGTACAGCGAGCCGTGGACGTATTCCTGGCGGATCAAGCGGTCCCAGGCGCGGGTGGGTGGGGTTTCCATGGGGTTGTGCTCCTCTGACGGGTGGTTGGCTGGTCTTTATATTAGTCCGACCGGTCGGACTTTGTCAAGGCCAAATTCGGCGGTGTGGTGGCCGGCCGGCAGTGGGTCGCCGGCCGGCGCGGGCATCAGTGGACGTTCATGTCCCAGGGGATTTCGCCGGTCTGCGGGTCGGTCAGCCAGGCGCGGATTTCGTTCTTGCGCAGCTTGCCGTTGACGGTTTTCAGCAGCTCGGGCACGAAGACGACGTGCTTGGGCGTTTCGGGGCGGCTGAGCTTGCCGTCGCAGAACCGGATCACGTCTGACGCGTTCAGGTCGGCGTGGCCGGCGCGGCGCACCGCCACGGCCACCACCGCCTCGCCCCACTCGGGGTGGGGCACGCCGACCACGGCCACCTCCTGGATGCCCGGGTGCTCGCTGACCACCGCCTCCACCGTGGTGGGGAAGACGTTGACCGCGCCGGTGATGATCATGAACTTCTGCCGGTCCAGCAAAAAGAGGTAGCCGCGTTCGTCCATCATCCCGATGTCGTTGGTGCGCAACCAGCCGTCGCCGGGCAGCGCCTCGGCCGTGGCCTCGGGCAGGTTGAGGTAGCCGGCCATCACGCTCTCGCCCCGCAGCCAGATTTCGCCTTTGGTGTTGGGGGGCAGGGCCTGGCCGGCTTCGTCGCGGATGGTGCACTCGTAGTGCAGACCGACGCGGCCCACCGAGCGCAGCAGGCCGGGTTCGGTGGAGAGGGCCAGTTGGTGGTCGGTTTCGGTCAGCACCGTCAGCCAGCCGCCGCTGGTTTCGGTCTGGCCGTAGGTCTGCATCATGGCCACGCCGAGTTGCTCGCGGGTCTCGCGGATCAGCTTGGGCGTGGCCGGTGAGGAGCCGTACATCAGGCAGCGCAGCGAGGACAAATCGTAGGGGTGGTTCTGTTTCTCCACCAGGGCGCGCTGGATCATGGTCGGGACGATCAGGCTGGTGGTGACGCGGAATTTTTCGATGTCCTTGAGGTAGGACACGATGTGGAACCCGCCGTCGGGGATGACCGTGGTCATGCCGTTGCCCAGGCCGAACAGGTTCATGATCACCACCGCCCAGGCCGATGCCGCGGGCATGTACCAGACGTCGTCGGGGCTGAAGCCGAACGAGGCCAGGCAGTGCAGGATGACGTTGGAGACGCCGACCTGCTTGATCATCACCCCCTTGGGGAAGCCGGTGGTGCCGGAGGTGTAGCTGTAGAGCAGCAGGTCGTCGTCTTGCAGGGGAGGCAGTTCTGGCGCGCCTGGGGCTTGGGCCAGCAGGGTTTCGTAATCCAGGGGGTAGCGGTGCGGGCCGTTGAAGCCGATCAGGCGGATGCCGAGCGCCTGCAGTTCGGCCAGGTGTTCGTCGACGATGGCCTGGCAGCGTGCGTCCACCAGCAGGATTTTCGTGCCGCTGTCGCGCAGCACGTGTTGCATCTCGGGCCAGGCGTACAGGGTGTTGACGCCGACGCGCACCGCCCCGATCTTGGCGCAGGCGAACAGGTGTTCGTAGACCTCGATGGTTTCCTGGCTGAGGATGGAGACGGTGTCGCCCTTGCGGCAGCCCAGGTCTTGCAGCGCGCGGGCGAACCGGTCGGAGCGGCGGTGCATGTCGTCCCAGGTGGCGGCGCGCGCGCCGCAGACGTAGGCGCGCTTGTTGGGGTAGTTGAGTGCACAACGGCGCAGCAGTTCGCGGGGGAAAAGTGTTTTCATGGTTGCCCTTGAGGTCTGGGTGGCAGCGGTTCCGAGGGGATATAAAAGGTCCGACCAGTCGGACTAAAGTATAGGATTCGTGGGGACTTGTGGGGGTGGTTCGTGCGGTGATCTAGGGTAAACCCTGGGATTCAGGGCCGGGGTGCGAGGGCGGTTTTGAGGGGGACCGATTCGTCGCCCAGCGCGTCGAGGTCGAGCCCGAGGCCGCCGGTGGTGGCCAGGGCGCGCCGCACCAGCATGAAGTCGGCCGGTCGGTTGACCGCGTCGGCCGCCAGCAGGCGCTGGCCCTGCAGGTAAAACAGGCAGAAGTGGCGCTGTGCCGGCTGGCCGCGCACGATGCAACGGTCGTGCCCCTGGGACAGCCCGACGAGTTGCAGCTTCAGGTCGTACTGGTCCGACCAGAACCAGGGCACGGTCTGGTTGGGTTTGGCCTGGCCGCACAGCCAGGCCGCGGCCGAGCGGGCCTGTTCCAAGGCGTTGGGCACCGACTCCAGCCGCAGCGCGCGGTCGTACAGCGCGACGTGCTGGACCGTGCAGTCACCGGCGGCGACGATGTCCGGGTCGGCGGTGACCGAGCAGGCGTCCACCGGGATGCCCTGGTCGCTGCCCAGCCCGGCGGCGCGGGCGGCTTCGGTGTTGGGCAGCATGCCAATGCCCGCGACCACCAGGTCGGCGGGCAAGGCGGTGCCGTCGGCCAGTTCCACCTGCACGATGCGGCCGGCTGCGCAGTGCACGCGGGCGACGGTGGCGCCGGTGCGCAAGGCGACGCCGGCGGCGCGGTGGGCGTCGGCGACGAAATCGGACATGGCCTGCCCGGCCACCCGGGCCAGCAGGCGCGGTTGTGCCTCCAGCACCGTGACCTGGGCGCCCAGGCTGCGGGCGGACGCTGCCACCTCCAGCCCGA
>NZ_NWMV01000039.1 GCF_002837145.1 Macromonas nakdongensis | reverse complement strand
CGAGCGCGAGGCGGCCCGCCCGCTGGCGCTGGTGTGGGCCTTGGAGCGCGGCTCGCGCAGCGGCCGCGTGGCCTACCAGTTTGCCCGCCACCACGCGGGCGAGCGCGGCCAGCCCCCGGCTTGAGGGCCCCGGCATGAATGCAGCGACACCGAAGTCGGGCGCGGCCGTGCTGGTGGCCGATGGCGACCGACCCCGCGCCGGCGGCGCCGACCGCCCGGTGACCGAGGTGGCGGTGGGGGTGCTGATCGACCCGCAGGGCCGTTTTCTGCTGACCAGCCGCCCGCCCGGCAAGGTGTACGAAGGCTACTGGGAGTTTCCCGGTGGCAAGCTGGAGGCCGGTGAAACCGTGGCCGAGGCCCTGCGGCGCGAACTGCAGGAGGAGATCGGTGTGACCATCGGCGCGGCCCATCCCTGGCGCGAAACCCTGGTCGATTACCCGCACGCGCTGGTGCGTTTGCATTTCTGCCAGGTGTTCGAGTGGACGGGCGAACTCCACATGCACGAAGGCCAGCGTTTCAGCTGGCAGATCCTGCCGGTGGCGGTGCAGCCGATTTTGCCCGGCACGGTGCCGGTGCTGGCCTGGTTGACCGAGGAGGCCCGGTCGCAGGGCTGAGGTGCGGACGTCGGGCCTGTCGGGCCAGGAACGACGCCTGGCCGGCCCGGTGCCGAGCGGTGTCAGTGCCGCCAGTCGCCCTCGGGCGGTGCAGGCTCCAGGGGCGGGGCGGTGGGCACGCGGAATTCCTCGCTGGCCCAGGCGCCCAGGTCCTGCGTTTTGCAGCGTTCCGAGCAGAACGGCCGGTGGCGGTTGCTGGGGGCGTACAGGCTGGAGCCGCCGCAGGCCGGGCAGACCACCGTTTTCGGGGTGAAGCTGGGGCGGTCGCTCATGCGCACAGGGTCACTTCGAGGTCGGCGTTGCGGTCGGCGGCGATCTGCAGCTTGCCGTCCGGGCCGCGCTGCATCAGCCGCACCGAGAACAGCAGGCGGTTGCCACTGATCTCGGGCACCAGTTCCAGGGCCGGATCGACCCACAGGCGCAGCAGCTGGAAGGTGCGGCCCTGGGGCAGGTTCTGCTGGTACTGCCCCCCGATGGCGGTGACTTTCTGGGGCACGCCCGATTCGCGCAGCAGGCCCATGAGCAGCTGGATCGGCTGGGCCAGGGCCGCGAGTTCCTGCACCCAATTGTTCAACTCGTGCTGGCGCAGTTCGGCCGGCCGGTGCTGCCAGTCGTGGTAAGCCGGCAGGTCGAATTCGCAGGTGCCCCCAGGGATGGAGATGCGGCTGCGGATGGCCATGAGCCATTCGTTCTCGCTCAGGCCGTGGCCAACGCGGCCGGCGTCGTCGTGCAGGGCGTTGAAGCAGGCGTCGATGCGGGCGATGAATTGGTCGAGTGCTGCCTCGGAAATGGCCGGGTTGCCGCGGTAGCCGTTGTAGACCTGCTTGAGCTTGTCCAGGTCTTTGAGGATTTCGGACTTCAGGTCGGAGCGGGCGCCCACGTCCATGATCTCGAACAGCGTCTGGATGGCGAAGTGGTGGTCCAGCGGGTGGTGGCGCGACACCAGTTCGGCGAGGCGGCGGAACAGCTGTTCCAGACGCAGGTAGGTGCGGATGCGTTCGTTGAACGGGTATTCGTAGAGGATCACGTCGCGCGCGGGGTCGGGTCTGCGGTCAAACGACCAGGGGATGGGCAGCAACTTCCATCATAGCCCGAATCGTTGCCGCATCTGCGCGTAGGCGTTGCGCACGCGTGTTTCCAGTTGTGCCAGGGTGGCGTGGTCGTTGTCGATCACGGTGTCGGCCACGGCCAGGCGCTGTGCCCGGCTGGCTTGTGCGGCGAGCACCGCTTCGACCTGTTCGCGCGGCCAGCCGTTGCGCTGAACGACCCGACGGATTTGGGTCTCGGGCTGGCAGTCCACCACCCAGACCGTGTCCACCCGTTCGCGCCAGGTGGGCGACTCGACCAGCAGCGGGATGTCGAGCACGGCGCAGTCGCCGGCGGCGGCGGTGGTCTGGCGTTCGATCTCGGCGCGCACCAGCGGGTGCACGATGGCTTCGAGCCGTTGTTTGGCGCTGGGGTCGGCGAAGACGGCGGCGCGCATGCGGTCGCGGTCCAGGGCGCCGTCGGCGGCGATGAAGTCGGGGCCGAAGGCGGCGCGGATGGCGGCGATGGCCGCGCCGCCGGCGGCGGTGCTGGCGCGCGAGATGGCGTCGGCGTCCACCACGGTCGCACCCAGGTCTTGCAGCAGGGTGGCGACGGTGCTTTTGCCGCTGCCGATGCCGCCGGTCAGGCCCAGGCGCAGCGGGCGTGGGGGCGGGGTCGGCGCGCTCACAGGCCCACCCAGCGCAGCAGGGCCTGTGGGCTGAAGACCAGGGCGCTCAGGCCGGCCAGGGCCAGGAAGGGGCCGAAGGGGATGTAGCCGCCTTCGCGCAGGCCGCTGGTGAATTTCATGCCGATTCCGACGACCGCCCCGATGACCGAGGCCATCAGGATCATGGGGATGAGGGCCTGCCAGCCGAACCAGGCGCCGAGTGCGGCAAAGAGCTTGAAGTCGCCGTAACCCATGCCCTCCTTGCCGGTGAGCAGTTTGAACGCCCAGTACACCGACCAGAGCGAGAGGTAGCCCGCCACCGCGCCCCACAGGGCCTGGGGCAGGGTGATGCCGGTCCAGCCCCAGGCCGCCACGACCAGGCCGGCCCAGACCAGGGGCAGGGTGATGTCGTCGGGCAGCAGGGTGGTGTCCCAGTCGATGCAGGCCAACGCGATCACCGCGGCGACGAAGCCGAACCAGGCCAGCGCCGACCCGCTGGGGCCGTGCTGCGCGAACACCCAGGCGAACAGGCCGCCGGTCAGCAGTTCCACCAGGGGGTAGCGCAGCCCGATGGACACGCCGCAGACGTGGCACTGGCCGCGCAGCAGCAGGTAGCTGAGCACCGGCACGTTCTGGTACCAGGCGATGCCGGCGCCGCACGAATGGCAGCGCGAGCGCGGGTGCAGCAGGTTCAGTGGCGGGTGTTCGGGCGCGGGCTGGCCGCTAAATTCGGCGCATTCGGCCGCCCACTGGCGCTCCATCATCTGCGGCAGGCGGTGGATGACGACGTTGAGGAAGCTGCCGACGAGCAGGCCCAGCAGGGCGGCCAGGGCCAGACCGATCGGGCCGTTGAGGGTGTCCAGGGGCATGGGGCGGGCGGGTTCGTGGTGGGTGACCGCAGTGTAATCAGATCGGTGACGGCATCACCTGGCTTCTGCCGTTACAGTGTGCCGTCGCCCTCCATTTGCCGCACCGCCATGCCTGCCCACACCCCGCCGCCAGCCGTTCTGTTGCGCCGCCTGTTCGAGGCCGCCGTGGCCTCGGCCCAACCCGCCCTGTGCGTGCCGCCGCACCTGCCCTCGCCCGCCGAGCTGGGCCGCGGGCGGCTGGTGGTGATCGGGGCGGGCAAGGCGTCGGCGGCCATGGCGCGTGCCGTGGAAGACCACTGGGAGGGCCCGCTGAGTGGGCTGGTGGTGACGCGCTATGGCTACGCCGTGCCGTGCGAGCGCATCGAGATCGTCGAAGCCGCCCACCCGGTGCCGGACGCCGCCGGCCTGCGCGCCGCCGAGCGCCTGTTGCAGCTCGTGCAGGGTCTGAGCGCCGACGACGTGGTGCTGTGCCTGATCTCGGGCGGGGGCTCGGCCTTGCTGCCTTTGCCGCTGCCAGGGCTGACGCTGGCGCACAAGCAGGCGATGAACCGCGCCCTGCTGGCCAGCGGCGCCACCATCGGCGAAATGAACTGCGTGCGCCGCCACCTCTCGGCCATCAAAGGTGGGCGGCTGGCCGCGGCCTGCCACCCGGCGCGGGTGCTGACGCTGCTGCTGTCCGACGTGCCGGGCGACCAGCCCATGGACATCGCCTCCGGCCCGACGGTGGCCGACCCGAGCACCTGCGCCGATGCGCTGGCCATCGTGCGGCGCTACGGCATCGAACTGCCCGAGCCGGTGCGCGAGGTGCTGGACAGCGGCCGGGGCGAGTCGGTCAAGCCCGGCGATCCGCGCCTGGCGCGGGCCGATGTGCGCATGGTGGCGACGCCGCAGATGGCGCTGGAAGCGGCCGCCCGGGTGGCGCGCGAGGCTGGCTACGCGGTGCACATCCTGGGCGACGCGCTGGAGGGCGAGGCGCGCGACGTGGGCAAGGTGCTGGGCGGCATGGCGTTGCAGGTGGCCGGGCGCGACCAACCCTTCACCGCGCCCTGTGTGCTGCTGTCGGGCGGGGAAACCACGGTGACGGTGCGCGGGCAGGGACGCGGCGGGCGCAACGTGGAGTGCCTGCTGTCCTTCGCCATCGCCACCGCCGGGCACCCGCGCATCCACGCCCTCATGGGCGACACCGACGGGGTGGACGGCCTGGAGGAAGTGGCCGGCGCGGTGCTGGGGCCCGACACTTGGGCGCGGGCCTGGGCCCAGGGCCTGCGGCCACTGGACGCCCTGGCCGACAACGACGGCCACGGCTTTTTCGAGGCCTTGGGCGCGGCCGTGGTGACCGGCCCGACGTTGACCAACGTCAACGACTTTCGGGCCATTCTGGTCGACGGCCTCAGCTGAGCAGCAGGCCGCGCCGCTCGATGAAGCGTACCACCTCGTCCAGCCCGGCCTGGGTTTTCAGGTTGGTCATGACCCAGGGGCGGCGCTCGGGGTCGGGGCGCATGCGGGCTGTATCAGAAGCCATCACCTCCAGGTTGGCGCCCACGTGCGGGGCCAGGTCGGTCTTGTTGATGACGAACAGGTCGCTCTTGGTGATGCCGGGGCCGCCCTTGCGCGGGATTTTTTCGCCCGCGGCCACGTCGATGACGTAGATCGTCAGGTCGCTCAACTCGGGGCTGAAGGTGGCGGCCAGGTTGTCGCCGCCGCTTTCCACGAAGACCACGTCGGCGTTGGGGAACTCGGCCAGCATGCGGTCGATGGCTTCGAGGTTGATGGAACAGTCCTCGCGGATGGCGGTGTGCGGGCAGCCGCCGGTTTCCACGCCCAGGATGCGCTCGGGCGGCAGCGCGCCGCTGACGGTGAGCAGGCGCTGGTCTTCCTTGGTGTAGATGTCGTTGGTGATGGCGACCAGGTCGTATCGGGTGCGCATGGCCTTGCACAGCATTTCGAGCAAGGTGGTTTTGCCGGAGCCGACGGGACCGCCGATGCCGACGCGCAGCGGGGGCAGGACCTTGGTGCGGCCGGGGATCTGGTGCAGGGCAGGGGCGTTCATGAGCGGAACAGGCGGGAGTACTGGGTTTCGTGGCGGGCCGAGAGGATGGCCAGCAGGGGGGTGAAGGACATGCGGGTGTCGTCGGTGTGGCACAAGGCCGCCTCGACGGCGTCGGGGATGTGGCGGCACAGGCGCGCGAGGATGCGCTGGCCCGCGCTTTGCCCCAGGGGCACGGCCTTGATGGCGGCCTGCACCTGGTTGTCGGCCCAGCCGAAGGCAGCGGCCTGCAGCGCGCCGCGAACCGGGGCGTGGGGGGGCAGGCGCAGCGCCAGGGCC
>NZ_NWMV01000038.1 GCF_002837145.1 Macromonas nakdongensis | reverse complement strand
GGCACGAAGCGGTGCTGCTGGTGACGCTGGAGCAGACCGCCGGACGCGGGCGGCGTGGGCGCGGCTGGGTGAGCGCGCCGGGCGCTTCGCTGACGTTCTCGCTGGGCCTGCCGCTGCACCCGCGGGACTGGTCGGGCTTGTCGCTGGCGGTGGGCGTAAGCCTGGCCGAACAACTGCCGCCCGCCGTGCGCCTGAAATGGCCGAACGACCTGTGGTGGCACGACCGCAAACTCGGCGGGATTCTGGTGGAAACGGCCAACGTCGGCGAACGGCGCTATGCGGTGGTGGGCGCCGGACTCAACCTGCGGACCCCGGCGCTGCCGCCGACCGGTGACACGGCGGCCGACGGCCCGCCCCCGATGCCCCCGGTCGGCCTGGACGCGCTGGTGCCCACCGGCAGCCCCCTGCCGGACGCCGGCGACGCCCTGGACACCCTGGCACCGGCCCTGGTGCGCGACCTGCTGCGCTTCGAGCGCGATGGCTTTGCCGCCTTCGCCCAGCGCTTCGCCGCGCGCGACGCCCTGTACGGCCGCGCCGTGCGCCTGTCCGACGGACAGGAAGGCACCGCCGTGGGCGTGCGCGCCGACGGCGCCCTGCTGCTCGACACCGGCCAGGCCACCCAGGCTGTGCTGCAACACGAAGTGAGCGTGCGGCCGTGCTGAGGGCCCTCGTGACCCTGCTCCTGCTGGCCAACCTCGGTCTGTGGGCGTACACGCAGGGTCACCTGGCCTGGCTCGGCCTGGCCCCGCACTCGCCGAGCGAACCCGAGCGGCTGGCGCAACAACGGGCTCCGGAAAAACTCACCGTGCTCAACACCCCCAAAGCCCCCGCCCCGGCCACGCCGGCCGCACCCGCAGACGCGCCACCGCCCGGCCCCACCCCCGTGGCGGCAGCGCCGGCCGAGCCCGCTGCGCCCGCCGAAGCCAGCAGCCCGCCCCGGCCCCCCCCGAAAGCCCCCACGGCCTGCTGGCAGGCCGGCGGCCTGCCCCCCAGCCAGACGCTGCTGGTGCGCGCCACCCTGCAAAACCTGAGCGGGCTGAGCCCCCAAGACTGGACCCTGACCGAGGCCGTGCTGCCGGCCCGCTGGATCGTCTACCTGGGCAAATTCCCCAATGCCGAGGCGCTGCAGCGCCGGCGCGCCGAACTGCGCCAGGCCCAGATCGACCACCGCGAAGTGGCCACCCCCACGCTGCAACCGGGCCTGGCCCTGGGCACCTATTCCACCGAAGAAGCCGCACGCCGGGCCCTTGCCGACGCCGTGCTGCGCGGGGCCGACGGCGCTCGCGTGGTGCAGGAGCGACAGGAAACCCGCAGCCACACCCTGCGCCTGCCCGCCATCACCGACGCGCAACGCCGCCAGATCGCGCAGACCGACGTGCTCGCCGGCAAACCGCTGCAGCGCTGCCCCTGACGGCCCCGGCCCCCGCCCGGCCGCTTGCGGGCACAATCACCCTCTTTTTGCGGAGCGCACCCATGTTGATCGCCAAAGACACCGTCGTCACCCTGAGCTACCGGGTCAGCGACGCCCAGGGCCAGCTGCTGGAAGCCAGCGAGGCCCCCATGGCCTACCTCCACGGCGGCTACGGCAACACCTTCGAAAAGCTGGAAGCGGCGCTGGAGGGCCAGGCCGTGGGCTTTGCCACCACCGTCGAACTGGCCCCGGCCGACGCCTTCGGCGAACGCGACGAAGCCTTGGTGCAGACCATCGACAAAAAAGACTTTCCACCCGGCGTGAAAGTGGGCGGCACCCTGCGCGGCGTGGCCGACGACGGGCACGAGCGCATCTTCACCGTGGTCAAGATCAAGGGGCCGCAGGTGGTGCTGGACGGCAACCACCCGCACGCCGGCAAAACCCTGCGCTTCGCCCTGAAGGTCACCGAAGTGCGGGCGGCGAGTGCCGAGGAAGTGGCCCACGGCCACGCCCACGGCGCCCACGGCCACCAGCACTGAGGCCACCGAGGTGGTGAACGGTGCGCTCAGGTGCCGCCGTTCTTCAGACTGCCGACGAAAGACTTGAACACCACACGTGCGGCTTCAGGCACGTCGCGCCAGTAGCGGTCCACGTACAGGGTGGAGGGGTAGGTCTTGACCTTCTCTCCCACTAGGGCGCGCACGGGGTTGGGGTGGGGCGACTCCTGCACCGTGTACTCGATCACCCCGGGCACCTTGAAGTCGTCCTTCAGGAACACGTAGCTGTAGTCGCCCTGGACGCCCACGGTCATGCGGGTGAAGCGGTTGCCCAGCAACACGCCGGGGGTGATTTTGGCCTTGGTCCAGTTGACCATGGTGCCATGGTCCACTTCGATGACGGCCAGGGGCACGAACACCCGCACGTGCAGGGTGGCGGTGTCGAACTCCTTTTGCACGTCTTTCTCATAGAACAAGAAGTTGGTGGCCCCCAGACTGAGGTTGCCAGTGAACGTCAGCGTGTGGTCCCGGACGGTGGGCGAGAACATGCTGCTGCCCGTGTTCAGGTAATCGATGCTCTGGGCGCCTGAGCCCCCTTTGATGACCAGCGGCACGCCGGGCGGCGCCATGAACACGCTGCGGATGGCCCCTTGCCCCGAGCTTTTTTGCGCCTCGGCGTCTTCGACGCGCGGGGTGGCGCCGCCTTGGCGGGCAAAGGCCTGGTAGCTGGCGGCCGCGTGCAGTTTTTCCGTCGGCACCACGTCCAGGCCGCTGGCTTTCAAGTCGTTCAGGAAGTCCTGGTACAGGGTGTTGGTGGCCGCCTGCATGCGGTCGCGCTGGAGCGCGTCGCTGAAATCGACGCCCACCGCCCGGCTGGTGTATTCGGTGATGCTGGTCACGCCGTTGGAGCCGAGGTTGGCCCGCTGCACGACTTCGCCCACCTGCGATTCCACGAATTGCACCGTGAACGAGGCCACCGCCACGCGTTGAACGCCCTTGAGGCGGTCGCCGTGGATGACGGTGAGCTGGGGCGTGTCGAACACCGGCGGGGGCGGCATGGCGGCCGGCGCACTGGCCTCGGGCGCGGGCATCGGCACGGGTGCGGCCCCGCCACAGCCCTTGCTCAAGAACAACTGGGCCAAGTGTTCCTTGCGCGCCTGCGCCTGTTTCTGGCGCTCCTGTGCCTGGGCAGCCCCCGTCGCCCCTTTCTCGGCCACCACCCCGGCCGCGGTCTTGCTGGCCACGCTGCCAAACAAGTGGCCCCCCAGCCCGCCCAGGGCCCCAAAAATGCCGGTGCGGCTGGCCACCTCGGCCGCCACGCCCGCGGCCTGTCCGGCCGTGGCCTGGGTCTGCCCACTGGATTGCGCGGCCTGGGCCTCGGCCACCACGCGGTCCATGGCCTGGACCTGCTCCTGGATTTGTGGACAGGTCAGGCCGCCGTCGTTGAGCTGGATCTTGTCGATGGGGGTGGGGGCCTGCGCCCAGACGGCGGCGGCGCACCAGGCGCTCCCCGCCAACAGCCAGCGGAAACTGCGGTGTGTCTGCATCGGATCCTCCTGATCCTGTGGGATGGGTTTACCCGGAATTTAATGCAAGAAATGACACTTGAATACCCGTGTCGCGCCACCACCACAGCCCCCGGACACAAAAAAACCCGCCACAGCGGGCGGGTTCGGCAGGGTCAGGGGGTGTTTACTTCGACACCACGCGCACCATTTCCAGGCACTTGGCGGCGTAGCCCCATTCGTTGTCGTACCAGGCCACCACTTTGACGAAGCTCTGGTCCAGCGCGATGCCGGCTTCGGCGTCGAACACGCTGGTGCAGTTCTCGCCGCGGAAGTCGGTGGACACGACCTTGTCGGTGGTGTAGCCCAGCACGCCCTGCAGGCCGCCGTCGGCCACCGGGGTTTCAGCCATGGCCTTCATGTGGGCGCAGATCTCTTCGTAGCTGGCCTCGGCGTTCAGTTCCACCGTCAGGTCCACCACCGACACGTCGGAGGTGGGCACGCGGAAGCTCATGCCGGTGAGCTTCTTGTTCAGCTCGGGGATGACCTTGCCCACGGCCTTGGCGGCACCGGTGCTGGACGGGATGATGTTTTCCAGGATGCCACGGCCACCGCGCCAGTCCTTGCGCGAGGTGCCGTCCACGGTCTTCTGGCTGGCGGTGGCGGCGTGCACGGTGGTCATCAGGCCGCGCTTGATGCCCCACTTGTCGTTCAGCACCTTGGCCACCGGGGCCAGGGCGTTGGTGGTGCACGACGCGTTGGACACCACGGCCTGGCCGGCGTAGGCGGTGTGGTTCACGCCGTAGACGAACATGGGCACGTCGTCCTTGGACGGGGCGGAGATGACGACCTTCTTGGCGCCGGCGTCCAGGTGCACCTGGCAGGTGTCGGCGGTCAGGAACTGGCCGGTGCATTCCAGCACCACGTCCACGCCCATGGCGCCCCATTGCAGCTTGGGGTCGTCGCGTTCGTGGCTCAGGGGGATGCGCTGGCCGTTGACGACCAGGGCCTCGTTGCCCTCGAAGCCCACCTCGCCGTTGAAACGGCCGTGCACGCTGTCGTACTTGAGCATGTAGGCCAGGTAGTCGGCCGACTTGGGGTCGTTGATGCCGACGACTTCGATGTCGCCAAAGCTTTGCACGGCGGCGCGCAGCGCCAGGCGGCCGATGCGGCCAAAGCCGTTGATGCCCAGTTTGATGGTCATGTGGTTTTCCCTTGCGTGATTGAAGCGGTTTATTGGGTCAGCACGGCCTGAACGGTGGCGGCCACGTTCTCGGGCGTGAAGCCGAAGTGCTGGAACAGCACCGGGGCCGGGGCCGATTCGCCGTAGGTGTCGAGGCCGACCACGGCGGCGCAACCGTATTTCCACCAGCCGTCGGTGGAGCCCATTTCCACCGCCACGCGCGGCAGGCCCTTGGGCAGCACGGCCTTTTTGTAGTCCACGTCCTGGCGGTCGAAGGTGGTGGTGCTGGGCATGGACACCACGCGCACCGGCACCTTCTGCTCGGCCAGCAGTTGCTGGGCTTTGAGCGCCAGTTGCACCTCGGAGCCGGTGGCGATGATGACCGCCTTGGCCTTCTTGCCGGCCTTGAAGCCCACGTCCTGGGGCTCGCTCAGCACGTAAGCGCCCTTGTTGATGTCGCTCAGGTCCTTCTTGGGCGCGTAGGCCAGGTTCTGGCGGCTCAGCAGCAGGGCGGTGGGCTTATCGGTGTTGCGCAGCGCCACGGCCCAGGCAATCGCCGTTTCGGCGGTGTCGCCGGGGCGCCACACGTCCAGGTTGGGGATCAGGCGCAGGCTGGCGGCGTGCTCGATCGACTGGTGCGTGGGGCCGTCTTCGCCCAGGCCGATGGAGTCGTGGGTGAAGACGTGCACCACGCGCTGCTTCATCAGCGCGGCCATGCGGATGGCGTTGCGCGAGTAGTCGGAGAAGGTGAGGAAGGTGCCGCCGTAGGGGATGAAGCCGCCGTGCAGCGCCACGCCGTTCATGATGGCGGCCATGCCGAACTCGCGCACGCCGTAGTTGATGTGGCGGCCGCCCTGGCCGGCTTCGTTCTTCACCACCGAACCCGCGTCGTCAAAACGCAGGTTGGGGGTGGACTTGGTGTTGGTCAGGTTGGAGCCGGTCAGGTCGGCGCTGCCGCCCAGCAGTTCGGGCAGCGCGGCGGTGAAGGCTTCCAGTGCCAGTTGGCTGGCCTTGCGGCTGGCCACGGTTTCGGCCTTGCTGTGGGCGGCCACCGCCGTGTCCACCACCAGTTGGTCGAAACCCTTGGGCAGCTCACCGGCCATGCGGCGCACGAATTCCTTGGCTTCGGCCGGGAAGGCCTTTTTGTAGGCGGCGAACTGCGCGTCCCAGGCCTTTTCGGCGGCTTTGCCGGCGTCTTTGGCGTCCCAGGCAGCGTACACGTCCTTGGGGATCAGGAAGGGTTCGTGCGCCCAACCCAGGGCCTCGCGGGTGAGTTGGATTTCGTCGGCGCCCAGCGGCTCGCCGTGGGCCTTGGCGGTGTTGGCGCGGTTCGGGCTGCCCTTGCCGATGTGGGTCTTGCAGCAGATCAACGTGGGCTTGTCGGCGCTGGCCTTGGCCTGGGCGATGGCGGCGTCCACGGCGTCGGCGTCGTGGCCGTCCACGGCGTGGATCACGTTCCAGCCGCAGGCTTCGAAGCGGGCCGGGGTGTTGTCGATGAACCAGGGGGTGACCTGGCCGTCGATGGAAATGCCGTTGTCGTCGTACAGCGCGACCAGCTTGTTCAGCTTCCAGGCGCCGGCCAGGGCGATGGCCTCGTGGCTAATGCCTTCCATCAAACAACCGTCGCCCAGGAAGACGTAGGTGCGGTGATCGACGATGGCGTGGCCGGGCTTGTTGAATTCAGAGGCCAGCAGCTTTTCGGCCAGCGCCATGCCGACCGCGTTGGTGATGCCCTGGCCCAGCGGGCCGGTGGTGGTTTCCACGCCGGGGGTGTGGCCCACTTCGGGGTGACCGGCGGTCTTGCTGCCGAGTTGGCGAAAGTTCTTGAGCTCCTGCATCGGCAGCTTGTAGCCGGTCAGGTGCAGCAGGGCGTAAATCAGCATGGAACCGTGGCCGTTGGACAGCACGAAGCGGTCGCGGTTGGCCCAGGCGGGGTTGGCGGGGTTGTGGCTCAGGTGACGCTTCCACAAGGCGACGGCCATGTCGGCCATGCCCATGGGCGCGCCGGGGTGGCCAGAGTTGGCTTGCTGCACGGCGTCCATGGCGAGGGCGCGGATCGCGTTGGCCATGGTTTGGGCGGAAACAGAGGTCGAAGTGGAGGTCATGGTGCTGGTGGGCAACGGTGGGTCAGGCACGGGAGGGCGCCCGACAAGCCGGGTATTTTAACTTTCGGGTTACCCCGAGGGGTGAAATCGGGCGCCACCGTCGGGCCAGCACCACACACGGCCACCGCCCACCGGGTAGCGCTGCACCCCTGGTGCAGGGCCGATCAGATACCCCCCGGTGAAAGCGCCAAACGCGGGCAACAGGAGCTGACCGGCGCTGCGCACGAAGCAAGGCAGGCGCACGGTATCGCGTCCGCGACCTTGTAGGCGGCAGACAGGGTGGGTGTGCCCAGCCAGCACGAAACCGGCGTGGACGGCCTCGGTGTGGTGGCGTGCGACGTCTCGCGGGTGGTGGCAAGCCGCGAAGGGCCCCATCGCCCAAGGCTCGTCCACCACCGCGATGCCCAGGCTGACAGGCGGGTCGCCCGCGCGGTCGTCGTGGTTGCCGCGCACCAGGGTCATGCGCACCTGGGCATGGCGTTGGCGCCAGGCGTGCAACGCGGTGAGCAGCGTGGTGTTGTGGGCTTGGCGGGCGTGCAGCAGGTCGCCCAACAGCACCAGGTGACGGGCGCCGGTGCGCTGCAGCGCGGCGTCCAGGCGTTGCAGGTTGTCTTGGGTGGTGCCGGCGGGCACGGGCTGGCCCAGGGCGCGGAAGGTGGCCGCCTTGCCCAGGTGCACGTCGGCCACGAACAAGGTGTGTTGCGCGGGCCACCACAGCGCCGGGTCGGGCAGCAGTTGCACCGCCTCGCCCTGCAATGTCAGGGGCTCGGCGCCGGACAAGGCCGAGGGCGCGGGCGGAACCGGGTCAACGGGCGGGGCCGCGTGCGTGGTCATGTCGAACCCTCTGGTGCGGCACCGGCCACGCGCTCCAGTTGGGCGACCATGCGGGCGATGCGCTCGGCGGCGCTTTCGGTGCTCAGGCGTTCGCGGAGGCGCTCGGCCAGCAGAGGAAAGGCCAGCGGCGTGGCGCGCTTCAGCGGGTGGTGCACCAGTTGCTGGCGCGTCATGCGTTGCAAGGTGGCGCGCAGCCGGTTCACGTCCAGTTCAAGCCGCAGCAGCTCGGCCTCGGCCTGCAGCAGCAGGCGGTTGGCCGGGTCGTGCTGGCGGAACACGCCCCAGAACAAGGCCGACGACGCCTGCAGTTGCCGGCTGCTGCGCCTTTCACCCGGGTGGCCTTGGAACACCAGGCCCGACACGCGGGCAATTTCGCGAAAGCGCCGCTGGGCCAATTCGCTGGCGTTCAGGCTGGCCAGCACCTCGTTGAGCAAGGTGGCGTCGTCGGCGGGCCCGGCCAGCAGGTCGGGCAGGTGCTCGGCCCAGTCCACCTCGCGGGCGGTGAGCAGCTCCAGCCCGTAGTCGTTGACGGCCATGGACACGGTGCACGGCACGCGCTGCCCGATGCGCCACGCCAGCAGGTTGGCCAGGCCGAGGTGGACATGGCGGCCGGCAAAGGGATAGAGGAACAGGTGGCAGCCTTCCCGCGAATGCAGGGTTTCGGCCAGCAAGGTGCGGGGCGTGGGCAGCGCGGACCACCGGGCTTGCAGCGCCAGCAAGGGTTGCAGCGCTTGCAACTCGGGGGAGGCATCAGCCCCTTCGGCGGCTTGCTGGAACTGCACCAGCATGGCGTCGGCCAAAGCGGTGGACAGGGGCAGGGTGCCACCGTTCCAGCGCGGCACGGCGGCGCGCGCTCCACTGGCGCGGCGCACCCAGGCGGTCATTTCATGCACCCGGATCAGCTCCAGCAGCCGCCCGCCGAACAGGAGGCAGTCGCCCGGTTTAAGGCGGGCGATGAAGCCCTCCTCCACCTGCCCGATGCGGCTGCCACCCTGGTATTGCACGGTCATGCTGGCGTCGCTGACGATGGTGCCGATGTTCATGCGGTGGCGCCGGGCCAGACGGGCATCGGGCACGCGCCACACACCCGTGTCGTCGGGCACGGCGCGGCGGTAGTCGGGGTAGGCCGCCAGCGACGGGCCGCCTTGCGACACGAAGTCCAGACACCAGCGCCAGGCGTCGTCGCTCAGGTGGGCGTAGGCGGCGGTGGTGCGCACCTCGGTCAACAGTTCGTCGGGCCGAAAACCGCCGCCCAGCGCCACGGTGACGAGGTGCTGCACCAG
The DNA here is from genome assembly GCF_002837145.1 of Macromonas nakdongensis. Classification (GTDB taxonomy): domain Bacteria; phylum Pseudomonadota; class Gammaproteobacteria; order Burkholderiales; family Burkholderiaceae_C; genus Macromonas_B; species Macromonas_B nakdongensis. Next base: position 11,309 of record NZ_NWMV01000038.1, on the reverse strand, counting down.
CACGTCCAGCGGCTGGTGCGGGGTGTCGCGCGGTTCGATCTGACCGGCCTGCACGGCGGCGCGGGCGGCGGCGCCTTCCACCAACTCCAGGCTGTGGGTGGGCACGATGCTGATGCGCGAAGGCCGGCCCGGCGCGTGGCCCGAACGGCCGGCGCGCTGCAGCAGCCGCGCCACGCCTTTGGGCGAGCCGATCTGCAACACCCGCTCCACCGGCTGGAAGTCCACGCCCAAGTCCAGGCTGCTGGTGCAGACCACGGCGCGCAAAGTGCCGTCCTTCAGCGCGGACTCGACCCATTCGCGGGTGGCGCGGTCCAGCGAGCCGTGGTGGAGCGCGATCTGGCCGGCCCAGTCGGGCCGGGCGTCCAGCAGCGACTGGTACCACAGCTCGGCCTGGGCGCGGGTGTTGGTGAACACCAGCGTGCTGGCCGCCGATTCAATCTCGGCCACCACCTGCGGCACCATGGCCAGGCCCAGGTGGCCCGCCCACGGAAAGCGCTCCAGCCTGGGCGGCAACAGGGTGTCGATGGTGAGGGTTTTGGGGGTGTGCCCCCGCACCAGCCGGCCCCGTGTGGCCGCCTGCGGGTCCAGCAGGGTGTGCAGGGCATGGTCCAGGTTGCCCAGCGTGGCCGACATGCCCCAGACGCGCAACGCGGGGTTGAAGGTGCGCAACCGGGCCAGGGCCAGCTGCACCTGCACGCCGCGCTTGCTGCCCATCAGTTCGTGCCACTCGTCCACCACCACCAGGGCCACGCGGCCCAGCGCCTGCGCGGCATCGGCGCGGGCCAGCAGCAGGCTCAGGCTTTCAGGGGTGGTCACCAGCGCAGTGGGCAGGCGATCGGCCTGGCGGGCGCGCTCGCTGCTGCTGGTGTCGCCGCTGCGGGCGCCGGCGGTCCAGGCGGGGGCCAGGTCGGGCAGCGGGATTTGCAGCGCACGCAAAGTGTCGGCCGCCAAGGCGCGCATGGGGGTGAGCCAGAGCACCGTCAGCGGCGGGGTGCGGGTGGCCTGCCGTTGAGCCAAGGCTTGCAAGGCACCCAGCCACACGGCGTAGGTTTTACCGGCGCCGGTGGTGGCGTGCAGCAGGCCGCTGTCGCCAGCCGCCATCGCCGCCCACACCTCGCGCTGAAAGTCGAACGGCGTCCAGCCGCGCGCGGCCATCCAGGCGGTGGCGTCGGGCCGGGTCATGGCGCGCTCCTGGGCAACAAGGCCGCCAAGGTGTCCAGCGTGTCGGCCTCCTCCACCGGTTTGTCTTCGCGCCAACGCAGCATGCGCGGAAACCGCACCGCGATGCCGCTTTTGTGCCGCGGGCTGCGGGCAATGCCTTCAAAACCCAGCTCGAACACCAGGGTGGGCCGCACGCTGCGCACGGGGCCAAAGCTTTCCACCGTGGTCTGGCGGATGATGGCGTCCACCCGGGCCATTTCCGCGTCGGTCAGGCCGGAATAGGCCTTGGCAAACGGCACCAACTGGCGGCCTTCGGTGCCGGGCGGCGCGTTCCACACGGCGAAGGTGTAGTCGCTGTACAGGCTGGCGCGGCGGCCATGGCCGCGCTGGGCGTAGATGAGCACCGCGTCCACGCTCATGGGGTCGATCTTCCATTTCCACCAGGTGCCGTCGGCCTTGGTTCGGCCAACACCGTAGCGGCTGGCGCGGTGCTTGAGCATGAAGCCCTCGGTGCCGCGCTCACGGGCTTGCTCGCGCAGGTTGGCGAGTGCGGGCCAAGTGGCACCTGTGACCAGGGGGCTGGGCTGGAGCAACGGGTGGTTCATGGCCTGCACCAGCGCGTCCAGCGCAATGCGGCGGGTGTGCAGGGGCTGGGCGCGCAGGTCTTGGCCGGTGTGTTCCAGCAGGTCGTAGGCCAGCAGCGCCACCGGCAGTTCGCGCAGCAGCTTGGGCCCCAGCGCTTTGCGGGTGATGCGCTTTTGCAGCTCGGCAAAGGGCTGCGGGCCATCGTTGCGCCAGACCACGATTTCACCGTCGATCACGGTGCCATCGGGCAGCGCATCGCCCAGCGCGGTCAGCTCGGGAAAGCGCTCGGTCACCAGCTCTTCGCCGCGCGACCAAACCCAGGTCTGGCCCGCGCGGCGCACCAACTGGGCGCGGATGCCGTCCCACTTCCACTCCACCAGCCAGTCGGCGGGTGGGCCCAGCAACTCGGTGAAGTGGTCAATCGACTCGGCCAGCGGGTGGGCCAGGAAGAACGGGTAGGGCTGACCGCTCTGCGCCTGCTGTTCGTGGGCGTTTTCGTGGGCGGTCAGCGCGTGGAAATCGGCAGCGGTGGGCTGCCTGCCCACGGCGGTATAACCCATCAGGCGCTGGGCCACGCGCTTGGGGTCCAGCCCGGCCACGGCGGCCAGCGCCTGCGTCACCTGCAATTTGGACACCCCCACCCGAAAGCCGCCGGTGATGAGTTTGAAGTAGACGAAGCGCTGGTCGTCGGGCAAAGTGGGCCACTGGGTGCGCAGGGTGTGCGCCTGCGTTTCGGGCGGCTGGCCGCGCAGCGGCAGCAGGTGCTGCACCAGCCAGTCGGCCAGGCTGCGGTCCACCGGTTCGGTGGCGGGCGGCAACAGCAGCGACACGGTTTCGGCCAGGTCGCCCACGGTCTGGTAGCTTTCCTCGAACAGCCATTCGGGCAGCGCGGCGGCCTGCTGGGCCAGCCCGCGCAGGGTGCGGGTGGGGACCATCTGGCGGGGTTTGCCACCCGCCAGAAAGTACACCGCCCAGGCCGCATCGGCGGCCGGCGCTTGCGCGAAGTAACGTTGCAGGGCGGCCTGCTTGTCGCGCGTGGCGGTGCTGGCGTCCAGCTCGCGGTACAGCTCGGCAAAGCGCTTCACGGGGCGGCTCCAGCGGAAGCGGCCACGGTTGCAAGGGCCATGTCGCCAGGCGACCCGCTGTCCGAGGCGCCGTTGGACGGGCTGTCGTGGTCCTCATCCCCGTATTCGGTGTCAAAAGCCTGCGCGTCCAGCCCCTGCTCGCGCATCCAGCGCACCAGCACCGGCACGCTGCCGTGGGTCACGCGCACGTGCTCGGCCCCGGTGGCGCCGATCGCGCTCACCAGGCCCGGCCAGTCGGCGTGGTCGGACATGACGAAGCCCTGGTCCACCCCGCGCCGGCGGCGGTTGCCGCGCACCTGCATCCAGCCGCTGGCAAAGGCCACCATGGCATCGGCGCCAAAGCGTTTCATCCATGGCGTGCCTTGGGCCGATGGCGGCGCCACCACCAGGGCGCGCTGCAAAGCCGCTTTGTCCAGTTCGGTCACACGGTGCGTCGTTGGCAAATGCACGCCCGCAGCGCGGTACACCGCGTTCAGCGGCTCCACCGCACCGTGCACCACGATCGGGCCGATGCTCGCGTCCACCCCGTGCAGCAAACGCTGCGCCTTGCCAAAGGCGTAACTCAGCAACACCGAGGCACGGCCAGCCGCCGCGTTGCGCTGCCACCAGGCGTTGATCTGGCGGAACAGCACCGCCTGCACCGGCCAGCGGTACACCGGCAGGCCAAAGGTGCTTTCGGTGATGAAGGTGTCGCAGCGCACCGGCTCGAACGGGGTGCAGGTGCCGTCGGGCTCGGTCTTGTAGTCGCCCGAGGCCACCCACACCCGGCCCCCGTGCTCCAGGCGCACCTGGGCCGAGCCCAGCACGTGCCCCGCCGGGTGCAGCGACAGGCGCACGCCGTGGTGTTCGATGGTGGGGCCGTAGTCCAGCGTCTGCAGCGCGATGTCGGTGCCCAGGCGCTGGCGCAACACGCCCTCGCTCAGCGTGTGGGCCAGGTAGTGACGGTGACCCCAGCGGGCGTGGTCCGAATGGCCGTGGGTGATGACCGCACGATCGACCGGCCGCCAGGGGTCGATGTAGAAATCGCCGGGCGGGCAATACAAGCCTTCGGGGCGAGCGACGATGAGGTCGGTCGTGGACATGTCGAAGAGGATAGCTTTTCAGGCCCCTCGCAGCAGGCAGGGCGACCGATGGCCAGGCGCGCCCGGTGACAATAGGCCCCCATGACACGCGACGACCTCCACGCGCCCCCCCCCGCCCAGGCCCTGTTGCTGGCCGCCGGCCGCGGCGAGCGCATGCGCCCGCTGACCGACACCACCCCCAAACCCCTGCTGGCCGTGCAGGGCAAGCCACTGATGCAGTGGCACCTGGAAGCCCTGGCCCGTGGCGGGGTGCGCCACGTGTGCATCAACACCGCGTGGCTGGGCGAGCAGATTCCGGCCCAGTTCGGCGCCAGCTTCACCCCCGGTTTGACGGCTTGGGACGGCACCGGTCCGGCCCCTCAACTGGCCTTGCACTACTCCATGGAAGGGCAGGACTTTGGCGGCGCGTTGGAGACGGCGGGCGGCATTGTGCGCGCGCTGCCCCGGCTGGACGACGTGTTCTGGCTGCTGGCCGGCGACGTGTTCGCGCCCGAGTTCGTGTTTTCCCACGCGGTGCGGGCGGCGTTTGCGCGCAGCCCGCTGCTGGCGCACATCTGGCTGGTGCCCAACCCGGACCACCACCCGCAAGGCGACTTTGGCGTGGCGGTGCTGCCCGGCGGTCGCCTGCTGGCGCACAACGGCGCCGACGCGCCCAAGCACACCTACTCCACCATCGGCCTGTACAAAAAGGCGTTCTTCGCGCAGCCCTGGTGCCCCATTGCGGCGGGCAACCCGCAGGGCGTGGCCGCCCCACTGGGGCCCATGCTGCGCGCCGCCATCGACGCCGGGCAGGTGGGCGCCTCGGTGTACCCCGACCGCTGGGTGGACGTGGGCACGCCCGAGCGGCTGGCCGCCCTCAACGCCCCTGGGCCCACCTCGGCCGCCCTGCACTGAAACACGGGCGCTTGCGTATCATCGTTGACCATGACCGCCATCCCCCACCAAGCCCTGTACGCCGACCGCCGTGCCCGCCTGGCCGCCCAACTCGGGGCGGGCGGCGTGGCCATCGTGCCCACCGCGCCGGAACACACCCGCAACCGCGACAGCGAGTACCTGTTCCGCTTCGACAGCTACTTTTACTACCTGACCGGCTTCACCGAGCCGCGCGCCTGGCTGGTGATCACCGCCGAGGGCCACACCACCCTGTTCTGCCAGCCCAAAGACCTGGAACGCGAAATCTGGGACGGCATCCGCCTGGGGCCGCAGGCCGCGCCCGGCGCGCTGGGCGTGGACGAAGCCTTTTCGGTGGACGAGCTGGACACCCGCCTGCCCCAGCTGCTGGAAAACCGCCACACCGTGTGGTACCCGTTCGCGGTGCACACCGGCCTGGAAACCCGGGTGGACGGCTGGCTGCAGAAGGTGCGTGCCCGCGTGCGCTACGGCGCCCTGTGCCCCGACGCCCAGCGCGACCTGTGCGGCCCGCTCGACGAGATGCGCCTGATCAAAGACGCCCACGAAATCGACGTGATGCGGCGCGCCGCGCAGATCAGCGCCCAAGCCCACATCCGCGCCATGCGCCGCAGCGCGGCCACCCTCCGCGCCGGGCAGGACCTGCGCGAATACCACCTGGACGCCGAACTGCTGCACGAATTCCGCCAGCACGGCTCGCAGTACCCGGCCTACGGCAGCATCGTGGCGGCCGGCGCCAACGCCTGCGTGCTGCATTACCGCGCCGACGCCGCCCCGGTGCGCGACGGCGAACTGGTGCTGATCGACGCCGGCTGCGAACTCGACGGCTACGCCAGCGACATCACCCGCACCTTCCCGGCCAACGGGAAGTTCACCGGCCCGCAGCGCGACCTGTACGACCTGGTGCTGGCGTCGCAAGAGGCCGCCATTGCCGCCACCCGGCCCGGCAGCCGCTTTGTGGACCCGCACGACGCCACGGTGAAGGTGCTGGCCCAGGGCATGCTCGACCTGGGGCTGCTGAACCGCAACGACGTGGGCCACTTGGACGATGTGATCGCCGAGCGCCACTACTTCCGCTTCTACATGCACCGCACCGGCCACTGGCTGGGGCTGGACGTGCACGACGTGGGCAGCTACGTGGAACCGAGCGAACTCGGCCAACTGAGCGAGCGCCAAGACCCGCTGAGTGGCGAAACCATCAAGGACCGACCCAGCCGCGTCCTGCGCCCCGGCATGGTGCTGACCATCGAGCCCGGCCTCTACGTGAGCCCGGCGCCCGGCGTGCCCGAGCATTTCTGGAACATCGGCATCCGCATCGAGGACGACGCGGTGGTGACCGAAAACGGCTGCGAACTGCTGACCCGGGGCGTGCCGGTGAAGGCCGACGAGATCGAAGCCCTCATGGGCGGTTGAAGCGCATGTCCGGGCCTTTGCGCGTCGTCATCGACCACCTCTGCACCGGCACCGTGGCGCCGCTGGTGGCCGAGGGCCGGCGTTTTTCCAGCGCCATCGGCAAACGCCCGCGCACCGACGCGGTGGCCCTGGCGCCGCTGGGCCTGCACGGCGACGAGCAGGCCGACCCCAGCGTGCACGGCGGCCTGGCCAAGGCGGTCTACGCCTGGCCGGTGCAGCACCACGCCTGGTGGCAGGCGCAGCGGCGCGAACGCGGCGCCAGCCTGTTCGACGAGGCGCTGCCGCCCGGCTTTTTTGGCGAAAACCTGGGCCTGCGCGGCCTGGACGCGCCGCTGGACGAGGCGGCTGTGTACGTGGGCGACGAACTGCACTTTCCCGACGCGGTGCTGCGCGTGACCGATCCGCGCCAGCCCTGCTTCAAGTTCGCCGCCGTCATGGGCTACGCCCAGGCAGGCAAGGACATGGTGCTGTCGCGCCGCTGCGGGTTTTACCTGGCGGTGGTACAAGCGGGCACGCTGCAGGCCGGCCAGGTGGGCGAACTGCGTGCCGGCCCGCGGGCCTTCAGCATCGCCGACGCCATCCACGCCAAGCGCATCAAGCACCTGCGCTGAAGCGCCTGGCGGCGGCTCAGGGCTGCTGCGCCGCGCGCGCCTTGTCGGGCGAGCCTTCCAGGCCGGCCAGCAGGGCGCGGCTGTCGCCCGGAATCACCATCTGGAACTTGCTGTCCACCGTGGTGTAGTCGAAATAGCCCATGCGCGCCAGCGGGCGGATCTTGAGCACGTCGACGAAGCCCTCGGGCGTGAGCACCTCGTCGGCGATGTGTACCGCCACCACGCGGCCGAACACCACGTCGGCGGTACCCATGGGCGGCACGCCAGGGAAGCGCAGGGTGTTGAGGTAGACGCACTCGAACTGGATGGGCGAGCCCCCCACCCGCGCCGGTTTCACCTTGCGCGACGGCAGCTTGGCCAGACCGGCGCGCTCGAACTCATCCACGCCGTGCGGCAGCTCCTGGGCGCTGATGTTGACCGCCTCGCGCAGTTCGTAGGTGGCCAGGTTCCAGACGAACTCGCCGGTGTCCTCGGCGTTGCGCACCGAGTCCTTGCGCTGGCCCGAGGTGTCCTGGTTGGCCGAGAACATGACGATGGGTGGGTTGAAGGTGACGTTCTGGAACTGGCTGTAAGGCGCCAGGTTGTGCTGGCCGTCGCGGCTCACGGTGGAAATCCAGCCGATGGGGCGCGGCACCACGCAGGATTTGAAGGGGTCGTGCGGCAGGCCGTGGGGGGTGATACCGGGTTCGTAGTACATGCAAAGTCTCCTCGGGTGGCGCGGGGCTCAGGGTTCAGCGGCTGGTCAAGGGCGCGGCGGCGGGCGACAATGGCGATCTCTGCCGGCCTGGCCCGCGCGCTCGACACCCACTGTACGGCGCGCCGGCCGCGCCGGCTGTCATCCCAGAAGACGACACCGCCCCATGAGGACCTGGACCCCCGACCCCCGTCAGGCCGCTGCCGTCAGCGGCCAGTGGCTGGCCGAGCTGATCGCGCCGCTGGGCCAGCCCGCCTTCGGCCCGGCGGTGCTGGAGCGGCTGCGTGCGCTGGTGCCGGTGGGCTCGTACGCGGTGTACCGGGTGGGATCGGCGCCGGCGATGTACCTCTCGGGCAGCCACGGCGGGCCCGACCGGACGCTGGCCTGCTGGCGCGCCTACCTGCAAGGCCCGCACGCCCACGACCGCACCCTGGCGGCCGGCGCGCCCCCGGCCGACCGGGCCTGGCTGTGCCACATCACCGCGCCGGAGGTGCCGCTGCCGCACCGCGCGGCGGTGTACGACCCGCACGGCATGGCCGAGCGCCTGTCGGTGGTGCGGCAGCAGGGCGACGCGGTGCTGGCGCTCAACCTGTACCGGCACCGAGAGCAGCCGCACTGGCGCGACGGCCAGATCGGCGACTTCGCCGCGCTGGCGCCAGGGCTGCTGGCGCTGGTGGAAAAACACCTGGCGCTGACCGCGCCGCCTGGCACGCCGTCTGCGCCCACGCAAGCCAATGCCTGGGTGCCCGCCGACACCGTGGCCGCGGCACCCGACTGGCGCGCGCGCCTGCAAGGGCACTGTCCGGCCCTGACGCCGCGCGAGCTGGACGTGTGCGAACGCCTGCTGGCGGGCCTGACGCAGGACGGCATCGCCGCCGACCTGTGCCTGAGCGTGCCCACGGTGAAAACCTACCGCAACCGCGCCTTCGAGCGGCTGGGCATCCACTTCCGCAACGAGTTGTTTGCCCTGGCGATGGCGTTGCCCGCCCCGCGGGGCTGACGTTGGGCGCCGCCGGGGTACAACCCGGCAACGCCCCACCGGCTCAAGGGATCAGACGCGTTCCAGCACCAGGGCAATGCCCTGGCCCACGCCGATGCACATGGTGCACAGCGCGTAGCGGCCGCCGGTGTGCTGCAGGCGGTTGATGGCGGTGGTGGCCAGGCGGGCGCCCGAGGCCCCCAACGGATGACCCAGCGCAATCGCGCCGCCCCAGGCGTTGACGCGGGCGTCGTCGTCTTGCAGGCCCAGCAGGCGCAACACGGCCAGACCCTGCGCGGCAAAGGCTTCGTTGAGCTCGATCACGTCCATCTGCGCCAGCGTCAGGCCGGTCTGGGCCAGCACCTTCTGCGTGGCCGGCGCCGGGCCAATGCCCATGATGCGCGGGGCCACGCCGGCGGTGGCCATGCCCACCACGCGGGCCTTCGGCGTCAAGCCGTTCTTGGCGGCGCTGGCTTCGTCGGCCAGGATCAGGGCGCAGGCGCCGTCGTTCACGCCGGAGGCGTTGCCGGCGGTCACGGAACCGTCGGGGCGCACCACGCCTTTGAGCTTGGCCAGCGCCTCCAGGCTGGTCTTGCGCGGGTGTTCGTCGGTGTCCACGACGATGGCGTCGCCCTTCTTTTGCGGGATCGCGACGGGGCAGATCTCGCGGGCCAGGTGGCCGGCTTCGATGGCGGCAACGGCGCGCAATTGGCTGTTCAACGCCATCAGGTCCTGCGCTTCGCGCTCGATGGCGAAGTCCACCGCCACGTTCTCGGCGGTTTCGGGCATGGAGTCCACGCCGTACTGGGCCTTCATCAGCTTGTTGACGAAGCGCCAGCCAATGGTGGTGTCGTACACCGCGTTGCTGCGGCTGAAGGCACTTTCGGCCTTGGGCATGACGAAGGGCGCGCGGCTCATGCTCTCCACGCCGCCGGCGATCATCAGGCCCGCTTCCCCGGCCTTGATGGCGCGCGCAGCGGTGCCGATGGCGTCCAGGCCCGAGCCGCACAGGCGGTTGACGGTGCCGCCGGGCACCTCCAGCGGCAGACCGGCCAGCAGGCCGGCCATGCGGGCGACGTTGCGGTTGTCTTCGCCGGCCTGGTTGGCGCAGCCGTAGATCACGTCGGCCACGGCCGCCCAGTCCACGTTGGGGTTGCGCGCCATCAGGGCCTTGAGGGGAATGGCGCCGAGGTCGTCGGTGCGCACGCTGGACAGGGCACCGCCGTAGCGGCCGAAGGGGGTGCGGATGGCGTCGCAGATGAAGGCTTGGGTCATGGGGGTCTCCGTGGGTGGGGTCGGTCGGTCTGGGGGCACAACAGCCGGGCCGTGGCCACAGCTTACAGGGTTGGGCGGCGGCGGGGGGTCACGCCAGCAGGGCGTCCAGGCGGGCGCCGAAACCGGCGTCGCGGACCAGGGCCTGCAGGTCGCGCGCCAGGGTGGCGCGGTCTTGCTGGCGCGCCCAGAACACCGGGCCGCCTTCCCAGCGCGGGAAGCCGTAGCCCTGCACCAGGACCACGTCGATGTCGCTGGCGCGAGCGGCCACGCCTTCGGCAAACAGCAGCGCGGCCTCGTTCACCATGGCCAACAAGGCGCGGCGAGTGATCTGGTCCCCGCTCAGCGGCTGGCGGGTGAGGCCGCGCGCCGCACTGGCCTGTTCGATGATGCCGCGCACGGTGGCGTCGGTGGTTTTGGCGGCCTTGCCGTCGGTGTAGGTGTAGTAGCCGGCGCCGGTCTTGCGGCCCAGGCGGCCCTGCTCGCACAACTGGTCGAGGATGCTCACGTAGCGTTCGCGCGGGTCGCGGGTGGCGGCCTGGGCTTTGCGCATGCGCCAGGCGATGTCCAGGCCCGACAGGTCGGCCACGGCAAACGGGCCCATGGCAAAACCCATGCCGGTCAGGGCCTGGTCCACGTCTTCGGGCCAGGCGCCGTCTTCCAGCATGAATTCGCACTGCTTGCGGTAGGCGTTGTAGATGCGGTTGCCGATGAAGCCGAAGGCGTTGCCGCACAGCACGGGCATTTTTTTCAAGGTCTTGCCCAGCGCCATGCCGGTGGCCAGCACGTCGGGCGCGGTCCGCGCCCCGCGCACCACCTCCAGCAGCTTCATCACGTGGGCGGGGCTGAAGAAGTGCAGGCCCAGCACGTCCTGCGGCCGCGACGTGGCGTTCGCGATCGCGTCCACGTCCAGGTAAGAGGTGTTGGTGGCCAGCACCGCGCCGGGGCGGGCGTGGGCGTCGATCTGCCGGAACACGGCCTGCTTGACGGCGAGGTCCTCGAACACGGCTTCGATCACCAGATCGGCCTGGGCCAGCAGGGTCCAGTCGGTGGTGGCGGTCAAGCGGGCCTGGGCGGCGTCGGCCACGGCGGACTTCATCTTGCCGGCGGCGACGCGGCCGCGGTAGTGATCGGCCACGCGCTGGCTGCCGCGGTCCAAGGCCTCGTCGTTCTGCTCCAGCAGCAGCACGCTCAGGCCGGCGTCCAGCGCGCAGATGGCGATGCCCGCGCCCATGGTGCCGGCGCCAATCACGGCCACAGTCTGCACCGGGCGGGGGTCGGCCTGCAGGTCGGGCGGCAGCTTGGTGGCCTCGCGTTCGGCCTTGAACTGGTGGCGCAGGGCCTGCGCGGCACGGCTGGGCACCAGCTGCAGGAACAGCTCGCGCTCGCGCTGGGCGCCTTCGGCAAACGGCCGCGCACAGCCGGCCACCGCGTCCAGCAGGGCGGTGTAGGTGGGCTGCAGGCGCTGGCGGGCATTCAGCTGGCTTCGCTCTGCAGCCACCTGCTCGGCCACGGCGG
>NZ_NWMV01000037.1 GCF_002837145.1 Macromonas nakdongensis | reverse complement strand
CCCGCAGCGCCTTGGGCGCCGACGCCGCGGCCCAGCGGCGGGCCAGCCAGCGCCTGCAAACCTGGACCGCCCTGCACCCCCGCGACGCCTCGGCCTGGCAAACCCTGGCCAGTCTGCACCAGGCCCTGGGCCAAGCCGTGCGTGCCGCCCGCGCCGAGGCCGAAGCCCGCCTGGCCCACCTGGACGCCCCGGGGGCGCTGGAGCGCTTCAAGTCGGCCCAGCAACTGGCGCGGGGCGGCGCCGGTGGCGACCACATCGAGCTGTCCATCCTGGACGCCCGCGTGCGCGACACCGAACGCCTGGTGCGCGAGCAATTGCGCGAAGCCGAAGCCCGTTGAGCCGCGGGCCTTCCCGCCGGCGGCCCACACCGGCGCCGGCAACGGGCTATCATCGCCACCCCTGAGGCACGCAACCATGGCAGGCATCCACATCACCGACATCGAGGCGGCCATCAATTTCTGGCGCGCCCGCAGCCCCTCGCCCGACGGCGTGTCGCTGCCCCCCGAAACCCGCGCCCTGGCCGAGGTGTACGCGCTCATGGTCTATTACCACGCCGACGAGGCCGATGCCGACACCATGCCGCGCCCCGCCTATGCCGCCTGGAAGGTCTGGTACGACACCACGCCCGACACGCCCTGCATCGCCATCTGCTCCACCAGCCAGGGCGACGAACTGTGCAAGGGCTGCGGCCGCACCTTCGACGAAGTGCAGCGCTGGCCCGAGATGACGCCGGTCGCCAAGCGCGCCACCTGGCGCCGCATCACCCTGGACAGCCTGGCCTGGCGCTTCAACACCTACGCCGAACGGGCGGTGGAAAACCGCCCCACGGCGGCCGATGGGCCGCCCGCCGCCTGAGCGGGCTTGCGGCCCCGCCATTCGCACCCGCCGGGGCGATGGCCCACAAAAAAAGCCACCGCGGTGGGGCGGTGGCTTCGGTGGAGCGCGGGGCGGTCAGACGCGCTGCGCCAGCGCCACCGCCTTGCCGATGTAGCTCGCAGGCGTCATGGCCAGCAGGCGGTCTTTGTCGGCTTGCGGAATGTCCAGCGAGACGATCAGGCCGTGCAGCGCTTCTTTGGTCACGCTCTTGCCGCGGGTCACTTCCTTGAGCTTTTCGTAGGCGCCCGGCACGCCGTAGCGGCGCATCACGGTCTGGATGGGCTCGGCCAGCACTTCCCAGGCGGCGTCGAGGTCGGCGGCCAGCGCTTCCTCGTTCAACTCCAGCTTGTTCAGACCGGTCATCAGCGACTGGTGCGCCAGCACCGCGTAGCCCAGCGCCACGCCGATGTTGCGCAGCACGGTGGAGTCGGTCAGGTCGCGCTGCCAGCGGCTGATGGGCAGCTTTTCGCTCAGGTGCTTCAACAGCGCATTGGCCAAGCCCAGGTTGCCTTCGGCGTTCTCGAAGTCGATCGGATTGACCTTGTGCGGCATGGTGGACGAACCGATTTCGCCCGCCTTGAGCTTTTGCTTGAAGTAACCCAGCGACACATAACCCCAGATGTCGCGCGCCAGGTCGATCAGGATGGTGTTGCTGCGTGCCACGGCGTCGAACAGCTCGGCCATGTAGTCGTGCGGCTCGATCTGGATGGAGTAGGGCTGGAAGGTCAGGCCCAGGCCGATCTTGGCGTCGGCGGGTGTGTCGGCGGTCGGCTCGGGCGTTTCCACCACGGCGCGGGCAAAGGCTTCCCAGTCGAACTCGGGCCAGGCGCTCAGGTGGGCGTTGTAGTTGCCCACGGCGCCGTTCATCTTGCCCATGAGTTTGACGTCAGCGATCTTGGCGCGCACGCCGGCCAGGCGCACCGCCACGTTGCCCAGTTCCTTGCCCACGGTGGTGGGGCTGGCGGTCTGGCCGTGGGTGCGGCTCAGCATGGGCACGGCGGCGAAGGTGTGCGCCATGCCGCGCAGTTTCTCGATGATGCCGTCCAGGCCCGGCAGCAGCACCTGGTCGCGCCCGGCCTTGATCTGCAGCGCGTGGCTGGTGTTGTTGATGTCTTCGGATGTGCAGGCAAAGTGCACGAACTCGCCGGCCTTTTGCAGCTCGGGCCAGCCGTCGAAGGCGCCTTTGACGCCCATGGCGGCGTTGCCACGGATCCAGTACTCCACCGCTTTTACGTCGTGGTTGGTGGTTTTTTCGATCGCCTTGATGGCTTCGGCGTCGGCCGGGCTGAAATTGGCGACGACGCTGCGCAGGTGGGCGCGGGCGGCGGCGGACAGCGGCAGGAATTCGGCGAAGCCGGCGTCGCTCAGGTGCTCGAACCAGGCCAGTTCGACCTGCACGCGGCGGTGCATGTAACCGTACTCGCTCATGAAGGGGCGCAGCGCGGCCAGTTTGCCGACGTAGCGGCCGTCCAGCGGAGACAGGGCGGTGACCGGGGAAAATTCAACGGTGGTGGGTGCTTGCATGATGGCCCCGATTGTAAAAGCCCGGCCCGAGGGCCCCGCCCCGCTGGCTAAAATGGCCGCCCAGGGACACTCCACACCAAACATGAAACTGATCGGCTCCACCACCAGCCCCTACGTGCGCAAAGTCCGCATCGTCATGGCCGAAAAGAAACTCGAATTCCAGTTTCTGGAGGAAGACGTGTGGTCCGCCCAGACCGCCATCGGCGACGCCAACCCCCTGGGGAAGGTGCCCTGCCTGGTCATGGAAGGCGGCGAGGCGGTGTTCGACTCCCGCGTCATCGTCGAGTATCTGGACACGCTCTCGCCCGTGGGCAAACTCATCCCCGGCAGCGGACGCGAGCGCGCCGAAGTCAAAACCTGGGAAGCCCTGGCCGACGGCCTGATGGACGCGGCTATCCTGGCCCGGCTGGAGGCCACCTGGGGTGGCCGGGCCGAGGGCGAGCGTTCGCAGGCCTGGATCGACCGGCAACTGGGCAAGGTCCACCAGGCCCTGCGCGCCATGGCGCGCGGTCTGGCCGACAAGCCCTTCTGCCACGGCATCCACCTGTCGCTGGCCGACGTGGCGGTGGGCTGTGCCCTGGCTTACCTGGATTTCCGCTTCCCCCAGATCGACTGGCGCCACGAGCACCCCAACCTGGCCAAGCTGTACGACAAGCTGGCCCAGCGCCCCAGCTTCCAGGACACCCGACCGCCGGTCTGAGCGGTTGGCCGGCCAGGACTGACCGGTGGCGGTCCCTGCGCAAGAAAAGGTGCTGCGAAGCCCCCCGGAGCAAGAGGAGGAGGGAGGGAGGAGGAGAATCGCCCTCGGGGGTGTCTGCGACCACAAGGGTCGGCTGGCTTCGCAACACAGCTAAACGGGGAGGGCGCGCCGGTGGGGCGGCCATCTGCGGTGTTGGTGTGGCGGTGCCAGGCCAAAGTTCCCGTCTCAGGTGGGGACTTGGCGCCAGGAGTGCAACAAAATGTGAGCCGATGGTGCCGCGCTCATGACCTGCGTCAAACCCTGGACGGGCTCCGTGTGCATACTGGGGGCTGTATTCAGCAGGAGTTGGCATGAGCACCTTCGACCACCCCGGCCTGATCCAGGGCATCAACGAATGCCTGGGGCCATTCCGCAAAACCCAGTCCGATGCGATGAAGGGCTTTGCCCAGTTGGCCCAGGCCTCCATGGCCGAAGGCGCCCTGAGCACCAAGCACAAGGAACTGATCGCGCTGGCCATTGGCGTGAGCCAGCGTTGTTCGGGCTGCATCGGGTTCCACGTCAAGGCGCTGCACAAGCTGGGCGCCACCCGCGGTGAGCTGGAGGAAATGCTGGCCGTGTGCGTGTACATGGGCGGTGGCCCGGCGCTGATGTACGCGGCCGAGGCGCTCAAGGCCTGGGACACGCTGGGCCCGGCCGCGCAAACGGCCTGACACCGCCCTGCCTGCCATGACCGAAGCCCCTGCGCCGGCCCTCACCGGGCCCACCTTGTGGGCGATGACGCGGCCGGGTTTTCTGGTGATCACCGCGGTGGCGGTGCTGCTGGGCTGGGCGACCGCCGCGCACAGCGGCTTCGATGGGGGCCGCGCCCTGGCCACGCTGGTGCTGGCGCTGCTGGCCCACGCCGGCGCCAATGTGCTGAACGATTACCACGACGCCTGCAACGGCGCCGACGCGGCCAACACCGAGGGCCTGTTCCCCTTCACCGGGGGCAGCCGCCTGATCCAGCGCGGCCAGGTGTCGGTGCGGACCACGCGCGCCGTGGCCTGGGGCTTGCTGGGCCTGGTGGCTCTGGGGGGCTTGTGGCTGGCGGCACACAGCCGCGGCGGGCTGTGGCTGATCGGGCTGAGCGGCTTGCTGCTGGCCTGGGCCTACTCGGCGCCGCCCCTGCGGCTGATGACGCGCGGCTGGGGCGAACTGGCCGTGGCCCTGACCTGGTGGCTGGTGGTGCTGGGGGCCGACTACGTGCAGCGCCAGGCCTTCTTCTGGCTCCCGGCCTGCAGCGGGGTCGGTCTGGCCTTGCTGGTGGCCAACATCCTGCTCATCAACGGCGTGCCCGATGCCGCGGCCGACCGCCGGGTCGGCAAGCTCACCCTGGCGGTGCGCCTGGGGCCGAGCGGGGCGGCGGTGCTGTACGCCAGCCTGGCGCTGATGGCCCACGCCTGGCTGGCCCTGGGGGTGTGGGCCTGGGCGCTCCCGGTGCCGGTGCTGTGGGGGTGCTTGTCGGGGCCGTTGTCCGCCGCGGCCGCGCTGCTGCTGTGGCGGCGGCGCCTGCAGCCGCAGCGCCTGGCGCCGGCCATCGTGCTCACCATCGCCGCGGCGGTGCTGCATGGCCTGGGCGTGGCCGCGGGGTTGGCCCGCCTGGCGTGGCTCGGGGGCTGATGCGCCGACCGGGGGGGTGTGGTGCGCGCGAATCCGTTAAGGTAGGCGCATGCTGGTCCTGCCCTTGCCCTCCCCCTGGTGCCCCGACACCCGCGACATCGTCCGGCACGCGGTCGCGCCGGACACGCTGTCGTGGCTGCGGGAGGCGGGTTCGATCACGGCCCGGCTGCGTGCGCGCTGGCCGACGCTGGCGGTGGAGGTGCTGGACGAGGGCCTGCGCTCGCCCGCCGCGGACGAAGGCGAATGCCTGGGCCTGGCGGCGGATGCGGCTTGCTGGGTGCGCGAAGTCCGGCTGCAGGTGCCGGGCCAGGTGCTGGTGCGCGCCCGCACGGTGATCCCCGACTGGGGGGGGCACAACCCCTGGCAAGCGGTGGCCACCCTGGGCCGGCGCCCTTTGGGGGAGTTGCTGTTCAGCCTGCCGGGGCTGCAGCGGTCCCCACTGGAGTTCGCGTGGGTCGGCCTGCGGCCGCAGGCCGGCACCGAGCGTGCCTTGGCCACCCCCGCCCGGCGGCGCGTTCACCGGCGTGGCGGCGCCCCCTTGCTGCTGACCGAAGCCTTCGATTTTCTGGCCGCCCCCGTCACCGGTGCCATCCGGCCCGCGGTGGCGCCGCCTGCGCCCCATTCCGTATGATGGGCCCCTACCCGTTTCGAGACCCCCTTCCATGGCCACCTCCCCCGACAACCTGAGCATGGCGCTGTTTTGCGACTTCGAGAACGTCGCCCTCGGCGTGCGCGATGCCAAGTACGACAAGTTCGACATCAAGAAAATCCTGGAGCGCCTGCTGCTCAAGGGCAGCATCGTGGTGAAGAAGGCCTATTGCGACTGGGAACGCTACAAAGGGTTCAAGGCCACCATGCACGAGGCCAACTTCGAGCTGATCGAGATCCCGCACGTGCGCCAGTCGGGCAAGAACTCGGCCGACATCCGCCTGGTGGTGGACGCGCTGGACCTGTGTTACACCAAGAGCCACGTCAACACCTTCGTCATCATCAGCGGCGATTCGGACTTTTCGCCGCTGGTGTCCAAGCTGCGCGAAAACGCCAAGCAGGTGATCGGCGTGGGGGTGAAGCAGTCCACCTCGGACCTGTTGATCGCGAACTGCGACGAGTTCATTTTTTACGACGACCTGGTGCGCGAAAGCCAGCGCCACCAGGCCCGCTCCCAGCCGGCGGAAGCCGCGCCGCGCCGCACGCCGGAAGAGGAACGCCAACGCAAGGACAGCCTGGAGGCGCGGCGCAGCCAGGCCATCGAGATGGCGGTGGAAACTTTCGAGGCCCTGGTGGCCGAGCGCGGCGACACGGGCAAGATCTGGGCGTCGATGCTGAAGGAGGCGATCAAGCGCCGCAAACCGGACTTCAGCGAGGGCTATTACGGCTTCCGCACCTTCGGCACCTTGCTGGAAGAGGCGCAGGCGCGCGGCCTGCTGGAGTTTGGGCGCGACGATAAATCGGGGGCTTACGTGTTTCGCCGCAGCGGTGCGACGCCGGCCGTGCCCGAGCGTCCGGCGGCCGAGCGTGCCAGCCCGGACCGGGTCACCCCCGAGCGCGCCGAAGGGCCGGTGGAGCGCCCGGTGGGCAGCTATTTCCACCAGCCTGCGACC
>NZ_NWMV01000036.1 GCF_002837145.1 Macromonas nakdongensis | reverse complement strand
CTCGAATTTCTCTTTTGCCATTGCAATTACCTCAATAAAAGAACAAAGCCCGTGTCGGTTTAACGTCTCCAGCCAGAGCCTGCCACGGGCAGCAGACTCACCGCTAAACGGCGCTGAAGACAACAAAAGTCCCGCACACCAACCACCTCATCCAGGGTTGCCGCAGATCCGGCTTTGCCGGTCTGCTGGCAACGTCCCCTTGAGGGGGTGACGCGCCCCTTGGGGCGCGGCGCGGGGGTGGACCAATTACTTGGCGCGGGCGGCCATGATGGCTTCTTGCACGTTGCGCGGGGCTTCCGAGTAGTGCTTGAATTCCATCGTGTAGGTGGCGCGGCCTTGCGTCGCGGAGCGCAGCGCGGTCGAGTAACCGAACATTTCGGACAGCGGCACTTCGGCCTTGATGGCCTTGCCACCACCGACCATGTCTTCCATGCCCTGAACCATGCCGCGGCGGCTGGACAGGTCGCCCATCACCGTGCCGGCGTAGTCTTCCGGGGTTTCCACTTCGACGGCCATCATGGGTTCCAGAATGACCGGCTGGGCCTTCTTGCAACCTTCCTTGAAACCGAAGATGGCGGCCATCTTGAACGCCAGTTCGTTCGAGTCCACGTCGTGGTAGGAACCGAAGTGCAGGGTGACCTTGACGTCCACCACCGGGTAGCCGGCCAGCACGCCCTGGGTCAGGGCCTCGACCACGCCTTTTTCCACGGCGGGAATGAATTCGCGCGGCACCACACCACCCTTGATCGCGTCGACGAACTCGAAGCCCTTGCCGGCTTCCTGCGGTTCGATCTTGAGCACGACATGGCCGTACTGGCCCTTACCACCGGACTGGCGCACAAACTTGCCTTCGGCTTCGTTCACGGTGCCACGGATGGTTTCGCGGTAGGCCACCTGCGGCTTGCCGACGTTGGCTTCCACGCCGAATTCGCGCTTCATGCGGTCGACAATGATCTCCAGGTGCAGCTCGCCCATGCCGGCGATGATGGTCTGACCGGATTCTTCGTCGGTGCGCACGCGGAACGACGGGTCTTCGGCGGCCAGGCGGTTCAGGGCGATGCCCATCTTTTCCTGGTCGGTCTTGGTCTTGGGCTCCACGGCCTGGGCGATCACCGGCTCCGGGAACACCATGCGTTCCAGGGTGATGATGGCGGCCGGGTCGCACAGGGTTTCACCGGTGGTGACTTCCTTCAGGCCCACGCAGGCGGCAATGTCGCCGGCGCGGATTTCTTCCACTTCCTGGCGGTTGTTGGCGTGCATCTGCACGATACGGCCGATGCGTTCCTTCTTGCCCTTGACGGCGTTGTACACGGTGTCGCCCTTCTTCAGGACGCCGGAGTACACGCGCACGAAGGTCAACTGGCCCACGAAGGGGTCGGTCATCAGCTTGAACGCCAGGGCAGACAGCTTCTCTTCGTCGTCGGCCTTGCGCGAAGCCGGCTCTTCGTCTTCGTTGGTGCCCGCGACCGGCGGAATGTCCACCGGGGAAGGCAGCAGTTCGATCACAGCGTCGAGCATGCGCTGCACGCCCTTGTTCTTGAACGCGGTGCCGCACAGCATGGGCTGGATTTCGGTGGCCAGGGTACGGGCGCGCAGACCGGCGGTGATTTCCTCCTCGGTCAGCTCACCCTCTTCCAGGTACTTGTTCATCAGCTCTTCGGAGGCTTCGGCCGCGGCTTCCACCATCTTCTCGCGCCATTCCTTGGCCTGCTCGACCAGCTCGGCGGGGATCTCTTCGAAGGTGAACTTCATGCCCTGGGACGCTTCGTCCCAAATGATGGCCTTCATCTTGCGCAGGTCGACCACGCCTTTGAAGCCTTCTTCGGCGCCAATGGGGATCACGATGGGCACGGGGTTGGCCTTGAGGCGCAGCTTCATCTGGTCGTAGACCTTGAAGAAGTTGGCACCGGTGCGGTCCATCTTGTTCACAAAGGCCAGACGCGGCACCTTGTACTTGTTGGCCTGGCGCCACACGGTTTCCGACTGGGGCTGCACGCCACCCACGGCACAGTACACCATGCAGGCGCCGTCCAGCACGCGCATGGAGCGCTCCACCTCGATGGTGAAGTCCACGTGGCCGGGGGTGTCGATGATGTTGAAGCGGTGCTCGGGGAAGGAGTTGTCCATGCCACGCCAGAAGCAGGTGGTGGCCGCCGAGGTGATGGTGATGCCGCGCTCTTGCTCCTGCTCCATCCAGTCCATGGTGGCAGCGCCGTCGTGCACTTCACCGATCTTGTGGTTCACGCCGGTGTAGAACAGGATGCGTTCGGTGGTGGTGGTCTTGCCGGCGTCGATGTGGGCCGAGATACCGATGTTGCGGTAACGCGCGAGGGGCGTGGAACGTGCCATGAGAATTCTCCGAAAGATACGGGCAAAGCCCGCCACCCCTTGTGAGAGTGTTGCGGGCCTTGCGGGATGCGATAAGCGCGCGGCTTAGAAGCGGAAGTGGCTGAAGGCCTTGTTGGCTTCGGCCATGCGGTGCACTTCGTCACGTCGCTTCATGGCGCCACCACGGCCTTCGTTGGCTTCCAGCAGTTCGTTGGCCAAACGCAGGGCCATGGACTTTTCGCTGCGCTTGCGGGCAGCCTGCTTGATCCAGCGCATGGACAGGGCCAGGCGACGCACCGGACGCACTTCGACAGGCACCTGGTAGTTAGCGCCACCGACGCGGCGGGACTTCACTTCCACCAAGGGTTTGACGTTGTTGATGGCGATGGTGAAGAGTTCCAGCGGGTCTTTGCCGGTCTTCTTCTCCATGGTTTCCAGGGCACCGTAGATGATGCGCTCTGCAACCGCCTTTTTGCCGCCTTCCATGATGACGTTCATGAATTTGGACAGCTCGACATTGCCGAACTTGGGATCCGGCAGGATTTCACGTTTAGGGACTTCGCGACGACGTGGCATTTCTCACTCCATTGCTTCAGTTGGCACCGCTTCCGGCGGCACCGCGAGAGCCATACAGGACCCTCACTTACTCGACCCATGCGCACCGTGCGCATCCGGGGGTCACTTCGCTCAAACACTCGCCAGCAAGCATTCAAGCACCTTGTTTTGAACACGGCATGACAGCCGCATCCGGCGAACCAGGGGGCAATTAGGCCTTCTTGGGACGCTTGGCACCGTACTTGGAACGGGACTGCTTGCGGTCTTTCACGCCTTGCAGGTCCAGCGAACCGCGGACGATGTGGTAACGCACACCGGGCAAGTCTTTCACACGACCGCCGCGAACCAGCACCACGCTGTGTTCCTGCAGGTTGTGGCCTTCACCGCCGATGTAGGAAATGACTTCGAAGCCGTTGGTCAGGCGCACCTTGGCGACCTTACGCAGCGCGGAGTTCGGCTTCTTGGGGGTCGTGGTGTACACGCGGGTGCACACGCCACGACGCTGGGGGCAGTTTTCCATGGCCGGGCTCTTGGACTTGATCTTTTCGACCGTCCGGCCTTGGCGCACGAGTTGGTTGATGGTTGGCATTGAAACGTCCCTAAACGTTTGAAATAAAAACAGAAATCCCTTCGGAATTTTCCGAAAAGCCCGCCACTGTAGCACGAAGCCCCTGGGAGCGCAACGCCTGGCCGCCCTCCACGGGGGCCGGCCTCACTTGATCCAGAGGCGGATGGCGCCCCAAAGGCGGCCAAGCAGACCGGCTTCTTCCACCGTCTGCAGCACGAACAGCGGGGTTTCGGCGACCACCTCGCCGGCGGCCGTCTTGACGCGCAGGGTGCCCAGCGGCTGGCCCTGCTGCAGCGGCGCGACGAGCGGGTCGGTGCGCAGCACCTCGGTACGCAGGCCGCTGGCCTGGCCCGCCGGCACACTGACGACGACGCCCTCGGGCCGGCCGATCGACACCGTGGAGGCCCGGCCTTTCCAGACTTCGGGCGTGGCCACGGCCTGACCCGGCGCGAACAGCCGGACCGCCTGGTAAGCGGAAAAGCCCCAGTTCAGCAGCTTCTGGCTTTCGGCGGCACGGGCGTTCTCGTTGGCGGCCCCCAGCACCACGCTGATCAGGCGGCGTTGGCCGTTGGCCCCCTCACCCAGGCCCGGAAACTGGCGGCGTGCAGTGGCCACCAGACAGTAGCCGGCGGCGTCGGTGTGGCCGGTCTTGAGGCCATCGACCGTGGGATCGCGGAACAGCAACAGGTTGCGGTTGGTGTCGTTGGCCGCGGGCGTGCCGGGGTAGCGGTAACGCTGGATGGCGTAGTAGCCGACGTACTGCGGAAAGTCCTTCAGCAGACGGGTGGCCAGCACCGAGAGGTCGCGTGCGGTGGTGGTGTGGCCGGGTGCGGTCAGACCCTCGGGGTTGCGGAAGCCGGTCTTGCTCATGCCCAGGGCCTTGGCCTGCTGGTTCATGAGTTCGACGAAACGCTCGACCGTGCCACCCACGCCTTCGGCCAGGGCCACGGTGGCGTCGTTGCCGGACTGCACGATCATGCCTTTGAGCAAGTCCTCGACCGGCACCTGCATCTTGGGATCGATGAACATGCGCGAGCCCGGCATCTTCCAGGCGCGCTCGCTCACGGGGAAGGTCTGGTCCAGGGCGATCTTTTTGGCACGCAGGGCGTCGAACACCAGGTAGGCCGTCATGAGTTTGGTCAGCGAGGCCGGCTCGACCGCCATGTCCGGATCCTTGGCGGCCAGCACCTGCTGGCTGGTCACGTCGTACACCAGGAAGGCGCGGGCGGCCACCTCGGGCGCCGCCGGGGTTTGCGCCACGGCGGGCAGGGCCGCGGCCAGGGTCAGCACCAAGCCGGCCGACCAGGGGCGCACAGAAAGGGGAAGGGCAAACACGTGAAAGTCCAGTTTTGACGGTGAAGAAACGCCGGACCGGCGCGCAGGGCGGCTCAGGCGGCGCGCAGGTGGCGCAGGGTCAAGGCTTTGAGCAGGGGCAGGCGGCCGTGGAAAAAATGCTCGACACCGGGGATGACGGTGACGGGCAAGGCCTGGGGCCGGGCCCAATCGAGCACGGCCGAGAGGGCCACGGTGTCGTCCTGCTCCCCGTGAACGACCAGGGTGCGGTCGTGAAGTTCCTCGGGCAAGGCCGGCACGGCAAAACGGCTGGCCGCCGTGCCGACCAGCACCAGCGAATGCAGGGCGCGCGCCGGCTGCAGCCGCACCGCGGCCTGGCAGGTGACGAAAGCGCCGAAGGAAAAGCCGGCCAGGGCCAGCGGCCCCGCGGGCGCCTGGGCCGCCACGGCGGCGAGCAGGTCCTCGGTCTCGCCCACGCCGTGGTCGTGCACCCCGGCGCTGCGGCCGACGCCGCGGAAGTTGAAGCGCAGCGCCGTCCAGCCGGCCTGCACGTAGGCCCGGGCCAGGGTCTGCACCACCTTGTTCTGCAGGGTGCCGCCGAACAGGGGGTGGGGGTGGGCGATGACCGCCACTCCGCCTTCGGCGCGGGCCTGGGCCGGGCGGTCGATCGCCAACTCCAGGGCACCGCTGGGGCCGTCGATCAGCAGGGATTCGGTCTGCGCGTTCACGGCCACGGCCTCAGCGGCCGACGCCGGGCGGGGTCAGCAGGCGCTCGACGACCACCCCGTCGCGCAGGTGCGAGGTGACGATCTCGTCGATGTCGGCCTGGTCGACGAAGCTGTACCAGACCGCCTCGGGGTAGACCACGGCCACCGGCCCGCCGGCGCAACGGTCCAGACAGCCGGCCTTGTTGACGCGCACCTGACCGGGACCGGCCAGACCCAAGGCCTTGACCTGCTGCTTGCAACGGTCGAAGGCCGCCTGGGCCCCGTGGTCGGCGCAGCAGGCTTCGCCGTTGGCGCGCTGGTTCAGGCAGAAAAAGATGTGCCGCTGGTAATAAGAAGGGGCGGCGGATTGGGGCTCACTCATGGCGTGGCATTGTAGTGGGCGCCCCGGGGGCGCAAGGCCAGGCGCACCCCCACCCACAAGGCGGCGTAGGGCCACAGCCAGCCCAGCCACTGCGACAGACCATGAAACCGGATGAAGCGCCCCTGCTCCCAGGTTTCCAGGGACTGGGCAAAGTACGCCGTTTCCGGCGCCCGGTTGAGCAGGCCCAGGGCAAAGCTCCAGGCCAGCAGCGACAACACCGCGGCCGTGCGGTGCCCCAGGGCCAGCCCGAACAGGGACATGGCCGCGGCCACCACCAGGCCCAGCGACGCCGGCGGCGTGAGCCAGGCCCAGGCGTGAACCGGCCCGAACGTCAGGCTGGCCGACAACACGCCAGCGGACAGAAGCACCACCCCGAACAGCAACGCAAACACAAAACGCTGCCCAGGGCGCCGCAGCACCGCATAGCCCAGCAGCACCGGCGCCCAGACGCACAGGGCCACCACCAGCGCTTCGGCCAGGGGACTCAGCGGCAAGGAGGGCGCGGCCTGGGGCAACCACCCCTGCAGGGCCGAGCCCTCGGTCAGCTGGACCAGTGCCACCTCCAGCCGCTGCCACGCCTGGCCCAGACCGAAGGGCACCGACGTGGGGTAGAGGACCGCCAGCGGCCAGGTCAGCAACAGCACCAGCGCCCCCCGGGTGTCGGGCACGAAACAGGCCTGGCGGAACTGCACCCACGGCCCGAGCACGCGCCAGCGCAGCAGGAGCAGGGCCAACACCGCGCCCAGGGCCGCGCCCAGGCTGTTGAGGCCCCAGTCCACCTGCGAGGGCACCCGCTGCGTCAGGTAACTCTGTACCGACTCCAGCGCCAAGGACAGGCACACCGGCCCCAGGGTCCCGAGCAGCCAGGCCCCGCGGCCCCGCCCCGTGCGCGCCACGGCCAGGGTGAGCAAGAGGCCCAGGGGGACGTAACCCAAGAGGTTGGCCGCGATGTCGAAGCCGGTCCAGTACTGGGGCCAGGGCGCCAGCAGGAAAGACCAGGGCGCAATGCCCTGCAGGCGCCAGCCGGTGAACGGAAACAGGCTGGCGTAGACCACCAGCACGGCATAGGCCAGGGCCACCGGCCAGGCCAGCGACAGGCGCCGACCGTCGGCACCCACTGGCTCGGACGGGCGTGGACGGCGGACAGCGAACGCCGACACGCCCCCGCCTCAGAAGGGCTTGACAACCACCAGGACCACGGCCACGATCATCATGAGGACCGGAGCTTCGTTGAACCAGCGGTACCAGACGTGGTGGTGGGCGTTGTCGCCACGCTCGAAACGGCGCAGCAGGCGGCCACAGGCGTGGTGGTAGCCCAGCAGCAGGGCCACCACCAGCAGCTTGGCGTGCAGCCAGCCGTTGCCCGGACCACGGCCGACGCCGTAGCCCAGCCACAGCCACAGGCCCAGGGCCAGGGCGGGCACGGCCAGCAGGGTCATGAAGCGCATGAGCTTGCGCGCCATCAGCAGCAGGCGCTGGCGTTCGGCCTCGCTGCCGGGCTGGACCATGGCCAGGTTCACGAAGATGCGCGGCAGGTAGAACAGACCGGCGAACCAGCTGGCGACGAAAACGATGTGGAACGACTTGACCCAGAGCATGTGACAGAGTGTAGCCAAACCACGATTTCCCGCAGGAGGACCATCCCATGAGCGCCCCCACCGCACCCGCCTGGCAACGGGCCCACGACACCCTCTGCGCCCAGGGCGATTCGCCCTTCTGGCACGCCCGGGAAGAGCGCCTGTACTGGGTGGACGTGGCCCTGATGCGGCTGTGGCGGCTGCACCCGCGCAGCGGCCAGGCCGAACACATCGACCTGCCGCAAACCCCGGGCAGCGTGGCCCCCTGCCGCAGCGGCGGCTTGCTGCTGGCCCTGCGCGACGGCATCTACCACCTGGGCCACTGGAACGACCTGCCACGCCAGATCGCCGCCGCCCCCCACGACCCGGCCCGCCAGCGCTTTGCCGGCGGCCGCTGCGATCCCTGGGGCCGTTTCTGGGTCGGCACCCACGTGGACGCCCAGGACCGGGCCGAAGGGGCCTTGTACTGCCTGCACACCCGCGTCAAAAACCAACCCGAACTGCGTGCGGTGGAACGCGGGCTGCTGTCCTGCGACGGACTGGCCTGGTCGCCCGATGGCAAGCGGCTGTACTGGACCGACAGCAGCCGGCACCAGGTCAGCACCCACGCCATGTCCAACCCCGGCCAATGGCCGCCGCAACTGGGCGTGCCCATGCCGCTGGGCCACTTTGCCCCGCGGCCCGCGGATTGGTCGTTCGACACCCCGGGCGGCTACGCCGGGCGCCCCAGCGGCGCGGCGGTGGACCAGGCCGGGCGCTACTGGGTGGCGATGCACGAAGGGGCCCAGGTGCTGTGCCTGAGCCCCCAGGGCGAGGTGCTGGCGCGCCACCCCACCCCGGTGCAATGTCCGACGGCGCTGTGCTTCGGCGACCCGGACTTGCGCACCCTGTACCTGACCAGCGCCCGCCTCCAGCGCAGCCCGGCCGAACTGGCCCGCTGGCCCGACAGCGGCGCGGTGCACACGCTGCGGGTGGACACCCCCGGCCTGCCCGTCAACCTGTACTGGGACTGAAGTGGCGCGTTAAAAAAATTCACGCTGGCCGGATGGGGCCGCCGCTAACATTGCGGCCATGCCTGCAGCACACCCCTCCTCTGCCGTGGCCACCCCCGGGGTCGGCACGGAACCCGCCGTGGCCCGCTGGGCCGACCAGATCCGCGCCGCCGCCACCGACGGCATGGCCTTGCGCGTGGGCGGCGGCGGCAGCAAGGCGTTCTACGGCGAGCCCCTGGCCAGCGGTCTGGCTCCGCTGGACACCCGCCCCCACGCCGGCATCGTCGCCTACGAGCCGACCGAACTGGTGCTGACCGCGCGCGCCGGCACCCCCCTGACCGAAGTGGAAACGGCGCTGGCCGAACGCGGCCAATGCCTGGCCTTCGAACCCCCGCACTTCGGACCCGGCGCTACGGTCGGCGGGGCGGTGGCCACCGGCCTGAGCGGCCCGGCCCGTGCCAGCGTCGGCGCGGTGCGCGACTACATCCTGGGCGCCCGACTGCTCAACGGCCGGGGCGAACACCTCACTTTCGGCGGCCAGGTGATGAAGAACGTGGCCGGCTACGACCTCAGCCGCCTGCTCGCGGGCAGCCTGGGCAGCCTGGGTGTGCTCACCGAGGTGTCGCTCAAGGTGCTGCCGGTGGCGCCGGCCGAAGCCACCCTGAGCTTCGAAATGCCGCAGGACGTGGCCCTGGCGCAACTGGCCCGCTGGCGCGGCCAGCCCCTGCCCTTGAACGCCAGCTGCTGGGTGCTGGACGACACCGAGGCCCCCGCCCGGCCGCTGCTGTTCGTGCGCCTGCGCGGGGCCGTGGCGGCGGTGGACGCCGCGTGCACGCGCATGCTGGCCGATGCCCCGGGCGAGCGCCAGGACACCGCGCGCAGCGCCGCCGACTGGCGCGCCTGCGGCGAACACACCCTGCCCTTTTTCGCCCAGGCACCGTCGTCCGAACACGGCTTGTGGCGCCTGTCGGTGGCGCCCACCACGCCCGTGCTGGACCTGCCCGGCCCGGCGCTGGTGGAATGGCACGGCGGCCAACGCTGGGTCTGGGCCCCACTGGCCGCGCGCGACTCCTTGCGCACCCTCGCGCGGCAGGCCGGTGGCCACGCCACCCTGTTCCGCGCCCCGGCGGCGCACGCCCAGGCGGGCGACCGCTTCACCCCCCCCGACGCGGCGCTGCTGGCCATTCAGCAACGCCTGAAACGCGAATTCGACCCGGCCGGCGTGTTCAACCCCGGCCGCTGGGGCTTTGGCCTCTGAGCCGAGGAACGACATGCAAACCCAACTCGCGCCCGAATTCCAAGGCACGCCCGACGGCCAGGCGGCCGAAGCCATCCTGCGCAAGTGCGTGCACTGCGGCTTCTGCACCGCCACCTGCCCCACTTACCAGCTGCTGGGTGACGAACTGGACGGTCCGCGCGGGCGCATCTACCTGATCAAACAGGTGCTGGAAGGCCAGACACCCACACGCAAGACCCAGCAGCACCTGGACCGCTGCCTGACCTGCCGCAACTGCGAATCGACCTGCCCCAGCGGGGTGGACTACGGCCACCTGGTCGACATCGGCCGCAAGGTGGTGGACGCCAAGGTGGAACGCCCAGCGGCCGAACGCGCGGTGCGCTGGCTGCTGAAGGAAGGCCTGCCCTCGCCCCTGTTCGGTCCCGCGATGCGGGTGGGCCAGGCGGTGCGCGGGCTGCTGCCCGAGGCCTGGCAGGCCAAGGTACCGCCCAAGCAGGACCCCGGCCCCTGGCCCAGCCGCACCCACGCCCGGCGCGTGCTGATGCTCGAAGGCTGCGTGCAACCGGCGATGATGCCCAACATCAACCACGCCACGGCGCGGGTGCTGGACGCGGCCGGCGTGCAGACCGTGGTGGCGCCCCAGGCCGGCTGCTGCGGCGCGGTCAAGTTCCACCTGAACGACCAGGTCGGCGGGCTGGCGCAGATGCGCGCCAACATCGACGCCTGGTGGCCCCACATCGACCCAGCCAGCACGCAGCCGGCGGAGGCGATCGTGATGAACGCCTCGGGCTGCGGCGTGACGGTGAAGGACTACGGGCACCTGCTGCGGCACGACCCGGCCTACGCCGAGAAGGCCGCCCGCGTCAGCGCCCTGACCCGGGACCTGAGCGAGCTGCTGCCCACCCTGGTGCCGGCCCTGCAAGGGCAACTGGCGCCCGGCGCCCACGGGCAGCGCCTGGCCTTCCACCCGCCCTGCACCCTGCAGCACGGCCAGCGTCTGCGCGGCGGGGTAGAGGAGCACCTGGGTGCGCTGGGCTTTGCGGTGCAGGTGGCGCGCAACGAAGCGCACCTGTGCTGCGGCTCGGCCGGCACCTATTCGGTGCTCAACCCCGGCCTGTCCACCCAGTTGCGCGACCGCAAGCTCGGCCACCTGGACGAACTGGCGGCGGACACCATCGTCTCGGCCAACATCGGCTGCATCGGCCACCTGCAAAGCGGCACCGACACCCCGGTGAAACACTGGGTGGAGGTGCTGGACGCGGCGCTGCGTCCGCCGGCCAGGCCCTGACACCGTGCTCAACGCCCTGGCCGCCCTGCTGAGCCTGCAACTGCTGGGCGAAGCGGTGGTGCGCTGGCTGGCCTGGCCGGTGCCCGGCCCGGTGCTGGGCATGGCGCTGCTGTTGCTGGCCCTGCTGCTGCGCCCGGTCTGGCTGCAGGCGCTGCGCGACACCGCCAAAGGCCTGCTGCAGCACCTGTCGCTGCTGTTCGTGCCCGCCGGCGTGGGCGTGATGCTGCACCTGCAGCGCCTGGGTGACGAGGCCTGGGCCATCGGCGTGGCGCTGGTGCTGAGCACCTGGATCGGCATGGCCACGGCCGCACTCACCACCGTCTGGCTGCTGCGCCGCCACGCCGGCGCCAAAGCGCCGCAGGACGGCACATGAGCCCCCCACACGACGCCCCCAGCCTGGCCGAGATCTGGGTATACCTCTCGACCACGCCGCTGCTGGGCCTGACACTGACGCTGCTGGTCTACGGCCTGGCCTACCGCCTGTCGGCCGCGGTGCGCCAGCACCCGCTGGCCAACCCGGTGGCGTTGTCCATCGTGCTGCTGGGGGCCTTGCTCTGGGCCACCGGCACGCCCTACGGCACCTACTTTGAAGGCGCTCAGTTCGTGCACTTCCTGCTCGGTCCGGCCACCGTGGCCCTGGCGGTGCCGCTGTACGAACAATGGGGCCGTTTGCGCCGGGTCTGGTGGCCGCTGCTGGGCGGCCTGGTGGCCGGCACCCTGGCCGGCACGTTCAGTGCGGTCGGGCTGGCCCACCTGCTCGGGGCTTCGCGCGCCACGCTGGCCTCACTCGCCCCCAAATCGGTCACCTCGCCCGTGGCCATGGGCATCGCCGAACCGCTCGGCGGGCTGCCCTCGCTGACCGCGGTGCTGGTGGTTTGCACCGGCGTGGTCGGCGCGGCCAGCGCGCGCGTGCTGTTCGACCTGCTGCGCATCCACGACCCGATGGTGCGCGGCCTGGCCCTGGGCACCGCGGCCCACGGCATCGGCACGGCGCGGGCGTTTCAGGTGAGCGAAGAAAGCGGCGCCTTTGCCGGCCTGGCCATGGGCCTGACCGCCTTGTTCAGTGCCCTGGCGCTGCCCTGGCTGCTGGCCCCGGTGCTGCGCGCCCTGGGCTGAACGCCCCTAGGCGCGAACCGCGCCGCCACCTCAACCGTGCAGGTCGTCGCGGCGGGCGATCTCCAGCAGGCGTTCCAGTTCGTGCGCGTGGTCGCGCTGGTTGCGCCGGTGCCAACGCAGGATCAGCCACATGGCCCCGGCGACGAACACCCCGAATCCGGTGATGGCCCCGAACGCCGACAGGCCCATGCCGGTGGAAAAGCTGTAGAGGAAGCCCAGGAACAGGATACAGGCCTGTTCGTTGAAGTTCTGCACCGCGATCGAGCGCCCGGCACCCATCAGGTTGTGGCCGCGGTGCTGCAGCAGGGCGTTCATCGGCACCACCAGGAAACCGCCGAGCGCCCCCAAGGCGATGAGGAACGGGGCCGCGACCCAGACGTTGTCGATGAAGTTCATGAACACCACCAACAGGCCCATGGCGATGCCCAGCGGCATGACGCCGGTGGCGTGTTCCAGGCGCATGCGCAGCGAGGCCACCACCGCGCCCACCGCGGTGCCAATGGCCACCACGCCGACCAGCGACGAGGCCTGGGTGGTGCTGTACCCCAGGGCCGCCGCGGCCCAGGCCAGCACGATGTAGCGCAGGTTGCCGCTGACGCCCCAGAACAGGGTGGTGGTGGACAGGGAAATCTGGCCCAGGCGGTCGCGCCACAGGCGGGTGTTGCAGATCCAGAAATCGGGCAGCAAGGCCAGCGCGTTGCGCGGCATGTGGCGCAAGGCGGCGCCGGTGCGCGGGATGCGGGTGTTGAACCAGGCCGCCACGCCGTAGACCAGCACCAGCAGGGCGATGGCGGCCTCGGCCGGGGTGCCGATGCCCAGGCCCACGCCCGGCAACTTCGACTCCCAGGCCAGCAGGTGCCCGGACACCAGCGGCCCCACCAGCTGCCCGCCCAGCACCACGCCCAGGATGATGGAGGCGATGGTCAGCCCCTCGATCCAGCCGTTGGCCTTGACCAGTTGCGAAGGCGGCAGCAACTCGGTGAGGATGCCGTACTTGGCCGGCGAATAGGCCGCCGCGCCCAGCCCGACGATGGCGTAGGCCAGCAGGGGGTGCAGGCTGGTGAGCATCAGCAGACAGCCCAGCACCTTGATCGCGTTGCTGACGAACATGACCTGACCTTTGGGCCGAGCGTCGGCAAACGCCCCCACAAAAGGCGCCAACACCACGTAAAAAAGGGCAAACATGGGCACCAGAGCGGCACTTTGCCACTCCGGGGCGCCCCGGGTGCGCAGCAGTTCCACGGCCACGACGAACAAGGCGTTGTCGGCCAGGGAACTGAAGAACTGCGCCGTCATGATGGTGTAGAAACCGCGCTTCATGGCCATGAATTTGGGTACGTAACAGCGTGGGGCAGGCGGTTTTTGTGCAACAGTGGCGGCCAGTGCAGGCCGCGGCGTCTCCAGCGATGCGCGGGTTATAGCACGGCCAGCCTCCACACCCACCGCTCCGACACGCCACCATGCCACGCCCGATCCTCGCCACCGTCCACGCCCCGGCCCTG
Source organism: Macromonas nakdongensis (assembly GCF_002837145.1). Classification (GTDB taxonomy): domain Bacteria; phylum Pseudomonadota; class Gammaproteobacteria; order Burkholderiales; family Burkholderiaceae_C; genus Macromonas_B; species Macromonas_B nakdongensis. The sequence continues at coordinate 2,216 of NZ_NWMV01000036.1, read as the reverse complement.
CGCCACAACCTGGCCCGCGCCCGGGCCGCCGCCCCCGACACCCGGGTCTGGGCGGTGGTCAAGGCCAACGCCTACGGCCACGGCATCGAACGCGTGTTCGACGCCCTGCGCGGCGCCGACGGCTTTGCCCTGCTCGACCTGGCCGAGGCCGAACGCCTGCGCGCCCTGGACTGGCGCGGCCCCATCCTGCTGCTCGAAGGCTGCTTCGAGCCTCGCGACCTGGAGCTGTGCTCGCGCCTGAACCTGTGGCACGCGGTGCACTGCGAAGAACAGATCGACTGGCTCAGCCGCCACAAAACGCAGACCCCGCACCGCGTGTTCCTGAAAATGAACTCCGGCATGAACCGCCTGGGTTTCCGGCCCGAAGCCTTCCGCGCCGCCTGGACCCGGCTCAACGCCCTGCCCCAGGTGGACGAGATCTCGCTGATGACCCACTTCAGTGACGCCGATGGCCTGCGCATGGGCGCCGACGGCATCGCCCACCAGGTGGCCGCCTTCGTGCAAGCCACGCACGACCTGCCCGGCGAGCGCAGCCTGTGCAACAGCGCGGCCACGCTGCGCCACGCCCTGTCGGTGCGCCTGGGCGATGAAGCCAGCGCCCAGGCCCTGGCCGCCGACTGGGTGCGCCCCGGCATCGCGGTCTACGGCAGCGCCCCGGACCACCCCAGCCACCGCGCCGCCGACTGGGGGCTGCAACCCACCCTGACGCTGTCGAGCCGGCTCATCGGCCTCCAGCAGGTGGCCCAGGGCGAGAGCGTGGGCTACGGCTCCACCTACGTGGCCGCTGCGCCGCTGCACGTCGGCGTGGTGGCCTGCGGTTACGCCGACGGCTACCCCCGACATGCCCCCGGCAGTACCGAACACGGCGCCCCGGTGCTGGTGAACGGGGTGCGCACCCGGCTGGTGGGCCGCGTCAGCATGGACATGCTGGCGGTGGACCTGACCCCGGTGGAGGCCGCCCACGGCCCCTGTGCCCTGGGCGACGAGGTGGTGTTGTGGGGCCGCAGCGCCCGTGGTACGGTGTTGCCCATCGACGAAGTGGCCCAGGCCGCCGGCACCCTGAGCTACGAACTGATGTGCGCCGTGGCGCCCCGGGTGCCGTTCGCCGTGGACCACGGAGAGACCTGATCCTCCTGGTACTCCAAGGGGTATTCATTTATACTGGCGCATTGCCCGGAGACCGTCCATGCCCCCCGTCCAGTCCCCACCCCGTCCACGCCCGCATGCTCGCGCCTTCTGGGTCGCGGCCAGTCTGGGCTGGGCCTGCGCCACGCACGCCGCCCCCCCCGCCAGCGGCCCGGCGGCCCCCCAAATCCCCGTGGCCGAGGTCGCTCTGCGCCCCGTCGGCGCCGGGCTGACCCTGGACGGCACGCTGCAGGCGGTGCAGCAGAGCACGCTGTCGGCCCAGGCCAGCGGCCGCATCGCGCAGCTGCTGGTCAAAGCCGGTGACGCGGTGCGCGCCGGCCAGGTGCTGGCGGTGGTGGACGACCGCATGACGCAGGCCGGCGTGGTCCAGGCCCAGGCCGGGGTGGCGCAGGCCCAGGCCCAGCAGCAGCAAGCGCAGACCCAGCTGCAGCGCACGCGCGAACTGCAGCGCCAGGGCTTTCTGTCGCAAGCCGCGCTGGACCAGGCCGAAACCCAGTTCCAGGCGGCCCAGGCCGGCACGGCACAGGCCCGGGCTGGTGCCGTGCAATCGGGGCTGGCGCAAGGCCACACCCGCCTGACCGCGCCTTACGACGGCTTCGTGCTCGCCACCCACGCCGAAACCGGCGACCTGGCCGCACCGGGCGTGCCGGTGCTGACGGTGTACGCCCCGCAAGTGCTGCGGGCGGTGGTGCATGTGCCGGCCTCGCGCGCCGCCCTGGCGGCCCAAGCCCCACGGGTGGAGGTGCAACTGCCCGACGGCCAGTGGTTCGCGCCCGCCAGCCGCACCCGCCTGCCGGCGGCCGACCCGGTGTCGCAAACGGTGGAGTGGCGCCTGAACCTGGCCGCGGCGCACGCTGCCCAGCTGCTGCCAGGCCAGCAGGTGCGGGTGCGCTTCGTGGCCGGCCAGGAAGAACGCCTGGTGCTGCCCGCGCCGGCCGTGCCACCTCGGAGGCCGCGGCCGGCGGTGTGCTGGTGGGGGTGAGCATCAACGACGCCAAGGCTACCGCCAGCCCACCGGTGAGTGCCTCCATCCTGCCCAATACCTCGCTCGCCGGCGTGCGCCACATCAC
>NZ_NWMV01000035.1 GCF_002837145.1 Macromonas nakdongensis | reverse complement strand
ACCGGGGCGCGCTACACCAACGACCACAGCCAGGTGGGCCCGCGCGAGCGGCACACCTTGGCCGATCTGGTCTACGCCGTGCTGCGCGAGTGGCCGCGCCTGCGCTGGTGGCTGCGCAGCGCCCCCGCCGACCTGCCCCCGCCCAAGGGCCTGGCGCCCGCCCGGCGCCAGGCCCGCCGCCTGGCCTTGCTGGTGTGTGGCGGCGCCGACGCCTGGCTGGCCCAGGCCGCCACCGACGACGAACGCGCCTGGCTGGCGCACTGCGCCACGGCCGAACTGCCGCGCGAGGCCCCACCCGAGGCGCGCCACCTGCTGCCGCTGTGGCTGGCCGAACGCCTGCAGGCCGAACTGGGCGACGGTTTCGCCGCGTTGGCCGAGGCGCTGAACCGCCCGGCGCCGCTGGACCTGCGCCTCAACCCCCTCAAGGCCAAGCGGCCGGCCCTGTTGCAGCGCCTGCGCGACGCCGGCTGGGCCGCCGAGGCCACGCCCTATTCCCCCTGGGGCATGCGCCTGGCGGGCAAGGTCGCCCTGCACGGCGAAGCCTGGTTCCAGGAAGGCCTGGCCGAGGTACAGGACGAAGGCTCGCAGCTGCTGGCGCTGCTGCTGGAGGCCAAACGCAACGAGGTGGTGGTGGACTTCTGCGCCGGCGCTGGCGGCAAGACCCTGGCCCTGGGCGCGGTGATGCGCAACACCGGCCGCCTGTACGCCTTCGACACTTCGGCCCACCGGCTGGACGCGCTGCAGCCCCGCCTGCAGCGCAGCGGCCTGAACAACGTATTCCCCATGGCCATTGCCCACGAACAGGACGAGCGCGTGTTGCGCCTGCGCGGCAAGGCCGACCGGGTGCTGGTCGACGCCCCGTGTTCCGGCCTGGGCACCTTGCGTCGCAGCCCCGACCTGAAGTGGCGCCAGAAGCCCACCGAGGTGGCCGAGCTGGCGGCGCTGCAGGGCCGCATCCTGGCCAGCGCGGCGCGCCTGGTCAAGCCCGGCGGGCGGCTGGTCTACGCCACCTGCAGCCTGCTGACCGAAGAAAACGAGGCCGTGGCCCAGGCCTTCGGCGCCAGCCACCGCGATTTCCGCCCTCTGGCCGCCGATGCCGTGCTGGAGCACGCCGGTGTGCCGCAGGGCGCCAGCCTGTGCCGGTCTGGATATTTGCGCCTGTGGCCCCACCTGCACCAGACCGACGGCTTTTTTGCCGCCGTCTGGGAGCGCAAGGCCTGAGTCGAGTCCCGCCCTGCGGTGGCAGGGCCATCGATTTGGTGTTTTGGCCCCTCCGACCTAAAATTGCGGGTTATGCCTGAGCGGGCCCGTGGCCTGTTCAGTGGATCGTCATCGAGTTTCAAAGGACGTACATGTCTGTGTTCGAATCGGGCTGGAACGGCTTCATCGGCTTCTTGTCCCAGGGCCTCACCGGCGCGGCGTGGTGGCAGGTGCTCATCGTGGCCCTGGTCATGACGCACATCACCATCGTCAGCGTCACCCTGTTCCTGCACCGCTGCCAGGCCCACCGCGCGCTCGAACTGCACCCGCTGGTGTCGCATTTCTTCCGCTTCTGGCTGTGGATGACCACCGGCATGCTCACCAAGGAGTGGGCCGCCATCCACCGCAAACACCACGCCAAGTGCGAGCAGGACGGCGACCCGCACAGCCCGCAGATCTTCGGCATCAAGAAGGTGTTCTGGGAAGGTGCCGAGCTGTACCGCGCCGAGGCCAAGAACCGCGAAACCATGGAGCGCTACGGCCACGGCACCCCCGACGACTGGATGGAGCGCAACGTCTACACCAAGCACTCGCGTCTGGGCATCAGCATGATGCTGATCCTGGACGTGGCGCTGTTCGGCGTGCTGGGTTTGGCCGTGTGGGCGGTGCAGATGGTCTGGATTCCGTTCTGGGCCGCCGGCGTCATCAACGGCATTGGTCACTTCTGGGGTTACCGCAACTTCGAAGCCACCGACGCCAGCACCAACGTCTTCCCCTGGGGCATCATCGTCGGTGGCGAAGAGCTGCACAACAACCACCACACCTACGCCACCTCGGCCAAGTTCTCGGTCAAGCCCTACGAGTTCGACATCGGCTGGATGTACATCAGCATCCTGGCCAAGTTCGGTCTGGCCAAGCCCAAGAAGACGCCGCCCAAGCTGGCCTTTGGCGACGTCAAGCCCGTGGCCGACGAAAAAACGCTGGAAGCCATCATCGCCAACCGCTACGAAGTGATGGCCGGCTTTGCCCGCCAGATGCGCGCCACGGTGCAGGCCGAACTGGATGCCCTGAAGGCCAAGCGCGCCGATGCCTCCATGCTGGAAGCCGCCCGCCGCTGGCTGCACCGCGACGACGACAAGGTGCCGGCCCAGTACCAGGCCAAGGTGGCGCAGGTGCGCGCCCAGCACCCCACCCTGGCCAAGATGCACGCCATGCGCGAGGAGTTGCGCCAACTGTGGTCCAACACCTCGCTCAACCGCGAGCAACTGGCCAAGGACCTGCAGGCCTGGTGCCGCCGCGCCGAAGAAAGCGGTATCGCCGCCTTGCGCGACTACTCCGTGCAGTTGCGCGCCGCGCGCGCGGTCTGACGACGCTGGCCCGCCCGGGCCGTGTTCGCCTTGCCCACAAGCCCGCTTCGACAGCGGGTTTTTTTGTGGCCATGGGCGCACAGCCGCCCCGTAAAATCGCCCGCATGCCTTCGGACGCTTCCCCCATCAACCTCACCCACCATTTCCTGATCGCCATGCCGGGGTTGAACGACGAGCTCTTTGGCAAGAGCGTGGTCTACCTCTGCGAGCACAGCGCCAAGGGCGCGCTGGGCCTGATCATCAACAAGCCCAGCGACATCACCGTGGCCGACCTGTTCGACAAGGTGGACCTGCCCCTGCGCCGCCGCGAACTGGCGGCGCAGCCGGTGTTCCGCGGCGGGCCGCTGCAGACCGAGCGCGGCTTTGTGTTGCACGAGGCCATGGGCGAGGCCCAGCCCGTGGGCACCGACGAAACCCCGCCGGCGGTGGCTCAGGCCATCCGCGCGGCCCTGGCCGCCACCGACGATGACGACACCCCGGCGGCCGAGGCCGACGAAGCGGACGACCCCGAGGCGCCGGCCCCTGCACCGTCGGTCTACGCCTCCAGCCTGCGCGTGGGCGATCTGGAAATGACCACCTCGCGCGACGTGCTCGAAGCCCTGTCCTCCGGGGCCGGGCCGCAGCAGGTGTTCGTCTCGCTGGGCTATTCGTCCTGGGGCGAGGGCCAGCTGGAGTCCGAAATCACCGAGAACAGCTGGCTCACGGTGGAGGCCGACCCGCGCCTGATTTTCGACACCCCGGTGGAGCAGCGCTACGACAAGGCCATGGCCCTGCTCGGTTTGCAGGCCTGGATGCTGGCGCCGGGTTCGGGGCACGCATGAACGCGACCCCAGAGGTGCCGGCCTCGCAGCAAACTTTTCTGGCCTTCGACTACGGCCTCAAGCGCACCGGGGTGGCCAGCGGCAACCGGCTGACGCGCTCGGCCACGCCACAGGCCACCATCCAGGCCGAAGGCGACGCCCGTTTTGTGCAGGTGGCTGCCCGCCTGAAAGAGTGGCAGCCCGACGCGCTGGTGGTGGGCGTGCCCACCCACCCGGACGGCGCCGCCCACGAAAACACCGCCCGCGCGCTCAAATTCGCGCGCCAGCTTCGCGGGCGTTTCAACTTGCCGGTGTATGAAGTGGACGAGCGCTACAGCACCACCGAGGCCCACAGCCTGGGCGCGCGCGACGCCGATGCGGCTTCGGCCTGCATCATCCTGGAACAATTTTTGAGGAGTTTGCCGTGAGTTCTCTCCAACTCGACGCCGAGGCGCTGTACGCCGAGCTCAAGCGCGGCGTGCAAGGCCTGCAGGCCGGTGCCCCCGTGAAGCTGGTGGGCGTGACCAGCGGCGGCGCCTGGCTGGCCGAGCGCCTGCAGCGCGAACTGGGCCTGCCCGGCGAGATCGGGGTGATTTCGTCCGCCCTGCACCGCGACGACTTCGCCCAGCGCGGCCTGAGCGCCACCGCCGAACAGACCCGCCTGCCCTTCGACGTCAACGGTGCCCATGTCGTCGTGGTCGACGACGTGCTCTACACCGGCCGCACGCTGCGTGCCGTGCTCAACGAACTGTTCGACTACGGCCGCCCGGCGCGTGTGCAGCTGGCGGTGCTGGTGGACCGGGGCGGGCGCGAACTGCCCATGGCGGCCGACTTCGCCGCCACCCGCCTGCCGCTGCCGCCGGGCCAGTCCTTCGAGCTGGCGCGCGGGGACGACGGCACCTTCAGCTTCGTCGTCGAACACAAACCGGTGGCCTGATGCCCATGAAAAACCCGCAACTCAACAAACATGGCGAGCTGATCCACCTGCTCTCCACCGAAGGGCTGCCCCAGGCCATCCTGACGCAGATACTCGACACCGCCGCCAACTTCGTCAGCGTGAGCGACCGCGAGGTGAAAAAGGTGCCGCTGCTGCGCGGCAAGAGCGTGTTCAACCTGTTTTTCGAGAACAGCACCCGCACCCGCACCACCTTCGACATCGCCGCCACCCGCCTGAGCGCCGACGTCTACACGCTGGACATCGCGCGCAGCTCCACCGCCAAGGGCGAATCGCTGCTGGACACGATCGCCAACCTCAGCGCCATGGCGGCCGACATTTTCGTGGTGCGCCACAGCGAATCGGGCGCGCCGTACCTCATCTCGCAGCATGTGGCACCGCATGTGCACGTGGTCAACGCCGGCGACGGGCGCCACGCCCACCCCACCCAGGGGCTGCTGGACATGTTCACCATCCGCCACTACAAGAAGGACTTCACCAAGCTGTCGGTGGCCATCGTGGGTGACGTGCTGCACTCGCGCGTGGCGCGTTCCGACATCCATGCGCTGACCACCCTGGGCTGCCCCGATGTGCGCGTGGTGGGCCCGCGCACCCTGGTGCCGAGCGACTTCAGCCAGATGGGTGTGCGCGTGTGCCACACGCTGGAAGAGGGCATCAAGGACTGCGACGTGGTCATCACCCTGCGCCTGCAGAACGAGCGCATGAGCGGCGCGCTGCTGCCGTCCAGTCAGGAGTATTTCAAGAGCTTTGGCGTCACGCCCGAGCGCATGCGATGGGCCAAACCCGACGCCATCGTGATGCACCCCGGCCCCATCAACCGGGGGGTGGAAATCGACTCCAGCGTGGTGGACGGTGGCCAGAGCGTGGTGCTGCCGCAGGTGACCTTCGGCATCGCCGTGCGCATGGCGGTGCTGGGCATTGTGGCCGGCAACGTGGCGTGAGGACTGCAACCATGAAAATCCTGATTCAAAACGGCCGCCTGATCGATCCCGCCAGCCAGACCGACCGCGTGGCCGACATCGCCATCGCGGCAGGCCGCATCATCGGCATCGGCAAGACGCCGGCCGATTTCCACCCCAACCGCACCATCGACGCCAGCGGCTGCATCGTGGCCCCGGGCCTGGTGGACCTGAGCATGCGCCTGCGCGAACCCGGCCAGGAACACGCCGGCATGCTGGAAAGCGAAATGGCCGCCGCCGTGGCCGGGGGCGTGACCAGCCTGGTCTGCCCGCCCGACACCGACCCGGTGCTGGACGAGCCCGGTCTGGTGGACATGCTCAAATCCCGCGCCGAAAAACTGCACCAGGCCCGCGTATTCCCGCTGGGCGCGCTGACCCGCGGCCTCAAGGGCGAGGTGCTGACCGAGATGGTGGAGCTGACCGAGTCCGGTTGCGTCGGTTTTGGCCAGGCCGAGGTGCCCATCGTCAACACCCAGGTGTTGCAGCGCGCGCTGCAGTACGCCGCCACCTTCGGCTACAGCGTGTGGTTGCGCCCGCAGGACTTTTACCTGGGCAAGGGCGTGGTGGCCAGCGGGCCGCTGGCCACGCGCATGGGCCTGAGCGGCGTGCCCACCGCCGCCGAAGTGATCGCCTTGCACACCGTGTTCGAGCTGCTGCGCGGCGTGCACAAGCCCGGCACGCCGGCCGGGCAGGGCGTGCACCTGCACCTGTGCCGCATCAGCAGCGCCGCGGGCCTGGCCCTGGTGCGCGCGGCCAAGGCCGAAGGCCTGCCGGTGACTTGCGACGTGAGCGTGCACAACCTGCACCTGACCGACACCGACATCGGCTACTACGACAGCCGCCTGCGCCTGCAACCGCCGGTGCGCCAGCAGCGCGACCGCGACGCGTTGCGCGCCGGCCTGGCCGACGGCACCATCGACGCCCTGGTGAGCGACCACAACCCGGTGGACGCCGACGCCAAGACCCTGCCCTTTGCCGAGGCCGAACCCGGCGCCACCGCGGTGGAGCTGCTGCTGGGCCTGGCCTGGAAGTGGGCCGAGCAGGACGGCGTGCCCCTGGGCCGCACCGTGGCCGCGCTCACCCACGGGCCGGCCCAGGTGCTGGGCCACAGCCTGGGCACGCTGCAGGCCAGTGTGGGTCGCCTGGTGGAAGGCGGCGTGGCCGACGTCTGCGTCATCGACCCTCGCGTGCACTGGACCGTGGGGCCGAAGGCCTTGCGCAGCCAGGGCAAGCACACCCCATTCGACGGCCACGAGCTGCCGGTGTCGGTGCGCGCCACCCTGGTCCAGGGTCAAGTGGCTTTCGACGCGCAGCACGAGCGCCAACGTTGAGCCCGCGTTCCCCCGCATGACCGCCGTTCGCACCGCCGGCCGCCTGTTGCGCCTGGTGGGCCACCTGCTGCGTGGCCTGCACACCCTGCGCACCCGCTTTCCGGGGGCCACGGAGGCCCAGCGCCAGGCCGACATCCAGGCCTGGTCGCAGCAGGCGCTGCGCATCCTGGGCGTGCACCTGCAGGTGCTGGGCGAGCCGCCCGTGACCGGGCCGCTGCTGGTGGTGTCCAACCACATCTCGTGGCTGGACATCGTCGCCCTGAACGCCGCGCGGCCTTGCCGTTTTGTCTCCAAGGCCGATGTGAAGCACTGGCCGGTGGTCGGGCGGCTGGTGGCCGGTTCGGGCACCCTGTTCATCGAGCGGGAAAAGCGCCGCGACGCGCTGCGCGTGGTGCACCACATGGCCGAGCACCTGCGCGCGGGCGATGTGTTGGCGGTGTTCCCCGAAGGCACCACCGGTGACGGCCAGGGCGTGCTGCCTTTTCACGCCAACCTGCTGCAGGCGGCGCTGGCGGCCGACAGCGCCATCCAGCCGGTGGGGCTGGCCTACCTGCACGGCCAGGGCCAGGGGCTGCAAGGCGAAGCCGCCCGGCACAATGCGCCCTCCTACATCGGCGACACCACGCTGGTGGCGTCCATCTGGCGCACCGTGTGTGCCAGCGATGTCCAGGCCACGGTGCACTGGGGCGAGCCCGACACCGCCCAGGGCCGCGACCGGCGCGCCTGGGCCGAGGCCTTGCGTGCCGAGGTGGCGCGGCTGGCCGATCTGCCCTGCCTCTAACGCCGCATGGGGAGGTGCATTGTCGCCCGCGGTGCGGTGCGCTCGGGGATTTTTGGCAATAATGGGCCGGTGCCTGAGCGCACGACCGTTCGATTTTTTCCCAGAGGTGTTCCCTTGCCATTGCCCAGCCCCCAGAGCCGCCGCCCCATGCACACCCGTCGTGTCGAATACCGCGGCTTTCAACGCGACGACGGCCTGTGGGACATCGAAGGCGAGTTGCACGACAGCAAGCCGCACGCGTTCGAGATCGAGGGCGAAGGCCGCTGGGCACCCGACGAGGCCATCCACCACATGCTGATCCGGGTGACGGTGGACCACACCCTGGTGGTGCGTGACGTGGCGGTGGCGATGGACAGCCACCCGCACGCTCCCTGTCCGCAGGCCATGGCCCCCATGCAGCGCATGATCGGCACGCGCATGGGCGGCGGTTGGCGCCAGGCCATCGAACGCCACCTGGGCGGCATCCAGGGCTGCACCCATTTGCGGGAACTGCTCTACAACATGGCCACCGCCGCGTTCCAGACCCTGTCCGAGGTGGCTTTTGCCACGCCGTCCGACGGCAGCAAGCCGCCGGTGCACCTGGGCAAGTGCCTGGCCTGGGACTTCGACGGACCGGTCACGGAAAAGGTCTACCCGATGTTTTTCCGCTGGCGTCCACCCAGCCCGGACGCGGCGCACGAGCCCCTGGAGCAGGCCGCCGACCGGGCCCACCCGGTGGCAGATGCCCGCTGAGGCCTGGCCTCCGGCGAGGGGCGTGGGCGGGGTTCAGCCCCGGGCGCGGGCCAGCAGCAGGTCGGTGTTGGCTTTGCGGTCGGCGTTGATGCGCTGCACCTGCGGGCGTTCGGCCATGCGCTTGAGGTAGTCGCGCACGCCGGGCACATCGGCCAGCACGTCGCGGCCCAGCACCAGCTTGCTGGCGCTGGCCACCAGGGGCAGGTGGACGATGGCGGCGCAATCGGCCACGGTGAACTGCTCGCCGGCCACGAAGGGGGCGAAACGCGCGATCTGGGCGAAGGCGGCCACGCTCTTGTCGAGCTGGGCGGCCACTTTCTGCTTGACGCCGTCGCTCACCTGGCCGCCGAAGAAGGCCTGCGGGTAGAGCTTGCGGGCTTCCAGTTCCAGGTGCAGTTCGAGGAAGGTGTTGAGCTCGCGCACCTTGGCCCGGGCGAAGGGGTCGGCCGGCATCAGGGGGTGGTCCGGGTAGGCCTCTTCCACGTACTCCATGATCACCGCCGATTCGCACAGCGGGCCGTGTTCGGTCAGCAGGTAGGGCACCTTGCCCAGCGGGGTGCTGTCCAGGTCGGTCTCGCCGACCCAGTTCAGGGCTTCCACGAACGGGACGCCTTTTTCGAGCAGGGCGAGTTTGACCTTGTTGTAATAGTTGCTGGCCGAAAAGCCGCAGAGTTTCAGCATCGGGGGTCTCCAAAGGTGTGGGGGTCAACCGTGGGCATCATCGGGCATGGCGGGACGGGGCGCTGTCCAGTGCGCGTCAGTCGCGGCACCGTGGGCGCGGCGGCGGGGCTGCAGACCCGCCCAAAAATGGCGACAATCGGCGGCTGTTCCACCGACGGGTGCCGCGGCACCAGTGCCATGAAAGAATTCCGCTTTTCCTTTTTTGTGACCTTTGTCTGCCTGGCCCTGGCCGGCTGGTGGGGCAGCCAGACCGGCATGGGTTTGTGGACCGCCTTGTGGCTGGCCTTTGTGCTGGCCATCCTGGAGGTGAGTTTGTCGTTCGACAACGCGGTGGTCAACGCCGGCGTGCTGCGCGACATGAGCGAGTTCTGGCGGCAGCTCTTCCTCACGGTCGGCATCCTGATCGCCGTTTTCGGCATGCGCCTGGTGTTTCCCATCGTCATCGTGGCGGTTTCGGCCGACATTGGCGCCTACGAGACCATGCAACTGGCGCTGCAGTCGCCCGACCAGTACTCGGCGGTGCTGACCAGCGTCTACCCGGTGATTTCGGCCTTCGGCGGCATGTTCCTGCTGCTGGTGTTCCTGAACTTCCTGTTCGACCAGAACAAGGACACCCATTGGCTCGGCCCGCTGGAGCGGCGCATGGTCAAGGCGGCCAAGTTCGACGAGATCAGCGTCTTCATCGCGCTGCTGGTGGTGTTCTCCACCCGCTGGTGGGTGCCCGAGGCCGACGCCACCCGCGTCTTCGTGGCCGGCATCCTGGGCATCGTGCTGTACCTGGCGGTGGACGCGGTGGGCGCGATGTTCGACGACGAGGCCGAGGGCGAGGCCATGGTGAAAACCGTGCAGCGTTCGGGTTTTGCCAGCTTCCTCTACCTCGAGGTGCTGGACGCGTCCTTCTCGTTCGACGGCGTGATCGGGGCCTTCGCCATCACCAAGGACGTGGTCATCATCATGCTGGGTCTGGCCATCGGTGCCATGTTCGTGCGTTCCATGACGGTGTACCTGGTGCACCGCGGCACGCTGAACCAGTACATCTACCTGGAGCACGGCGCCCACTACGCCATCGGCGCGTTGGCCGGGGTCATGATCCTGGGCACGGTGGTGCACGTCTCGGAGGTGTTCACCGGCCTGATCGGCGTGGCCTTCATCGTTGCGTCGGTGTGGTCCTCGTTGCAGCACAACAAGCGCGTGGGCCACGGCGGCGCGGCCTGAGCGCCAGCACGGCGCTTGCAAAATGAACACGGGGGCTGCGGCCCCCGTTTTTTTTGGGTGCAGGGACGGTGCGGGGCTCAGGCCAGCAGGTCGTGCAGGGTGCGAGCCAGCACCTGCGTGGCACCGAGCAGGTCGCTGAGTGCCACGTGTTCGTCGGCGCGCTTGGCGTTGGACTCGCGCACCGTGCGCGGGCCGGCGCCGTAGATCACGCCCGGGATGCCGCGCTCGGCGTAGAGGCGCACGTCGGTGTACAGCGGGGTGCCCACGGCGGGGATGGCTTCGCCGAACACCGCTTCGCCGTGCTTTTGGATGGCGGCCACCAGCGGCCGGTTGCCGGGCAGCGGCTTCATGGCCTGGGCCAGCAGCAGGCGCCGCACGTCCACTTGCAAGGCGCGGCCGCCCCGGGGCGGCGCGAACGACGTGGCCGCCTGGGCGATGGTGGCGCGCAGGTCGGCCTCGACCTGGGCCGCGTCCTCCTCGGGGATCATGCGGCGGTCGAGCTTGAACACCACCTTGCCGGGCACGACGTTGGTGTTGGTGCCGCCTTCGATGCGGCCGATGTTCAGGTAGGGGTGGGTGATGCCTTCGACCGATGAGGTGGTGGCCAGGTAGTCCCGGTTGAGCCGGTACAGCACGTTCAGGATGTGCACTGCGCCTTGCAGCGCGTCGGTGCCGGTGTCGGGGATGGCGGCGTGGGCCATGTCGCCTTGCACCGTCACCTCCAGTTGCAGGCAACCGTTGTGGGCGGTGACGACCTGGTGGCTGAAGCCGGCGGCGATCATCAGGTCGGGCCGGGTGTGGCCGTGGCGCAGCAGCCAGCCGGGGCCCAGTTCGCCGCCGAATTCCTCGTCGTAGGTGAAGTGCAGTTCGATGCAGCCGCGCGTCGGGCGGGCCACGGCTTCCAGGGCGCGCACCGCGTGGCTGAAGCTGGCGAAGTCGCTCTTGCTGACGGCGCTGGCGCGGCCGTAGAGCTGGCCGTCCACCACCTCGCCGCCGTAGGGGTCGTGGGTCCAGCCCTCGCCGGGCGGCACCACGTCGCCGTGGGCGTTGAGGGCGATGGTGGGGCCGCCATCGCCGTAGCGGCGCCGCACGATCAGGTTGGTGATGGTTTGCAAGCCGGCGGCGTGCACCTCGGCGGCGGGCACGTCGAACGCTTCCACGTCCCAGCCCCAGGCGCGCAGCAGCTCGGCGGTGCGCTGGGCGTGTGGGGCGTTGTTACCGGGCGGGGTGTCGGTGGGCACGCGCACCAACTGCTGCAGAAAGGCCACTTCCTCGTCGAAGTGCTGGGCGACCCATTGGTCCAGGGCAGTGTGGGCGGGGCTGGTCATGTGGAGTGCTGTGTGGAGCGGGGCTGGAAGGGCGGGGGGCTCAGGCGCCGTCGGCCACCTGTTGCAGCAGGTGCTGGAAGGCGCGCACGGCCAGGTCCATGTCGTCGCTGGTGGTGGATTCGAGCGGGTTGTGGCTGATGCCGCCGTTCTCGCCGCGCACGAACAGCATGGCTTGCGGCAGGAGGTCGTGCAGTTTCATGGCGTCGTGGCCGGCGCCGCTGGGCAGGCGGAACACCGGCAGGCCCAGGGCCTGCACCGCGCGTTCCCAGCGCGCCTGCCAGGCCGGGTCGCTCGGGGCGGCGCTGGCGCGCATCGTTTCTTCCAGCGTGGCCCGCACGCCGCGGCGCTGGGCGATGGCGTCGAGTTCGGCGCGCACGTCGGCCAGCAGGGCGTCGCGCTGGGCGTTGCTGGGCGCGCGCAGGTCCAGGCTGAAGGTGCAGCGGCCGGGCACCACGTTGATGGAGCCGTTGGGCACCTGCCACTGGCCCACGGTGCCGACCGAGTCGCCGTCGGCACGGGCGCGCTGTTCCAGGTACAGCGCCAGTTCGGCCACGGCGCAGGCGGCGTCGGCACGGCGGTCCATGGGCGTGGTGCCGGCGTGGCTGGCGGTGCCGCGCACTTCGCCCGCCAGCCGCACGCTGCCGTTGATGGAGGTGACCACACCCAGCGGCAGGTTCAGTTCGTTCAGCACCGGGCCTTGTTCGATGTGCACTTCCACAAAGCCCAGGTAGGCGGCCGGGTCGCGCTTCAGGGCAACAATCGCGTCCAGCGTGCCGGGCAGGCCAGCAGTCTGCATGGCCTGGCGCATCGTCACGCCGTTGGCGTCGGTCTGGTCCAGCCAGGTGGGGTCGAAGTCGCCGGTCAGCGCCCCCGAGGCGAGGAAGGTGGCTCGGTAGCGCTGGCCTTCCTCTTCGGCAAAGGCCACGATTTCCAGCCCGAAGGGCAGGCGCTGGCCGGCGCGGTGCAGTTCGCGCACGCAGGCCAGCGGCACGCAGATGCCCAGTCGCCCGTCGTAACGGCCGCCGTTGCGCACCGTGTCGTAGTGGCTGCCGGTGAGCAGGTATTTCGCGCCGGGGGCATTCGGGTGGTAGCGGCCGACGACGTTGCCCACCGCGTCCAGGTGCACCTCGTCGCAACCCACCTCGCGCATGGTCTGGGCGATGTCGGCGGCGCAGGCGCGGTGGGCGTCGGTCAGGTAGGTCACGGTCAACTCGCCACGCTCGGCATGGCCCGGTTCGCTGTGCCGTGCCAGGTGTTCGTGCCAATCCCAAACCCAGTGGCCCAGCGTGGGCTCGGCGCTGAACTTGTCGTTCAGACGGATCTCGACGATGCGGTGGATGTGGCGCAGGCACTCGGCCAGCTCGAAGTCCGGGTGGCCGTGCAGGCGGCGTTCGAAGGCGGCAATGATCTGCGCCTTGTTCAGGCCGGTGCCGCGCGGCCCGCGCACCGCCAGGATGAAAGGCCAGCCGAATTTGGCGTTGTAGTCGGCGTTGAGGCGCTGGATGTGGGCGAACTCGTCGGGCGTGCACTGGGTCAGGCCGGCGGCGTTCTGTTCCTGGGTCGATTCGGCGGTGAGGCTCTGTGCCACCATGGCCTTGCCGGCCAGCTCGGGGTGGGCGCGGACCAGCGCCAGCTGGGCCTCGCGCCCGGCGCCGTCGAGCACCCGCACCATGGCCAGCTTGAGCGCGGCCAGGCTGGCAAAGGGGCGCTGCGCCAGGGCCTTTTCGGCGATCCAGGGCGAATGTTCGTACAGGCCGTCGAGCAGGCGCGCGGCGGCGTCGGGCGGGGCGGTGTTGAGTTGGTCCAGCGTGTAGGCCATGTGCGAATTTCCAAAAATGCTGGGCCCATGCAAGGGGCGCGCCAGTTCCCAGGTCAGGCGGCGCAGGGGTGGGTGGCGCGCCAGTGGTGGGCGATGTCGATGCGCCGCGTGACCCACACGCCTGCGTGGCGCTGGATGTGGTCCAGGAAGCGTTGCAGCGCGGTGATGCGCCCCGGGCGGCCCAGCAGGCGGCAGTGCATGCCGATGCTCATCATCTTGGGGCGGTCGAGGCCGGCGGGGTCGCCTTCGGCGTAGAGCACGTCGAAGCTGTCTTTCAGGTACTGGAAGAACGGGTCGGCGTGGCTGTAGCCCTGGGGCAGGGCGAAGCGCATGTCGTTGCAGTCCAGGGTGTAGGGCACGATGAGCTGGTGCGCGTCGCTGCCGTCGGTCTTGCGCACCTTCATCCAGAACGGCAGGTCATCGCCGTAGTAGTCGCTGTCGTAGGCGAAGCCGCCGTGGTCGGCCACCAGGCGCCGGGTGTGGGGGCTGTCGCGGCCGGTGTACCAGCCGGCGCCGTGCAACTGCTGGCCGTGGTCGCCGGTGAGCTCGGCCAGGATCTGCATGGCCTGCGCCAGGTGTTCGCGTTCCACGGCTTCGGGCAGGTTCTGGTAGTGGATCCACTTGAGGCCGTGGCAGGCGATTTCGTGGCCCAGTTCCAGAAACGCCGCGGTCACGTCCGGCGAGCGCTGCAGGGCGGTGGCCACGCCGAAGACGGTGAGCGGCAGCCCGCGCCGTTCGAACTCGCGCAGCAGGCGCCACACGCCCTGGCGCGAGCCGTATTCGTAAATGCCTTCCATGCTGATGTGCCGCGCCGGGAAGGCCGCTGGGTTGAACATCTCGGACAGGAAGGTTTCGCTGGCGGCGTCGCCGTGCAGCACGCAGTTTTCGCCGCCTTCTTCGTAGTTGAGCACGAACTGCACGGCGATGCGCGCGCCGTCGGGCCAGCGGGCGTGGGGCAGGTCACGGCCATAGCCGGCCAGGTCGCGGGGGTAGGGGGCGGTGCTGTCGTACATGGCGTGCGGGGTTCAGGACAGGGCCAGGGCCAGGTCGCTGGTGGGCAGTTTCCGGTCGAAGGTGAGGTTGGCCATCACGTTGCTCAGGTGCTGGTCCATCAGCGCCACGGCGCGGGCCTCGTCCTTGGCCGCCAGGGCCTGGACGATGGCGGCGTGCTCGTCGTTGGAGTGTTCGGCCGCGTGGCTGCTCTGGTACATCAGGGTGATGAGCGCACAGCGCGAGATCAGGTCGCGCAGCAGTTCGGCCAGCACCTGGTTGCCCATCAGCTCGGCCATGCGCACGTGGAAGTCGCCCAGCAACTCGGTGCGGCCGGGCACGTCCTGCCGGTCCACCGCCTGGCGTTCGGCGGCCACATGAGTTTGCAGGGCCTTGATCTTGCTAGGGGTGACCTGCTGCACGAAGCTGCGCGTCATGGCCACCTCCAGCATGCGCCGCACCTCGAACACCTGCTGGGCTTCCTGCACCGAGGGCGTGGCGACGAAGGCGCCGCGGGCCGGCTCGAGCTTGATCAGCCGGTGTTGCGACAACTGAAACAGCGCCTGGCGCACCAGCGTGCGCGAGACGCCGAAGTGGTCAGCCAGCTTCTGTTCGGCCAGCTTGGCCCCGGGGTGCAGGCGGTGCTCGACGATGGCGCGGGTCAGGGACTCGACGATCTGGTGGGTGCTGGACGGTTCCATGGGGAGATGATACCCAGAAAAACAAAAAGTGTATACACTTTCGGTCGACTGAAACCACCGCCACGGAAGGAGGCGCCATGGGCCTGAGTACCCACGTTCTGGACACGATGCACGGTTGCCCGGCTGCGGGCATGGGGGTGGAGCTGTACA
Organism: Macromonas nakdongensis; assembly: GCF_002837145.1. Taxonomy (GTDB): domain Bacteria; phylum Pseudomonadota; class Gammaproteobacteria; order Burkholderiales; family Burkholderiaceae_C; genus Macromonas_B; species Macromonas_B nakdongensis. Next base: position 933 of record NZ_NWMV01000035.1, on the reverse strand, counting down.
CCACCGAGGGGGAGCGGGCCACGCTGGTCAAGCGCTTCACCCTGAACGCCGACGGCCGCAACCCGGATGGCCTGCTGTTCGACCACGACAGCCTGCGCGCCGGCACCTACCGCCTGGTGTTCGACGTGAAGGCCTATTTCGCGGCCCGTGGCGTGGCGCTGCCCGAGCCCGCCTTTCTGGACCGCGTGCCGCTGGATTTCGGCGTGGCCGACCCGCGCGCGCACTACCACGTGCCGCTGCTGGTCAGCCCCTGGAGCTACGCCACCTACCGCGGCAGCTGAGCCCGGGGCTCAGAGCTTGGAGCGCTGGCCTTCGGTCAGGGTGTCGAGCTGGAAGCGCCCGCTCTTGTCCCACAACCAGGTCTCGGTGTAGACCACGCCACCCAGTCGGGTCGGGGCCGGGAAGGGGGCGGCGGCGCGCACCGTGCGCTCGATCTCGGCCATGACCGCGGGCACGTGCCGCGGCGCGCGCATCCACTCGAAGCGGCGGATGTGGCCGCGCGCGTCCAGTTCCAGCTGCATCACGCCCACGGCCTGCAGCAGCGGTGGCATCTGCCCGGGGTAAATGCGGTGGCCGTTGAGGCTGTAGAGGTGGCGGGCGCCGTCGCGCCGGTACTCACGCGCGCTGGTGGCGTGCGAGAGCGCCCCGGCCGGCACCGGGGTGGCCGGCACCTGCACCGCGGGCGGGGCCACCGTGACCGGGGCGGGTGGGGCCGGCGGTGGCGGGGTGGCGCAGCCGGCCAGCACCGCGGGCGCGGCCAGCGACAGGTGGGGCAGCAGCGCGCCCAGGCGGCGGGCGGGCACAGAGGTGGCGGTGAGCGGCATGGGGCGGGGCGTTGGGTCGGTATATCGGATGGCGCCTGCCTTGTGCGGCAAGGCGGGCGATACTGCCAGCATGAACACGGTGCCGATCACGGGTGGTGACTTTTCTTGC
>NZ_NWMV01000034.1 GCF_002837145.1 Macromonas nakdongensis | reverse complement strand
GGCCCCCTGCGCTACGGCCTGGAATGGCTGCACACCGCCTCGCGCCACGACCTGCCGCGCGTCCTGGCCGCCCTGCGCGCCCGGGGCCACGGCACGCTCTGCTTCTTCGGCCCGCCCGGCACCGGCAAGACCGCGCTGGCCGAACACCTGGCCCAGGCGCTGGAACGGCCCCTGATGGTGCGCCAGGCCAGCGACCTGGTGAGCAAGTTCGTGGGCGAAACCGAGCAACAGATGGCGGCCATGTTCGCCGAGGCCGAGGCCGAACAGGCCGTGCTGCTGCTGGACGAGGCCGACGGCTTCCTGCTCGACCGGCGCGGCGCCCAGCGCGCACACGAGGTCAGCGAAGTCAACGAAATGCTGCAGGGCATGGAGCGCTTCCGCGGCATCTTCGTCTGCACCACCAACCTGCTGGAACGGCTGGACGCGGCCGCGCTGCGCCGCTTCACCTTCAAGATCGAATTCAAGCCTTTGCAGCCGGCCCAGCGCTGGGCGCTGTTCGCCCAGACCGCCCTGGGCCGGGACCCGGGCGGTGCCGCCCACCCCGATTGGGCGGCGCGCCTGCAACGGCTCGACCAGCTCTGCCTGGGCGACTTTGCCGCGGTGCAGCGCCAGGCCGACATCCTGGGCGAGCCCCTGGAGCCCGAGGCCTTTCTGGCCGAACTGGAGGCCGAACACCGGCTCAAGCCCGAGGTGCGCGAGCACCGGGCCATGGGCTTCACGGGTTGACGATGCGCAGCACCTCGGCGCCGTAGGCCTGCAGCTTGGCCTGGCCCAGCCCGGGGATGCCCTGCAGGTCGGCCAGCGTGGCCGGCTGGCGCTCGGCGATGGCGCGCAGCGTGGCATCGTGAAAAATCACATAGGCCGGCCGGTTGTGCTCGCGCGCGACCTCGGCCCGCCAGGCCTTGAGCGCCGCCAGCGCCTCGCGCGCGGCCAACGTCAGCGTGGCCTCGCTGGCAACCACGCGCTGGCGCTCGGCGCTGCGGTTGCGCACGCCCTTGGGCGCCGCGCTCTGCACCCGCAGGCGCACCTCGCCCTCGCCTTTGAGCAGCGGCCGCGCCGCTTCGCCCAGGCGCAGGGTGTTGAAATGTTCGCCGTCCACCCACACCGCGCCACGCGCGATGAGCTGGCGCAGCAGGCTGCGCCATTCGCTTTCGCCCAGCTGCGCGCCAATGCCGAAGGTGCTGAGCCGCTCGTGACCGTGCTGCTGCACCTTCTCGGTGACTTTGCCGCGCAAAATGTCGATCAGGTGCCCGGCGCCGAAAGCGGTGCCGCTGGCCTGCTGCACGCGGTAGATGCACGAGAGCATTTTCCGGGCGGCCTCGGTGGCGTCCCAGGTCTGCGGCGGGCTGAGGCAGTTGTCGCAATTGCCGCAGGGCCGGGAGTCTTCCCCGAAATAGGCCAGCAGCCGCACCCGGCGGCAGTCGGTGGCCTCGGCCAGGGCCAGCAGCGCGTCGAGCTTGCCGCGCAGCACCTGCTTGAACTCGTCGGCCGCGGGGCTTTCGTCGATCATGCGGCGCTGGTTCACCACGTCCTGCAGGCCGTAGGCCATCCAGGCGTTGGCCGGTTCGCCGTCGCGGCCGGCGCGGCCGGTTTCCTGGTAGTAACCCTCGATGTTCTTGGGCATGTCCAGGTGGGCGACGAAACGCACGTCGGGCTTGTCGATGCCCATGCCAAAGGCGATGGTGGCGACCATGACGATGCCTTCCTCGCGCAGGAAGCGGTCCTGGTGGCGCTGGCGCAATGGGGCGTCCAGCCCGGCGTGGTAGGGCAGCGCCTTGAGGCCGTGCGCGGCCAGTTGCGCGGCCACCTCTTCCACCTTGCGGCGCGACTGGCAGTAGACCACGCCGGCGTCGTGGCCACTGGCGCCGGTGTGCTCGTCGCGGACGAAGCGCAGCAGCTGCTGCAGGCTGTCCTTCTTTTCGGCGATGAGGTAACGGATGTTGGGCCGGTCGAAGCTGCTGACGAAGTGCTGCGCCTCTTCCAGCCGCAGGTGGTGGACGATGTCGGCGCGGGTAAGCGCGTCGGCGGTGGCGGTCAGCGCGATGCGCGGCACCTCGGGGAAGCGCTCGTGCAGCGCGGCCAGGCCGCGGTAGTCGGGCCGGAAATCGTGCCCCCACTGGCTGACGCAATGCGCCTCGTCGATGGCGAACAGGCTGAGCAGGCCGCGCTCGTGCAGCGATTGCAGCTGCGCCATGAAGCGCGGCGTGGTCAGGCGTTCGGGCGCGGCGTACAGCAGGGTGATGTCGCCGCGAAACAGGCGGCGCTCGACGTCGGCGGCTTCTTCGCTGCCCAGGCTGGAGTTGAGGTAGGCCGCGCTCACGCCAGCTTCCAGCAAGGCCCCCACCTGGTCGTGCATCAGCGCGATCAGGGGCGAAACGACCAGCGTCACGCCGTGGCCGGCGCGCTGGCGCACGATGGCCGGGATCTGGTAGCACAACGACTTGCCGCCACCGGTCGGCATCAGCACCAGGGCGTCGCCCCCGGCGCCCACGTGGCGCACGATGTCGGCCTGCGGGCCGCGGAAGCGGTCGTAGCCAAAGACCTCGGCCAGCACCTGGGCGCTGGCTTCGGCCACACCCGGTGCGTCCAGGGCCGCGCTCACATCTGTTCCCAGGGCAGCCCCTCGAAACGCCAGCCGCTCACGGTGGAGCGGTGAAAATGGTCGTCCAGCTCGCCCTCGAAGCCGTGCACCACGTGGGCCACGTCGGTGAAGCCCGCGGCCTCCAGGGCCCGGGCCGCCTCCAGCGTGCGCTTGCCGCTGCGGCAGATCAGCAGGACGGGGCGCTGCCGGTTCTCGGCCTCGGCCAGCACCTGGCGGGCGAAACGTTCGGGGTCGGCCTGCAGGTCGGGGTATTCGTACCAGGGCACGTTGACCACACCGGGCGGGCGCCCGACGTACAGCGACTCGATCTCCATGCGCACGTCGACGAACAGGGGGGCCTGCTCGGGCGGGTCGTTCGCACGGTCCTGCAACCAGGCCCAGGCTTGTCGGGGGGTCAGATGCTTCATGCCGCTATTGTCGCGCCTGTGCGGTGGCTCAGCGCTGCTGCGCCAGGTAGCGCTTGCGCCAGAAATAGGCGCTCAGGCCGGCCGCGGTCAGACCCATGCCCAGCAGCGCCAGCCAAAAGCCGCTTTGCAGGTGCAGCAAGGGAATGAACTCGAAGTTCATACCGAAGATGCCGGCGATCAGGTTCAAGGGCAGGAACACCGCGGTGAGCACGGTGAGCGTGCGCATGATGTCGTTGGTGCGGTGGCCCTGGGCGGAAAAGTGCATCTGCACCGCCACCTCGGCGCTGTGTTCCAGGCGGTGCACGTGGTGCACCACGCGTTCGATGTGCTCCAGCGCGTCGCGGCTGCGCACCTTCAGCAGTTCCAGCTCGCGCTGGCCTTCGGGCCGGTCGGCGGGGCGCCATTCGCCCAGGGCCTGGATCCAGTCCTGGATGGCGTTGCGCTGGTCTTCGCAGACCTCGTCGAGCTGGTGCAGGGTCAGGCGCGCTTCGAGCAGGCTGCTCCAGTTGTTGAAGCGGGTGTGGGGGCTGAGCAGCTCGGCCTGCCAGTGGTCGAGCTGGCGCGAGAGTTCGCGCCCCAAGTCCAGGTAGCCGTCCACCACCTGGTTGACCAGACGCAGCATCAAATCGGCCGGGCTGGTGGGCATGAAGCGCACCGCCGCGCTGCGGCCGGGTTCGTCGGTGTCCTGAAGGTCGGCGGCACCCTGGCCCGCCGAAGCCAGCAAGCGCGCGGCGAAGCTGTCGCGCACCGCGCAGTCGGCCGGGTGCACGGTGACGAGCACCCCGTCGAACAGCGCACAGCCCACCGGGCTGGTGTCGATGCGGCGCAGCACCGGCGGCCCGCGCCGATGCGAGAGGCGCGGCACGGGTTCGCCGGGGTGCTCCAGGTCGGCTTCGCTGCGCGCCTGGGCCAGGCGGCGGAACACCAGCAGGTCGTACTGCGCGGTGTAGTCGTAGCGCGACGGCAGCTGCTTGTTCAACAGGTCCGACAGGTGCAGGTCCACCAGCTGGGCGCCACACAGGGCCTGCAGGCAGGCTTGCACCGCGCCCTGCTGCAACTCGAATTCGCGCCGGCTCAGGGCCACCCAGACAAAGCCCCGACGCGGCAATGCCGTGGGCAGTTGGTCGGACTCGCTGACGCCGTGTCCGTCGAGGTGGAAAACGCGCATGCGGAACCTGGGCGCCGGGTTCAGGCCTGGCGCAGCAGGCGCGCGGCGTCGCGGGCGAAGTAGGTCAGCACACCGTCGGCGCCGGCGCGCTTGAAGGCCAGCAGGCTTTCCATCATCACGGCGTCGTGGTCCAGCCAGCCGTTTTGGGCCGCGGCTTTGAGCATGGCGTATTCGCCGCTCACCTGGTAGGCGAAGGTGGGCGCCTTGAATTCGTCCTTCACGCGGCGCACCACGTCCAGGTAGGGCATGCCGGGCTTGACCATCACCATGTCGGCGCCCTCGGCCAGGTCCAGCGCCACCTCGCGCAGGGCCTCGTCGGTGTTGCCGGGGTCCATCTGGTAGACCTTTTTGTCGGCCTTGCCCAGGTTGGCGGCGCTGCCCACCGCGTCGCGGAAGGGGCCGTAGAAAGCGCTGGCGTACTTGGCGCTGTAGGCCATGATGCGGGTGTGCACGTGGCCGTGCGCCTCCAGCGCCTGGCGGATGGCACCGATGCGGCCGTCCATCATGTCGCTGGGCGCCACGATCTCCACGCCGGCGGCGGCCTGGCACAGCGCCTGTTTCACCAGCACCTCCACCGTGGGATCGTTCAGGATGTAGTTGTGCTCGTCCAGCAGGCCGTCCTGGCCGTGGCTGGTGTAGGGGTCCAGCGCCACGTCGGTCATGATGCCCAGGTTGGGCACCTGCGCCTTGAGCGCGGCCACCACACGGGGAATCAGCCCGTCGGGGTTGTGGGCTTCGCGGCCGTCAGGGGTTTTCAGGCTCTGGTCGATCACCGGGAACAACGCCATCACCGGGATGCCCAATTCCACGCATTCGCGCGCCACCGGCAGCAGCAGGTCCAGGCTCAGGCGCTCCACGCCGGGCATGGAGGTCACGGCCTCGCGCCGGTTCTCGCCGTCCAACACGAACACCGGGTAGATGAGGTCGTGCGCGCTGAGGCGGTGTTCGCGCACCAGGTTGCGGGTGAACACGTCGCGGCGCAGGCGGCGCGGGCGCGACAGGGGGAAAGGGGCGGGGTGCTTGCTCATGCGGGTATTGTGGCAAAAGTGCACGGCAGCGCTTGCAAGATGCGCGACGCACAGTACACTGAAACGGTTGTGCCCGCTTCCGGATGCCCGTGCAAACACCCGACCACCCCAGCCCAGAACCCCGCAACGCCGACGTCTCCCCCGGGGCTTGGCGCATGGCCGAGCACTGGCCGGAGCTGGCGGTGGCGGTCACCGACCAGGCCATCGAATCGGTGGACCTGATGCTGCGCGGCCTGGAACTGCTGGTCCAGCGCGGGCGCATCAGCGAGGCCGAATACCAGGTGCTGGCCACACCGGCGCACCGCCTCAAGCACTGCGGCATGAACGCGCAGCAGATCGTGCGCTTCCAGAGCGGGCGGGTGCGCCAGTCGCACGAGAAGATCGACCTGGCCTACGTGGTCGAATCGGTGCTGCAGGAACGGCGCGACGACCTGGCCCTGATGGGCATCACCGTGCGCCGCAAGTTCAAGCCGGCGCCCCTGCTGATCGACCCCACCCTGGGCTACAGCCTGGCGCAAGCCATGATGGAGTGGAGCACGCCGCTGGGCAACCACATCGACCTGCGCCTGGACGTGGAAGGCGAGCCGCCACGGGCACGCCTGTGGATGAAGGTGCTGACCGACACCCCCCCGGTGCAAAGCCAGGTGTTCACCGACAACATCCAGTGGCTGCTGCTGCGCCAGATCGCGGCCACCGACGGCGGCATCGACCTGGTGCGCGAGGTGCGCCCGGACGGCGTGGAGCTGAGCGCCGTGTTCAAACGCACCCTGGGCACCCCCACCCCGGCGACCGCGGCCGAGGCCCACCCGGACGCACCACCCTCCACCGTCTTCAAGACCGTGACCGGGGCTTACGTGCTGGTCTGCTCGGCCTCGGCCGAGACGCGGCTGCAGGCGCTGGGCATCGTCAAGCAACTCGGGGCCAGCGCCGACGGCGTGGCCAGTGCCGCCCAGGCCCTGGCCGCGATGCGCGACCGCGAGGTGCACCTGCTGGTGCTGGACGAGGTCCACACCCCCGCCGACGTGTCCAGCCTGCAACACGACCTGGCCACCCAGCACCCGACCCTGGCGGTGCTGCGTCTGGTGCCGCCGGGCAGCGCCGCCCCCACGACCGGGGGCACGGCCCCCGCCAGCGTCGCCGTCGATGCCCTGGGCACCGCGCTCGGCTCGGCGGTGATGTTCACGCTGTCCAACGTGCTCTGACCCGCCGCACGCTGCGTGGGGCGGACGCGTCGGACCCAGACCACACAAGGGCCCAGGCCCCACCCCGATCACCGCCGGAGACCGCCATGACCCAGCCCCACGGCCCCACCGCCCTGCCCACCCTCCAGGGCCACGAAAAAGACCTGGGCGGCGGCTTCCTGGTGCGGCGCCTGCTGCCCCAAGCCCAGCGGCGTTCGGTGGGGCCTTTCGTGTTCTTCGACCACATGGGGCCGCTGGCCGGTGTGGGCCAGCGCGAGCACGACGTGCGACCGCACCCGCACATCGGCCTGGCCACGCTGACCTACCTGCTGGACGGCGCCATGCTGCACCGCGACAGCACCGGCGCGGTGCAGCGCATCGAACCCGGCGCCGTCAACCTGATGAGCGCCGGACGGGGCGTGGTGCACAGCGAGCGCACGCCCGACGATCTGCTGGGCCAGCCGGTGCACACCCACGGCCTGCAGCTGTGGCTGGCGCTGCCGCGCTCGCACGAAGAGGCCCCGGCGGCGTTCGAACACCTGCCGGCCGACCGCTTGCCGCTGGAGCAGCACGGGGGTGTCGGTGTCCGCGTGTTGGTGGGTGAAGCCTTCGGACAAGGCTCGCCGGTGGCCCTGCCCATGCAGACGCTGTACCTGGACCTGCGGCTGGCCCCAGGCGCCTCGCTGCGCGTGCCGCGCCTGGCCCCCGAAGTGGCGCTGTACGCGCCCACGTCGGCGTTCGTGGTCGATGGCCGGCCCGTGCCCGCGCGGGTGATGGCGCTGCCGGATGCGAACGGGTTCACCCTGAGCGCTCCCGCCGACGCCCCCGCCCAGGTGCTGCTGGTGGGCGGTGAACCGCCCGACGCGCCCCGTTACCTGTGGTGGAACTTCGTCTCCAGCCGGCGCGAGCGCATCGAACAAGCGGTGGCGGACTGGGAAGCCGGGCGCTTCCCCGCCGTGCCGGGTGACACCGAACGCATCCCGGCGCCGCCGTGGCGGCCCTTGAAAGCACCATGAAAAACGGCGCCCGGAGGCGCCGTTTTTATTGCGGGTTCACCGCCCGATCAGGCGTGACCGGCCTTGACCTTCAAACGCCAGGCGTGCAGCAGCGGCTCGGTGTAGCCGCTGGGCTGTGACTTGCCTTTGAACACCAGGTCCAGCGCCGCCTGGTAGGCGCCGCCGTTGGGGTTGGCCACCAGGGACTTGTAGGCCGGGTCACCGGCGTTCTGGCCGTCCACCTTGGCCGCCATGCGGGCGAAGGTGTCGCGCACCTGCTGCTCCGTCACCACGCCGTGGTGCAGCCAGTTGGCCACGTGCTGGCTGCTGATGCGCAACGTGGCGCGGTCTTCCATCAGGCCGATGTCGTTGATGTCGGGCACCTTGGAGCAGCCCACGCCCTGGTCCACCCAGCGCACCACGTAACCCAGGATGCCCTGGATGTTGTTGTCCAGCTCGGCCTGCTTTTCGGCGTCGGTCCAGTTGGGGGTGGCGGTCACGGGCACGGTCAGCAGGCCGGTGAGCAGGTTGTCGCGCTCGGCGTCGGCGTCGATCTTTTCCATCTCGATCTGGATGTCGGACACCTTGACCTGGTGGTAGTGCAGCGCGTGCAGCGTGGCACCGGTGGGGCTGGGCACCCAGGCGGTGTTGGCGCCGGCCTTGGGGTGGCCGATCTTCTGCTTGAGCATTTCGGCCATCAGGTCGGGCATGGCCCACATGCCTTTGCCGATCTGCGCCTTGCCGCGCAGGCCCAGGCCCAGGCCCACCAGCACGTTGTTGCGCTCGTAGCTCTGGATCCAGGCGCTGGTCTTCATGTCGCCCTTGCGCACCATGGGGCCGGCCAGCATGGCGGTGTGCATTTCGTCGCCGGTGCGGTCCAGGAAGCCGGTGTTGATGAAGGCCACGCGGCTGGCGGCCGCAGCAATGCAAGCCTTGAGGTTGACCGAGGTGCGGCGCTCCTCGTCCATGATGCCCAGCTTGACGGTGCTGTCGGGCAGGCCCAACAGCTGCTCCACGCGGCCGAACAGTTCGGCGGCGAAGGCCACTTCCTTGGGGCCGTGCATCTTGGGCTTGACGATGTAGACACTGCCGGTGCGGCTGTTGCGGATGCCGTTGGCGCCGTGGCCTTGCAGGTCGTGCAGGGCGATGGTGGTGGTCACGGCTGCGTCCAGGATGCCTTCCGGGATTTCCTTCACCGTGCCGTCGGCGGCGGTGTAGAGGATGGCCGGGTTGGTCATCAGGTGGCCGACGTTGCGCACGAACATCAGGCTACGGCCGTGCAGGCGGACTTCACCGCCGTTCGGTGCGGTGTAGAGGCGGTCGGGATTGAGGCCGCGCGTCATGACCTTGCCGCCCTTGTCGAAGGACTCGGTCAGCGTGCCCTTGAGGATGCCCAGCCAGTTGCTGTAGCCCAGGATTTTGTCGTCGGCGTCCACCGCGGCCACGGAGTCTTCCAGGTCGAGGATGGTGGACAGCGCGGCTTCCAGCACCACGTCGGCCACGCCGGCGGCGTCGCTGGCGCCGATGGCGGTGGCCTTGTTGAAGACGATGTCGATGTGGTTGCCGTTGTGCACCAGCAGCACCGAGGTGGGCGCGGCGGCCTCACCCTGGTAGCCCACCAGTTGCGCGGCGTCCTTCAGGCCGGTGGTGGCACCGCCCTGGAGGGTGACCTGCAGCGCACCGCCGGCGATGGCGTAGGCGGTGGCGTCGGCGTGCGAGCCGCTGGCCAGCGGCGCGGCCTGGTCCAGGAAGTCGCGGGCGAAGGCGATGACCTTGGCACCGCGCTTGGCGTTGTAGCCCGGACCTTTGGCGCAGCCGTCGGCTTCGGAAATGGCGTCGGTGCCGTAGAGCGCGTCGTACAGGCTGCCCCAGCGCGCGTTGGCGGCGTTGAGGGCGTAGCGCGCGTTCAGGATGGGCACCACCAGCTGCGGGCCGGCCTGCACGGCCAGTTCGGCGTCCACGTTGGCGGTGGTGGCCTGCACGCCGCTGGGCGCCGGCACCAGGTAACCGATGGTCTCCAGGAACTGGCGGTAGGCGGCCATGTTCTGGATCGGGCCGGGGTTGGCGCTGTGCCAGGTGTCCAGCTCGGTCTGCAGACGGTCGCGCTCGGCCAGCAGGGCGATGTTCTTGGGCGCCAGGTCGGCCACGATGGCGTCCAGGCCGGCCCACCAGCGGGCGGCTTCGACGCCGGTGCCGGGCAGCACCTGCTGGTTGACGAAATCGTACAGCGCGGTCGCGACTTGCAGGCGGCCAACGGCGGTGCGGGGCGTGGACATGGGCAAAACCTCCAGAGTTTGAAAACAGGCGGGCCCATCCAGGCCCATTCGATGCCTCTACTGTATGCCAGAGCGGTGCCCCGATTGGTGGCCGGTTTGCACACTGACTCACACCTTTTTTATAATTAATCCCGCAACTTCAAGCCACAAGAACACGCTCACAGGGTTTCAATCACCACCCGGACGGCAGGCGCATGGACAAACTCAAAGCGATGGAGACCTTCGTCTCGGTGGCCACCCGCGGCAGTCTGGCCGCGGCCGCCCGGGCCGAGGGCGTGGCACCGGCCATCGTCGGGCGCCGGCTGGACGCGCTGGAAGAACACCTGGGCGTCAAGCTGCTGGTGCGCACCACGCGGCGCATCACCCTCACGCACGAGGGCAGCGCCTTTCTGGAAGATTGCCAGCGCCTGCTGGCCGACCTGGCCAACGCCGAGGCCAGCGTCAGCGCCGGGGGCGTGAAGGCCAAGGGCCACCTGCGCATCACCGCGCCGGCCGGGTTTGGCCGCCGCCACGTCGCGCCGCTGGTGCCGCGCTTCCACGAACGGCACCCGGAGGTGACCGTCTCGCTCAACCTGAGCGACCGCGTCATCGACCTGGCCGCCGAAGGCTACGACTGCGCGGTGCGGGTGGGCGACCTGCCCGACTCGTCGCTGGTGAGCGTGCGCCTGGCCGACAACCGGCGCCTGTGCGTGGCCACGCCACGCTACCTGCGCCAGCACGGCCAGCCGCAGCACCCGCAGGACCTGGCCCGCTTCGACTGCCTGACGCTGTCCTCCGACGCCTCGCAGACCCGCGGCTGGGCCTTCCTGCTGCCGGCCGGCGAGGGCAAGGCCGGGGAGCTGATCCACCTGCGCCCGGGCGGCCCGTTGGACTGCTCGGACGGCCAGGTGCTGCACGAATGGTGCCTGGCCGGGCACGGCATCGCCTGGCGCAGCATCTGGGAGGTGGACAGCGACATCGCCGCCGGGCGGCTGCAAACGGTGCTGGACGCCTACGCCGCGCCGCCCAACGGCATTTACGCGGTGTTCCCGCAGCGCAAGCACCTGGCCTTGCGCGTGCGGCTGTGGATCGACTTCCTCAAGAGCCACTACAGCCAGCCGGATTTCTGGTCGCAACGGGCCTAGCCCCGGCCCGAACCTCCGAACGCCGGCCAGGTCGGGGCGGCCCCGGCCAGCAAACCGGCGTACAGATCGGGCCGCCGCCCAGACAGCAGCAGCGCCCGGTCCAGTACCGGTGGAGCGAGTTGCGCGCACAGCAACGCGGGGCCGCGCCCCGCCTGCGCCAGCACGCGGCCGTCGGGTCCCGCCACCGTGCTCAAGCCGCCATAGGCCAGACCGGCTTCTGCACCACAGGCGTTGGCGTAGGCCACATACAGGCGGTTTTCACACGCCCGGGCCGGCACCAACAGTTGCGGCACCTCGTCGAAGGTGGGCATGTTGGCGGTGGGCACCAGCACCGCGTCGGCGCCCTGCAGGGCGAGCAGGCGCACGGCCTCGGGAAATTCCACGTCATAGCAGATGAGCAGGCCCAGGCACCAGCCCCGGTACACGAACGTGGCGGGCGGCTGCGGGCCAGGGGTGAAACGGGCTGCGTCCACCGTGCCGAACAGGTGGGTCTTGCGGTAGTTGGCCATGGGCACGCCGTCGGGGCCCACCGCCTGCACCGCGTTGTAGGGGCGCTGCCCGGCGGCAGCCACTTCGGGGTAGCCGTAGACCAGCGCCAGGCCGTGGCGGCGGGCGATGGTGCCCACGGCACGGCGCCAAGGACCGTCGGCAGGCTGGGCCACGGCGCGCAGCCATTCGGGGTCGCGGTGGTAGCCGGTCAGCACCATTTCGGGTGTGATCAGCACATGCGCGCCCGCTGCGCTGGCCTGGGCGGCTGCGGCTTCGAGCCGCTCCAGCGCGTGCGCGGCCACCGGCTCCGGGGAGCCAGACGCAACCTCCATGTAAGGCGTTTGCCACAGTGCCACGGTCAGCGGCGCTTGCACACCCTCGCTGGCGTGGGCTGAAGGCGTGGTCTTGTGCACCATGTGCGCAGTATGTGCCGCCATGGCGCCGCCATCAATCCGGCAGGGCCACCGGCCCGATGTGCGGGTACAGCTCGCCCGGGCCGGGGTTGTCCGGCGCGCTGCCGCCGCCCAGGTGGCGCACGATGCCCCACACGGCGTTGAGCGAGGTCTGCACCGCGCCTTCCACCCAGGCAGGGGTGAAGGAAATGTCGTCCCCGGCCAGGAAGATGCCGCGCTCGGCGGCGGGCAGGCCGTCTTGCATGAAGTGGCCGTGCATGCGGTGGTTGTAGCGGTAGTGCCCCGGCAGTGCGCCCTTGAAGGCGCCGAGGAAATGGGGGTCGGCCTCCCACGACACGGTGATGGGGTCGCCGATGATGTGGCGGGCGATGTCCACGTCGGGGTAGATCTTCTTGAGCGCGGCCAGGGCGAGCTGCACCCGCTTTTCGGGCGATTGCGGCAGCATCTTGAGCGCGTCGCTCATCCACGCGTAGCTCAGGCAGATGACGCCGGGCTGGTCGGGGCCGTGGTCGAACAAGTAGGTGCCGCGCGTGAGCCGGTCGGTCAGCGTCATACTCATGCAGTCGCGGCCGGTGGCGGGGTCCACGTCTTTCCAGAAGGGGCGGTCCACCATCACGAAGGTCTTGGACGACTGCATGTATCGAGTGCGGTCCAGGGCCATCCACATCTTCTGCGAGAACAGGGCCTCGTCGCAGTCGATCTGCGTGGTGAGCAGCCAGCTCTGGCAGGTGACGAGCACGGCTTCGTAATGCCGCGTGCTGCCCCAGGCGTCGGTGAGGGCCAGGCGCCCGTCGGCGGCACGGGCAATGGCACGGACGCCGGGGCGGGGTGCGCCCTGGTGCAGGGCCGACAAGGTGGTGCCCACAGGCCAGTGGTGCAACTGCGCGGGCGCCTGGTGCCACAAGCCAAGCGGCACCTGCTGCGCGCCGCCCACGATGAGGTGCTGGTCCTCGTCGCAGCCGGTCAGCACCACGCGCAGGATCTCCAGCATGGTGTTGGGAAAGTCCGAGTCCCAACCGCCGGTGCCAAAGCCCACCTGGCCAAACACCTCGCGGTGGCGGAAGGACAGGCGCGCGAACGCGGGCGACTGGGCCACGAAGTCGTAGAAGGTGCGGTCGTCCCACAGGGGCACCAGGCGGTCCCACAGGGCCTTGAGACGCGGCACGTCGCGCTGGCGCAAGGCCTGTTGCAAATCACCAAAGCCTGCACCGGTTTCCAGGGCTTCAGCCCAGGCTTCGGCCACTTCTCGGAACAGCGGGGGCAGGTCGTCCAGGGTGCGGGCGTAGTGGGTCTGGCCTTCCAGGTCGATGACGGTGCTGCCCGCCGCCGGGGTGAGCGGGTTGGGGAAGGGCCGCGTCTGCAACCCCAGCTGGTGGACGTAATGGAAGAAAGCGGTGGACGAGCGCGGGAAGCGCATGCCGCCGAGTTCGGCCACCACGCCGCGCCCGCCCTCGAAGGCTTGCGAGCGCAGGCGCCCGCCCAGGCGCGAGGCCTCGTACACCACGGGCTTGAGGCCGAGCTTCATCAGCTCGAAGGCGGCCACCATGCCCGCCATGCCGCCACCGACGATGGCCACCTCGGTGCCCAGGCGGTGGGCAGGCAGCTGGCCCAGGCCGGCGGGCGAGGCCAGCCAATCGTCGTAGGCGAAGGGAAAGTCGGGGCCGAACAGGGTGACGGGTGCGTCGGCCGGACGCAGGGGACTCGCGGGGCTCATGCGTGTGCCTCCTCAGAACAGGCTGGCCAGCAGCGCCACCGCCGTGCCCCACATCATCAGGGCGACCAGGCCGTCCAGCGCGCGCCAGACGTGGAGCGAGTTCAGGCGCCGCCCCAGCCAGAACGCGGCCACGCCCAGCAGCGAGAACCAGACCAGGGAGCCGGCGGCCGCGCCCAGACCGAACACCGTGCTGCCTTGCCCGTAGGCCAGCGAGGCGGTGCCGATGAGCACGGCCGTGTCCAGCCAGGCGTGGGGGTTGAGCCAGGAAAACGCCAGGGCCGACAGCACGGCCTGGCGGCGGCTCACGGCGCCCAGCGCGGCCGTAGCGCCCGCGGTGTGCGCAGCGGCACTGGCGCCTTCGACCGCCACGGACAGCACCGGCGCCGACTGGCGGAAACGCTGAAACGCCTGCCAGCCGTACACCCCCAAAAACAGCACGCCCGCCCCCACCAGCGCGCCCTGCAGCTTGTCCGGCAGGCCGCCCAACTGGGCCAGGCCCAGCACGCCCAGACCGATCAGAAAAATGTCGGCCAGCGCGCACACCGCCACCGTCAGCACCAGGTGCTGGCGCTGCAGGCCCATGCGCAACACGTGGGCGTTCTGCGGGCCGATGGCCATGATGAGCGACAGGCTCAGCACCATGCCAGCGGTGAAGGTGGGGGCAGCGAGGGTCACAGGGTTCTCCGGAAACGGTCGTGTTCGATGGCGCCAGTGTGCCCACACCGCCCCAAAAATTAAACCTTGTTCATAAAATATCCCGTTGCTCAATTTTTATTTAAACCATGCTCGACCCCCGACAGCTCGAAGCCCTGGCCGCCGTGGTCGAACACGGCGGCTTCGGGCCGGCCGCCCGGGCCCTGTCCCTGACGCTGGCGGCCGTGTCCCTGCGCATCAAATCGCTGGAAACCGCGCTGGGCCAGCGCCTGCTGGTGCGCGGCAAGGCCGTGCGCGCCACGCCGGCCGGCCAGGCGCTGCTGGCCCACGCCAAGCAGGTGCAGTCGATGGAAGCCGACCTGCTCCAGGGCCTGGCGGGCGGAGCCGACGGGCACTGGCAAAGCCTGGCCGTGGCCATCAACGCCGACTCGGTGGCGAGCTGGTTCCTGCCCGGCGTGGCGCCGCTGCTGGCGCGGCACCGCCTGCTGCTCGACATCACCATCGACGACCAGGACCACACCCACGATGCGCTCAAGAGCGGCGCCGTCACCGGTTGCGTGACCACCCTGGCCACGGCGATGCGCGGCTGCGTCGCCGAGCCGCTGGGGGTGATGCGCTACCGCTGCGTCGCCACCGAGGCGGTGGCGCAACGCTGCCGCAGCGCCAGCGGGCGCGTGTCGCCGCACCGGCTGCTGGAATTGCCGGCGGTCATCTTCAACCGCAAGGACGCCCTGCAGGACGCCTTCCTGGCGCAGCACTTCGGCCTGCAGCAGGCGCATTACCCGCGGCACTTCGCGCCCGCCATCGACGCATTCGAGGCGGCCATCGAACTCGGCCTGGGCTGGGGCATGGTGCCCGAACAGCAGCTGATGCGGCGCCCCGGCCGGCCGGCGCTGGTGGAGGTGCTGCCCGGCGCGGCGGTGGACGTGGCGCTGTACTGGCAGCACTGGGCGCGCGAACCGCTGTCGGCGCAGCGGCTGACGGCGGCCGTCAAAGCGGCGGCGCAGGGCCATCTGGCGCCGATGCCGGACCCCGCCCCAACGGCCGACCGCTGAGCGGCCCGGCGCTCACTGCACGTCGAGCTTGACGTAACGCCCGTCGCGGATTTCGGTGAAGAAGACCTTGCGCGGGGTGTCGCCGTTGGCGTCGAAGGCGATGCGCTGCTGCAAGCCCTCGTAGGGGCCACTGCGCAAGGCCGCCTGCTGCAGCGTTTCGCCTTCGCGCTGCTGTTTGAGGGCGGTCAGCACCACGGTGGCCGCGTCGTAGGCCGACACCGAGCTGTACCCCGGCTGGCGCTGGAAGCGCTTGTAGTAGGCGTCGCTGAAGTCCTTGAAGCGCGCGCTGCCGTCGTCGCGGTCGTAGTTCTGCACGATCACCAGGCCCTGCACCACATCGCCGCCGAGTTCGATGAGCTGCTCGGTCGCGGCCCATTCGGCCGCGGCAATCGGCAGGGTCGGCCCCAGCTTGCGCGCCTGCTGCGCCAGCCGGGCCACGTCGAGCGCGCCCGCGACGAACAGCAAACCATCGGGCTGGGCCGCCTGCATGCGCCGCACCACGTCGGCGAAATCGGTTTGCTCACCGGACTCGTACGGCACCTCGACCGCCAAGGCCCCGCCGGCGGCGTTCACCGCAGCGCGGAACTCGCCCAGCCAGGACTCGGTGAAATTGCGGTTGCGCGTGTCGTAGGCCACCGCCACGCGCCGCTGGCCCAGCCGCTGCAGCACCCGGGCGTAATCGCGGGCGTTGTCGCGCGTGGTGCGGTTGATGCGGAACAGGTTGTCGGCCTTGCCGTAGAAGTCCATCGAAGTGATGGTGGGGCTGACCTGGAAAATGCCGGCCTGTCCGGTGATGGGCACGATCACCTTCGCCATGCTGCTGGTGAAGGGGCCGATCACCGCGGCCACCTTGGCGGCCACCAGGGCCTGGGCCGACTCGATCGCCACGTCCGGGCGCTGGGCGTCGTCCTTGGCCACCAGCTCGACCCGCCGGCCGTCCAGCCCGCCATTGCGGTTGAACTGCTCCACCGCCAGGATGACGCCGTTGAGCCCCGCCTGCCCGTTGTCGGCGTTGCGGTCGGTCAGGCCACCGATGAAACCGATCTGCACCGGCGGCTGGGGCCCACAGGCGCCCAGGGCCCCGGCCAGCAACACAGCGGAGAGGATGGGCAAGGGGCGCATGCGGGCATTTTCGCACAAGGTCCGGAGGTTTCGTTGCAATTAACGTCTTTATCAATCAAAGCCGCGCATATGGCCGCCAAAAATGTCAAAATCTGTTTGATGAATGTGCCACCGCCCCGTTCGCGTGTGGGTGCCGCGGTGCGGCGCCCGGGGGCGGTCTGGCTGGCCCGCTGGCGCCACAGCTGGACCCACTCCCTGCGTTTTCGCCTGCTGGCCCTGGGCCTGATGCCCCTGCTGGTGGCGTTTCCGGTGGTCATCGCCGTGCTGGTGCTGGTGGGCGGGGAACGCACCGACGCCCTGCTCACCGGCACCTTGCGCAGCCACCTGGCTGGCAGCCTCAACCACCTGGAGCAGACCAAGAGCGAAGCCCGGGTGCGGCTGACGCAACTGGTGCGCTCACAACGCCTGATCGACGCCCTCAGACAAGGCGCCCCGCGGCACGAGATCGACCCCTTGCTGCAGACCGCGGCCGAAGGCAGCGGCCTGGACTTTCTGGTGGCCGCCACCGCCGACGGCCGGGTCATCGCCTCCAGCCAGCCCGTGGCGGCCGGTGCCCGCCTGCCCGACACCTACG
Organism: Macromonas nakdongensis; assembly: GCF_002837145.1. Lineage (GTDB taxonomy): Bacteria > Pseudomonadota > Gammaproteobacteria > Burkholderiales > Burkholderiaceae_C > Macromonas_B > Macromonas_B nakdongensis. The sequence goes on along the minus strand of NZ_NWMV01000034.1, from coordinate 11,645 downwards.
TGGTCCGGCAGGCCCGGCTGGGCGTGGCCAACGCCGCCTACGAACGCGTCGGTCTGGACGAGATCGGGGCCTTCGCCAGCGCCTTCCAGGACGTGCTGCGCCAGCACCCCGCCTCGGCGGCCGGGGCCCACCCCGCGGGGCTGCTCATCGGCGCGGCCGCGCACTTCCCCCTGACCGTGGGCATGCCCGACACGCTGCTGGTCGGGGGCGTGCTGCTCAACCACAACCTTTCGCTCATCGAGCACATGCGCGAGATCATTTTCCCGGTGGGCACCCTGCCCGACGGCAGCGAAGGCCTGCACACCCTGTTCCTGGGCGAGCAGGGCGTGGCCAGCAGCCACCCCCTGCACCCGGAACACCGGCACCTGCTGGCGGCCCCCGAGGTGGTCGCCGAAGTGCTGCAGCAAGGCCGTCCCTGGCTGGGCGTGCAGACCGTGGACGGGCACCCCTACCGCATCGGCTACGTTCCGCTGGCCGACGGCGACGGACGGCGCATCGGCATGGTCAGCGCCGGCTTCCCCGATGCACCCTACCAGCACATGGCCCTGGTGCTGCTCGGCACCGTTTCCGGCCTGCTGGCCCTGACGATGCTGGCCATTTCGGTGCTGTTCCTGCGCACCGGCCGCGAGATCGCCAACCGGCTGCACAAGGTGGAAGACACCATGAACCGCGTGCACCACGGCGAGCGGGCTGCGCGGGTGGCGCCGTCCCCGCTGCCCGACGAACTGGGCCGGCTGGGCCAAGCCTTCAACGACCTGCTCGACACCATCGACACCCAGGAAGCCCAGCAACGCGCCGCCCAGCAGATGGTGGAGTTGCGCACCACCGAGCTGGCCGCCGCCAACGCCGCCAAAAGCGAGTTCCTGGCCAACATGAGCCACGAAATCCGCACCCCCATGAACGCGGTGCTGGGCCTGACACAGCTGTTGCTGGACACCGAACTGAACGCCAAACAGCGCGACCACCTGGGCAAGGCCCACCAGGCGGCCGCGGCGCTGCTGGGCATCCTCAACGACGTGCTGGACTACGCCAAGATCGAAGCGGGGCAGTTGCGGGTCGAATCGGTCCCGCTGGCGCTGGACGAGGTGCTGACCCAGAGCCTGGACCTGTTCCAGGCCCGCGCCAGCGAAAAAGGCCTGCGTCTGCGCCTGCACCTGCCCACCGAGGTGCCGCGCCAGCTCGAAGGCGACCCGCTGCGCCTGGGCCAGGTGCTGACCAACCTGGTGGGCAACGCGGTCAAGTTCACCGAACGCGGCGGGGTGGACGTGGCGGTCACCTGCCTCGACCCCCACGCCGACCCCGTGCAGCTGCGGGTGTCGGTGCAGGACAGCGGCATCGGCATGACCGCCGAGCAGGCCGAGCGCGTGTTCGACGCCTTCATCCAGGCCGACGCCTCCACCACCCGCCGCTACGGCGGCACCGGCCTGGGCCTGAGCATCTGCAAACGGCTGGTCGGCCTGATGGGGGGCCAGATCGGTGTGCACAGCAGCCCCGGCCAAGGCAGCACCTTCTGGTTCACTGTGGCGCTGCGGCGCGGCACCGCCTCGGCCACGGCACACGCCCCCCGCCCACGCCGCGGCCAGGGCCTGGCGGAATTGGCCCGGCTGACCCGCCCCATCCACGGCGCCCTGGTGCTGCTGGTGGACGACAACGCCACCAACCTGCTGGTGGCCCAGGAATTCCTGGAAAAAATGGGGCTGCACGTGCAAACCGCGGACAGCGGCCGGGCCGCGGTGGACGCGGTCGCCCGTGGCGCCTTCGACGCCGTGCTGATGGACCTGCACATGAACGACATGGACGGCTTCGCCGCGGCCCGGGCGGTGCGCGCCCTGCCCCACGGCCGCCAGCTGCCCATCATCGCCCTGTCGGCCGCGGCCCTGCCGCGCGACGTGGCCGACAGCCACGCCGCCGGCATGGACGACCACCTGGCCAAGCCCATCGTCCCGCGCGCCCTGGCCGAGTGCCTGCTGCGCTGGATTCCCCCACACACCTTGCCGCCGTCGGGGCCCGACACCCTGTCCCCGACGGACGACCCGGCCCACCGCCCCTTCACCGTGCCAGGGCTGGACCTGGACAGCGCCGTGCAAGGCCTGGACCACGACTGGGACGCCCTGCGGCGCGTGCTGCGCAGCTTCCACCGCGACACCCTGCACGCCCCCGCCCAACTGACCCAGGCCCTGGCCCAGCACGCCTGGCCCGAGGCACACCGCATCGCCCACACCGTCAAAGGCCTGGCGCCGCTGATCGGGGCCACCCCCCTGCACCGGGCGGCCGAGGCCCTGGAACAGGCGCTGACCGAACAACGCACCGAACCGGCCCCCGGTTTCATCGCCCTGCTGCAGCAGACCCTCGACCGCCTGGCCCCGCTGGCCACCGACACCCCTGTGCCCCGCCCCGAGGTCGACCGCCCCACTCCACCGGTCGAGACCCTGACAACCGAGTTGCAGCAATTGGACGAGTGGCTGGCCAGCGGCAACAGCCGCGCCTTTGCCTTGAACCGCCAGCTGACCGCCGCCCTCCAGGGCACCGCCCTGCAAGCCCCTTATGCCCTCGTGGACCGGGCCATCGCCCGCTTCGACTTCAAAACCGCCCGCCAGTACCTGCAGCCCCTGAGGCCCGACGCCGCATGAACCCCGCCACGCCCCTCACCGCCGCCCCGCGTCCCAGCGTGTTCATCGTGGACGACACCGTGGCCAACATCCAGGTGCTCATCGACCTGCTGGAGCGCGACTGCGAACTGCGCTTCGCCACCTCCGGCCCCGAGGCGCTGCACCTGCTGCACCAGGGCCCCCTGCCCGACCTGCTCCTGCTCGACGTGATGATGCCCGACATGGACGGCCACCAAGTGCTCGCCGCGCTGCGGGCCGACCCGGCCACGCGCGCGCTGCCGGTGCTCTTCATCACCGCGCAGACCGACCCTGGGAGCGAATCGCGCGCCTTCGCCGCTGGCGCGGTGGACTTCATCCACAAACCCTTCAACCACGACGTGGTGCGGGCCCGCGTCCGTCTGCAACTGCAACTGCAGGCCGCCCACACCGAGCTGCAACGCCACCGCGACCACCTGGACGAACTGGTGCAGGCACGCACCCGCGAACTCGCCGCGGCGCGCGACGCGGCCGAAAGCGCCAACCGCGCCAAAAGCGCCTTCCTGGCCAACATGAGCCACGAATTGCGCACCCCGCTCAACCACATTCTGGGCTTTGCCAGCCTGCTGGAAGACCACATCCCCGACGCAGAAGGCCGGGAATTCCTGCGCGGCATGCAGGCGTCGGGCCAGCACCTGCTGGAGCTGGTCAAGCACGTGCTCGACCTGGCCCGGGCCGAGGGCGAGCAAATCGCCCTGGCCGACATCGACTTCGACCTGTCCCAGTGCCTGCGCCACACCCTGGACCAGGCCCGGCCCGCCGCCCAGGCCAAGGGCCTGGCGCTGCAATTGCACCTCGACCCAGACCTGCCCGTGCGCCTGCGGGGCGACCCGGTGCGGCTGGGCCAGGTGATCGGCGCGCTGCTGGACAACGCGGTCAAGTTCTCCGCACAAGGCGAGGTGTCGGTGCGCACACGGTTGCAGGCCCTGCACCCCCAGAGCGCGGTCCTGCGCATCGAGGTACAGGACCACGGCATGGGCGTGGCCCCCGAACTGCGCCAGCAACTGTTCGAGCGCTTCCACCAGGGCGACAACTCCCTGACCCGGGCCCACGGCGGCCTGGGCCTGGGCCTGGCCCTGAGCCAGCGCCTGGCCCGCCTGATGAATGGCCAGATCGACTGGGACAGCACCCCAGGCGCCGGCAGCACCTTCGCGCTGACACTGCGCCTGTCCCTGGCCCGTCCGGCCGCGCCCACCGAACCGCCCAACCCCCAGGCACCCAACGCCGAGCGGACCGAAGACACCGTCCGCTACCTGGACCACCTGCTGCGCGACGGCGACAGCCACGCCCTCGACCTGTGGCAGCAAGCGCGTGCCACCCTGGCCCCACGCCTGGGCGGCCGGGTGGAGGCCTTCGAACAAGCGCTGCACAACTACGACTTCGACACCGCGCTGCGGCAGCTGGACGTCCACGCCCCCCCGGCCACGCCGCCGAGCGCCGGCGCCTAAAATCCCACCCCATGCTCTCCGTCAAACACGAACTGCTCGCCGCCTTGGCCGCCGAGCTGGAAACCCTCTCTCCCGGCGCCGGCAGCAAGGCCGCGTTCGAAAACCCCAAGCAGGCCGCGCACGGCGATTTCGCCTGCACCGCCGCCATGCAGCTGGCCAAGCCGCTCAAGGCCAACCCGCGCCAGTTGGCCCAACAACTGGTCGATGCCCTGCAAGCCACCCCCGCCTTCCAGCGCTGGGTGGACGCGCTCGACATCGCCGGCCCCGGCTTCCTGAACATCAAGCTCAAGCCCGCCGCCAAGCAGCAGGTGGTGCGCGAGGTGCTGGCCGCCGGCACCGCTTTCGGCCAACAACCCGATAACGGCGAGCGCGTGCTGGTCGAATTCGTGTCCGCCAACCCCACCGGTCCGCTGCACGTGGGCCACGGCCGCCAGGCCGCGCTGGGCGACGCCATCTGCAACCTGTTCGAGACCCAGGGCTGGAATGTTCACCGCGAGTTCTATTACAACGACGCGGGCGTGCAGATCGAAACCCTGGCCAACTCCACCCAGCTGCGCGCCAAAGGCTTCAAACCCGGTGACGCCGAGTGGCCCGAGGCTGCCTACAACGGCGACTACATCCAGGACATTGCCAACGACTTCCTGGCCCAGCAAACGGTGAAGGCCGACGACCGGGAATTTACCGCCAGCGGCGACGTGAATGACCTCGACGGCATCCGCCAGTTCGCCGTGGCCTACCTGCGCCACGAGCAGGACCTGGACCTGCAAGCCTTCCAGGTGAAGTTTGACCAGTACTACCTGGAGTCCAGCCTGTACACCAGCGGCCGCGTGGCCAATGCGGTGCAAAAGCTGATCGACGCCGGAAAAACCTACGAGCAGGACGGCGCGCTGTGGCTCAAGTCCACCGACTACGGCGACGACAAAGACCGCGTCATGCGCAAGAGCGACGGCGGCTACACCTACTTCGTGCCCGACGTGGCCTACCACATCACCAAGTGGGAACGCGGCTTCAGCAAGGTCATCAACATCCAGGGCACCGACCACCACGGCACCATCGCCCGGGTGCGCGCCGGCCTGCAGGCCGCCGGCGTGGGCATCCCCCAGGGCTACCCCGACTACGTGCTGCACACCATGGTGCGCGTGGTGCGCGGCGGCGAAGAAGTGAAGATTTCCAAGCGCGCGGGCAGTTACGTGACCCTGCGCGACCTGATCGAGTGGACCAGCGCCGACGCCGTGCGCTTCTTCCTGCTGTCGCGCAAGCCCGACACCGAATACACCTTCGACGTGGACCTGGCCATCCAGCAGAACAACGACAACCCGGTGTTCTACGTGCAGTACGCCCACGCGCGCATCTGCTCGGTGCTGGCCAGTTGGGGCGGCGACCGCGCCAGCCTGCAAGACGTGGACCTGTCCGCACTCGAAGGCCCGCAGGCCCAGGCCCTGATGCTGCTGCTGGCCAAGTACCCCGAGATGCTGAGCGCCGCCGCGGCCGACTTCGCCCCGCACGACGTCACCTTCTACCTGCGCGAACTGGCCGCGGCCTACCACAGCTACTACGACGCCGAGCGCATCCTGGTGGACGACGAGGCCGTCAAACGCGCCCGCCTGGCGCTGGTCGCCGCCACCGCGCAGGTGCTGCACAATGGCCTGGCCGTGCTCGGTGTGAGCGCGCCACAGAAGATGTGAACGGAACCCCTCTCATGAAATTGCAACAGGGCGGCACGCTCGCCGGATTCATCATCGGCCTGCTGGTGGGCCTGGGCGCGGCCCTGGCCGTGGCGGTCTACGTGACCAAGGTGCCGGTGCCGCTGGTGGACCGCGGCGTGCAGCGCAAGCCGGGCCAGGACGCGATCGAGGCCGAACGCAACAAGGACTGGAACCCGAACGTCGGACTGAGCCCCAAGCCCGCGCCCCTGGGCATGCCGCCGGCCGCGGCGCCCAGCGCCCCCCCGGCCGAACCGGCCGCCAGCCCCACCCCGCCGGCGGCCCCCACGGCTGCGCCGGCGCAGGCCCCCGCCAAGGCCGACCCCCTGGGCGAACTGATCCAGCAACGCACCACCGGCCCCGGCCCGGTGGCGGCGGTCGAAACCGCCCCGGCCGCGGACCCGTTCAACTACTTCGTCCAGGTCGGGGCCTTCCGCGGCAAGGACGAGGCCGAGTCGCAACGCGCCCGCCTGGCCATGCTGGGTTTTAATGTGCAGGTCAGCGAGCGCGAGCAGGCCGGCCGACCGGTGTTCCGCGTGCGCCTGGGCCCCTTCGGCAACAAGGCCGATGCCGAGGCCCAGCAGGAGCGCCTCAAGGCTCAGAACATCGAGACCGCGCTGGTCCGCGTGCAGCGCTGAGCCCCGGCCCGGTGCTCACCCTTCGTGTCCCGCCGGAACTTTTGCCGCCGCCACCGCCCCAACCTTCAGGCCGGGCCCGCCGGGTCTGGCCCCTGCCCCCTGGAGTGACCCCCACATGCAAAGACGAGACTTTTCCCGCACCGTGCTGGGCCTGAGCGCCGCCACCACCCTGGGCGCCTGGCTGCCCGGCACCGCCCTGGCCCAGGCCGCTGGCCTGCGCGAAGGCAGCGACTACCGCCGCCTGGGCAAGCCCGCGCCGGTGGACGCCCCCGCCGGCAAGGTCGAAGTGATCGAATTCTTCGCCTACACCTGCATCCACTGCTACAACTTCGAACCGGCCTTCAAAGACTGGATGAAGACGGTGCCGGCCCACGTGGTGGTCAAACGCTCCCCGGTGGGCTTCAACGCCTCGTTCGAGCCGCTGCAGAAGCTCTACTTCGCCCTGGAGGCCCTGGGCCAGCTCGACGCCCTGCACGACAAGGTGTTCAAGGCCATCCACCAGGACCGCGTGCGCCTGAACAACGCCGACGCCATCGTCGCCTGGGCCGCCGCCCAGGGGCTGGACAAGGCCCAGTTCGCCCAGACCCTGAACTCCTTCGGCGTGGCCGGCAAAGTCAAGCGCGCCAACCAGTTGCAGGACGCCTACGAGGTGGAGGCCACGCCTTCGCTCGGCGTGGCCGGGCGCTTCTACGTACCGGGCCAGGCCGCCCGCACCCTGACCGTGGCCAACGCCCTGATCCAGGAAGCGCGCAAGGGCTGAAACCCGCCGCCCCACCACCCCCGCCCCTGCGGGCCGGGGCGGGCACTGTGGCTACAATCGGCACAACGCAAATGCAATTTTCGTGCCGATCATGACCTCCTTCCCACCACGCCATCCCCGGGCCCTGCGCGCCGCGCTGCTCGTCGCTGTCTGGGCGGGTGTGCTGTCCACCCCGGCACTGGCCGAGCGCGCCGACCGCCTGCAACCCATGAACATCGAGGCCGACGCGCTGCGCTACGACGACGCGCGCCAGACCAGCGTGTTCACCGGCAACGTGGTCATCACCAAAGGCACCATCGTCATCCGCGGCCAGCAGGTGGACGTGCGCCAGGACCCGCAAGGCCACCAGTTCGGCACCGTAGTCGCGCGCGAGGGCCAGCGCGCCTTCTTCCGCCAGAAGCGCGAAGGGCTGGAAGAATTCATCGAAGGCGAAGCCCTGCGCATCGACTACGACAGCCAGGCCGACACGGTGAAGTTCGTCGGTCAGGCCGAGCTGCGCCGCTACCGGGGCGCCACCCTGAACGACCGCACCAGCGGCAGCACCATCCTCTACGACAACCGCACCGAGGTGTTCACGGTCGACGGCACCACCCCCAACCGCACCGCCGACAACCCCAGCGGCCGGGTGCGCGCCATGCTCACGCCCAACCCCGGCACGGCCACCCCGCCGGGCGCCGGCACGCCACCGCCTTCGCTGCAGTCCAGCCCGCGACTGGAGCCGCGCCGGTGACCCAGCCGAGTTCAACGGGCAGTTGCCTGCAGGTGCGCGGCCTGCAGAAAAGCTACGGCCGCCGCCCGGTGGTCAAGGACGTGTCGCTGACCGTGCACAGCGGCGAGGTGGTCGGTCTGCTCGGCCCCAACGGCGCCGGCAAGACCACCTCGTTCTACGCCATCGTCGGCCTGGTGCGCGCCGACGCCGGCACCATCACCCTGGACGGTCAGCCCATCCACGAGCTGCCCATCCACCGCCGCGCCCGCATGGGCCTGGGCTACCTGCCGCAGGAAGCCTCGATCTTCCGCAAACTCACGGTGGAGCAGAACGTGCGCGCCGTGCTGGAGCTGCAGCACGACGCCGCCGGCCGCCCCCTGCCCAAGGCCGAGATCGAACAGCGCCTGACCGGCCTGCTGGAAGACCTGCACGTGCAGCACCTGCGCCATTCGCCGGCACCGGCCCTGTCCGGTGGCGAGCGCCGCCGCGTCGAGATCGCCCGCGCCCTGGCCACACGCCCGCGCTTCGTGCTGCTGGACGAGCCCTTCGCCGGCATCGACCCGATCGCCGTCATCGAGATCCAGCGCATCATCGGCTTCCTCAAGTCGCGCGGCATCGGCGTGCTCATCACCGACCACAACGTGCGCGAAACCCTGGGCATCTGCGACCACGCCTGCATCATCAGCGACGGCCGCGTGCTGGCCCAGGGCACCCCGTCCGAGATCGTGGAGAACGCCGACGTGCGCCGGGTCTACCTCGGCGAACACTTCCGCATGTGAGGCCGGGCGCATGAAGCAAGGCCTGTCGCTCCGCGTCTCGCAGCACCTGGCGCTCACGCCGCAGCTGCAGCAGTCCATCCGCCTGCTGCAACTGAGCACGCTGGAGATGGCGCAGGAAGTCGAGCAGATGCTCGACGACAACCCCTTTCTGGAACGCGAGCAGGAAGCCGCCGAGCGCGAAGATTTCGGCCTGGCCCAGGCCGACGCCCCGGTGAGCCTGGGCGACCAGGTGAGCGAATGGGCCGGTGACACCCCCGCCCCGCGCGAGCGCAGCGCCGACACCCCGGCCGACACCGGCGACGGCGTTGCCAGCGCCGAGGGCAGTGAAGACGGCGCCCCGGTCGACCAGAACTGGGACGGCGACGGCACCCTGGACCTGCGCCCCGACGACAGCGAATGGGGCGGCGACGCCCCGCCGCGCCACGGGGCCCCCGATGACGAGACCGCCAGCGCCGCCGACCTGGCCAGCGAACACGTCAGCCTGGCCGCCCACCTGCACGAACAGGCCCTGGCGCTGCGCCTGAACGACGACGAGCGCGCCGCGCTCTACTTCCTGATTGAATCGCTCAACGACGACGGCTACCTCGCCGACCCCCTGCCCGAGCTGGCCGAAGCCATTCTGGGCCAGGAGGAACAGGCCCGCGGCCGGGCCCTGTTCGGCGACGAACGCCTCGCCCGCGCCGAGGAGCTGCAGCAGCTGCTGCAGACCGCACTGCACTGGCTGCAGCACATGGAGCCGGCCGGCGTGGGCGCGCGCCACCTCGCCGAATGCCTGACGCTGCAGATCCTGGAGCTGCGCAACAGCCCCGAGGCCCGCACCGCCCTGGCGATCTGCCAGCAGCCGCTGGAACTGATGGCCAAGCGCGACGTCAAGCGCCTGGCCGCGCTGTGCGGCGGCAGCGACGAACTCGTCAAACAGGCGCTGGCCCTGATCGCCCAGCTCGAGCCCAAACCCGGCCGGCGCTTTGCCAACGTGGAACGCAACGTGGTGGTGCCCGACGTCATCGTCACGGCCCAGGGCCGCGGCTTCAAGGTGCAGCTCAACCCCGAGGTGATGCCGCGCCTGCGGGTGCAGGACGTCTACGCCAACGCCATGCGCGGCCACAAGGGCGACAGCGCCCAGGGCATGCAGCAACGGCTGCAGGAGGCGCGCTGGTTCATCAAGAACATCCAGCAGCGCTTCGACACCATCCTGCGCGTGGCCAGCGCCATCGTCGAACGCCAGCGCAGCTTCTTTTTGCACGGCGAACTGGCCATGCGCCCGCTGGTGCTGCGTGAAATTGCCGACGAACTCGGGCTGCACGAATCCACCATCAGCCGCGTGACCACCGCCAAGTACATGGCCACGCCCTACGGCACCTTCGAGCTGAAGTACTTCTTCGGCTCGGCCCTGGGCACCGAAACCGGCGGCAACGCGTCGAGCACCGCGGTGCGCGCGCTGATCAAGCAGTTCGTGGGCAGCGAAGACAGCAAAAAACCCTTGAGCGACAACCAGATCTCCGACATGCTCAAGGAACAGGGCATCGAGTGCGCGCGCCGCACCGTGGCCAAATACCGCGAGTCGCTGCGCATCGCACCGGCCAACCTGCGCAAGGCCCTGTGACCCCCGGGCGCGCCGCCCGCGCCCCCACCCGACCCGAAAGTCCGCCATGAACGCCCTGACCCTGTTCCTGCCCTGCGCCGCCGGCGTGGAAACCTACCTGGCCGACGAGGTGCAACGCATCACCGGCGTGCCCGCGGGCGAGCTGCGCGTGGGCCGTGCCGGCGTCGAGCTGCCCGGCAGCTGGCGCCAGGCGCTGCAACTCAATTTGCACAGCCGCCTGGCACAGCGCGTGCTGGTGCGCCTGGCGCGCCAGCCCTACCGCAGCGAAGACGACATCTACCGCGCCGCCGCCGGCGTCGCCTGGGAAATCTGGTTCACGCCACGCCAGACCCTCAAGGTCGAGATCACCGCCCAGCACAGCCCGTTGAAAAGCCTGAACTTCGCCGCGCTGCGCGTGAAAGACGCCATTTGCGACCGCCTGCGCGACAAGCGCGGTGAACGCCCCAGCATCGACACCGCCCGGCCCGACGTGCGCGTGTTCGCCCACCTGACGCAGGACGAGGTGTCGGTCTACATCGACACCTCGGGCGAACCGCTGTTCAAACGCGGCTGGCGCGAGGACAAGGGCGACGCCCCGCTGAAGGAAACCCTGGCCGCGGCCATGATCGCCGCCACCGGCTGGACCGGCTGGGACGAGGCCGGCCAACCGGTGCCGCTGTACGACCCTTGCTGCGGCAGCGGCACGGTGCTGATCGAAGCCGCCCAGGTGGCACTGAACCTGGCCCCGGGCCGGCAGCGCCGATTCGCCTTCGAAAAACTGCTGCCACACCAGCCCCACGTCTGGCAGGCGCTCAAACAGGAAGCGCAGGCCGCCGAACGGCCCCTGCCGCGCGGCACGCCCGCCTTCATCTTCGGCAGCGACGTCGCCTTCCGCATGGTCGACTTCGCCCGCCGCAACGCCGAACGCGCCGGCGTGATGCAGGCCTTGGAACTGCGCGGCGGCGATGCCTTGCAACGCATGCCCCCCACGCCTCAACCCGGGGTGATGCTGCTCAACCCGCCCTATGGCGAGCGCATCGCCGCCGCCGGCGTGGCCGGCCAGCGCGCCGCCACCCGCGCCCGCGAAACCGCCCAGTTCGCCGAGGGCGGCGAGAACACCGACTTCTTCGCCCAGCTGGCCGCCCACTGGAAAAAGCACTACGCCGGCTGGTCGGCCTGGCTGCTCACCCCCGACCTGAAACTGCCCAGCCAGATGCGCTTCAAGGAATCGCGCCGGGTGCCGCTGTGGAACGGCCCGATCGAATGCCGCCTGTTCCGCTTCGACCTGCTGGCCGGTTCGGCACGCGGGCCCAAGCCGGGCGCGGGCAGCGTCCCCCCCGCCCACCCCCCGGCCGATCCCCGCCCGGCCCCGTGACCCCCG
>NZ_NWMV01000033.1 GCF_002837145.1 Macromonas nakdongensis | reverse complement strand
CAGGCCGGGTGGCTGCGGTCTTCCAGCGCGGCCAGCGGCACATCGGGCCGCGGCTGGTGCGGAAAGCGCAGCGCGTCGCGCAGGCTCCAGGGGCGTTCCGGGGCCCCCAGGGCCGCGGCGGCCGAGGGCGGCGCGGCGGCATGCCAGGTCAGGCCGGGGCATTCGGCCAGGGCCGGCGCCGGTACCGTGTCGCTCAGGTCGGCGCGGTTCAGGCCGGCCAGCACCGCGCGGCGCAGGTAGGCCTGGGGCAGCCCGGCGCTGGTCGGGTACACCGGGGTCAGCGCCTGGGGCAGCTCACCGCCGGCGGCGTGGAAGCTGGGGTGCATCATCGTCCAGCCCAGAAAGCCGCCGCGCAGCTCGCCCCGAGCGCGGACGCGGGCGCCCACCGCCAGCGCCTTCTGGTGGCTGGGGTAAAAGGTGAAGAAGCGCAGGGTGCAGGTGCCGCTGCCGTCGTTGAGCGTCACCAGCAGCTGGCGCCGGCCGCCGTGGGACAGTTCGCAGGCGGTGACCACGCCCTCGATCTGCGCCGTCTCGCCCTCGCGGGCGTCGGCCAGCCGGGTGATGCGGGTTTCGTCCTCGTAGCGCAACGGCAGGTGCAGCGCCAGGTCGATCGGCCGCACCAGGCCCAGCTTGCGCAGGGCTTTTTGCGGCGCGGACAGGGGCTTTTTGGCGGCCGCGGGGGACGGGGACGGGGCGGGCGCAGACATGGCGGCATTGTGCCGCAGCCCCCGCAACCGTCAGGGCGGGGCGCCGTCGAACAGGCTGTGCGCCTGCGCCAGCAGGTGGTGCTCGAACGCCCGGGCAATCGGCGACAGCTGCTTGCCGCGCAGGCGCACGATGTACCAGTGCGCGTGAATCGGAAAGCCCTGCACCGGCAGCAGCGCCAGCCCTTCCTGCGCCGGGTCGGCCGCCAGCGCGTGGCGCGACAGCACGGCGATGCCCAGGCCGCCGGCCACCGCCTGCTTGATGGCCTCGTTGCTGCCCAGCTCCAGCCGCACCTCGGGCACCCAGCCCTGTGCGGCGAAGTGCTGCGCCGCCGCCATGCGGGTGCCCGAGCCTTTTTCGCGCAGGATGAAACGCTCGCCCTGGATATCGGCCAGAGTCAGGGAGGGGCGACCCGCCAGCGCGTGGCCCAGCGGCGCCACCACCACCAGCGGGTTGTCCAAAAACTCGCACGCGTCCACCTCCAGGTCGCGCGGCGGGATGGACATGATGCACAGGTCGTCCCGGTTCTGGCGCAGGCGCTGAACCACGCCGTCGCGGTTGAGGATTTCCAGGGCGATCTCCACCTCCGGGTGCGCCTGGCAAAAGGAACCCAGCCAGCGCGGCACAAAGTACTTGGCCGTGCTGACCACCGCCACCTTCAGCCGGCCGCGGTGCAGGCCCTTCATGGCGGCGACCTGCTGCTCGAACAAGGCCCAGGCATCGACCATGCCGCGCGCGGTCTGCACCAACGCCTCCCCGGCGGCGGTGAGGTGCACCTTTTTGCCAATCACCTCGTGCAGCGGCAGGCCGACCGACTCGGTCAGCTCGCGCAGCTGCATCGAGGCGGTGGGCTGGGTGACATGGGTGGCCCGCGCCGCGCCGCTGACGCTGCCGTGCTCGGCCAGCGCCAGCAGGGTGCGCAGCTGCCGGAAGGTGACACTCATAGTTTTTTATCTATGATTTTCTTTTATTGAATCGATTTTACAGAATGCATCGGGCACTTTAGCATCCCGGCCCAAGGAACACCCGATGAACAACCTGCTCGACCCCGCAATTCTGTTTTTTCTCTTTGGCGCTTTTGCCGGCCTGGTCAAATCCAACCTGGAGATCCCGGCGCCCATCTCTCGCTTCCTGTCGCTGTACCTGCTGATGGCGCTGGGCCTCAAGGGCGGGTTTGCGCTGGCGGCGTCGGGCTTCACGCTGGAGGTGGTGCGCAGCCTGGGCGCGGCCGTGACGCTGGCGGCGCTGGTGCCACTGCTGGGCTATGCGGTGCTGCGGCGCTGGCTGTCGGGCCTGGACGCGGCGGCGGTGGCCGCCACCTACGGTTCGGTCAGCGCGGTCACCTTCATCACCGCCGTGCAGACGCTGGACCACCAGGGCCTGCCCTATGGCGGCCACATGGCCGCGGCGATGGCGCTGATGGAGTCGCCCGCCATCATCCTGGCGGTGGTGATGGCCAACACCCTGCGCCAGCGGGCCGCCGGCGGGGTGCCGGTGGGCGGCGGTGTGGCTGCACTCACCGCCCCGGGCCGCGGTGCCGCAGGCCTGCCGCTGGGGAAGGTGTTCCACGAGTCCTTCACCGACGGCGCGCAGCTGCTGTTGCTGGGGGCCATGGTGGTGGGCTTCGTCACCGGCGACACCGGCCAGGCCGCGATGAAACCCTTCACCGGCGACCTGTTCAAGGGCATGCTGGCCTTCTTCCTGCTGGACATGGGCCTGCTGGCCGCGCGCAACCTGCCCAAGGTGAAAGGGCAATCGCCCTGGCTGGTGGCCTACGGCGTGGTCGGTCCGCTGGTGCACGCCGGTCTGGCGCTGGGCCTTTCCTGGGCGGCGGGCATTGCCGCGGGCGACGCCGCCCTGCTGATGGTGCTGGCGGCCAGCGCGTCCTACATCGCGGTGCCCGCGGTGCTGCGCCACGCCATCCCCGAGGCCAACCCGTCGCTCTACTTCGGGCTGTCGCTGGGCGTCACCTTCCCGCTCAACATCCTGTTCGGCATCCCGCTGTACATCGGCGTGGCCCACGCGGTGCTGGCCTGACGCCGGCTGCGCACGCGGTTCAGCCCAGGCGGTCGTGCAGAGCGAGCAGTGCCTGGGTCAACTTGTGCTTCGGGTCCAGGTGCACCATGGGCCGCGAGAGCTGGTGCGACTCCCGCACCTTGACCGACGCCGGCAGGTAGGGCTGCAGCACCGGCAGGCCTTCGTCGATCAGCTCCTGCACCAGGCGCTGCGGCAGGTTGGCGCGCGGCTGGAACTGGTTGACCACGATGCCTTTGATTTCCAGCGCCGGGTTGTGGTCGGCGCGGATTTCCTGCACGTTGGCCAGCAGGGTGTAGAGCGCCTGGCGCGAGAAATCGTCGCAATCGAAGGGGATGAGGCAACCGCTGGCCCCCATGAGCGCCGAGCGGGTGTAGAAGTTCAGCGCCGGCGGGGTGTCGATGTAGATGCGGTCGTAGCTGTCGGCCAGCTGCTGCAGCGCCTCGCGCAGCTTGTAGATTTTGTGGCGCGACTCGAGCTTGGTCTGCAATTCGTCGAGGCGCTCGCTGGCGGCCATCACGTCCAGCCCCTCGTAGGGCGTGGCCAGCACAAAGTGGGCGGCCGGCAAGGGGTTGAAGCTGAAGCCCAGGGTCTGGTCGAAAAAGCTGGCCACGCTGGGTTGGTCGGCCGCGGCCTGCGCACCCAGCAGGTAGTGGGTGGAGTTGCCCTGCTGGTCCAGGTCGATGAGCAAGGTGCGCAGCCCCTGCGCCGCGCTGATGGCCGCGAGGTTGCACGCGATGGTGGACTTGCCCACCCCACCTTTCTGGTTGAACACGACGAGGGCCATGCGAACTCCTGTTTGTTGCAGTGCAACATTATGCCTTCTGAGACAATCGCGCCTTCCTCCACTTGGAACGGGCCCGTCCGGCCCTCAAGCCCATGAGCACACCCTCTCCTGGCGCCGCGCGCGCCCACACCCTCAGCGATTTCGACTTTTCGCTGCCCCCCGAACTCATTGCCCAGCACCCCGCCGCGGAACGCAGTGCCTCGCGCCTGCTCGATGGCACCGGCGCCGCGCCGGTGGACCGCATCTTCCGCGACCTGCCTGGCCTGCTGCGCGCCGGCGACCTGCTGGTGTTCAACGACACGCAGGTCATCAAGGCCCGGCTGTTTGGCGAAAAAGCCAGCGGCGGCAAGGTGGAACTGCTGGTGGAACGCGTGCTGCCCGGCCCGGGCCACGAGGTGGTGGCGCACATGAAAGTGAGCAAAAAGCCGCCGGTGGGCGCCACCCTGCACATGTACGCGGGCGGCACACCGACCACCGCTTTCACCGCCACCCTGCTGGGCCGCTGGCCGAACGACGACGGCCCGCTGTTCCGCTTTGCCTTCAGCGACGAGCCGCACGCCCTGATGGCCGCCCACGGCCACGTGCCGCTGCCGCCCTACATCGAACACGGCGACACCGCCGAGGACGAGCGCCGCTACCAGACGGTGTTCGCCAAGCACCCCGGCGCCGTGGCCGCGCCCACCGCCGCCCTGCACTTCGACGAAGCGCTGCTGGCCGAACTGGAGGCGCGCGGCGTGCAACGCGCCAGCGTCACCCTGCACGTGGGCGCGGGCACCTTCCAGCCCTGCAAGACCGAGAACATCGCCGAGCACGTGATGCACCGCGAGTGGTACCAGGTGCCCGAAGCCACGCAACAGGCCATCCGCGCCACGAAGGCCCGCGGCGGGCGCGTGGTGGCGGTGGGCACCACCAGCGTGCGCACGCTGGAGAGCTGGGCCCGCGGCGGCACCGGCCCCGACTGGCAGGGCGGTCAGGCCAGCGGCGACACCGACATCTTCATCACCCCCGGCTTTGCCTTCCGCGTGGTGGACGTGCTGGTCACCAACTTCCACCTGCCCAAGAGCACGCTGATGATGCTGGTCAGCGCTTTCGCGGGGTACGGGCACGTGATGGCGCTGTACCGCCACGCCATCGCACAACGCTACCGCTTTTTCAGCTATGGTGACGCCATGCTGCTGCAACGGACACCCTGAGCGCAGCCCCACCCCGCAACCTTCCGAGAACCCCCATGGCCGCCGACCGTCCCGACACCGTGTTCGACACCGAAGACCTGCTGCTGAGTCTGTGCAACTCCGTGACCAAGGTGCTCAACGCCGCCACCAACGGCAGCGTCACCTACTCCGGCATGGTCCAGCGCATCCAGAAAACCAGTCTCAAGCCCGACATCGGCTGCTTCGTGCTGTTCGACGGTGGCTTCTCCGGCCTGGTGATCCTGA
This sequence comes from Macromonas nakdongensis, assembly GCF_002837145.1. Lineage (GTDB taxonomy): Bacteria > Pseudomonadota > Gammaproteobacteria > Burkholderiales > Burkholderiaceae_C > Macromonas_B > Macromonas_B nakdongensis. The sequence continues at coordinate 2,608 of NZ_NWMV01000033.1, read as the reverse complement.
ATTTCACCGCGCCCGCGGCCATGGAGCTGTACCAGAGCTACCTGCTCAACATGGGCATGGCCAAGGAAGACCTGGCCAGCGCCCACACCTCGGACGAGGTGGCCAACGTCATGGGCGAACTGATGAACCAGGTGCTGGGCGACTTCACCAGCAAAGTGCGGCGCGAGTTGCAGACGCACATCACCCAGAACCAGCCCAAGATGCTGGTGATCAACAAGCAGGTGGTGCTGAGCGTGGACGCCAACCTCGACCACCCCGAGGCGCGCCGCGTGACCTTCTACACCGGCCGCAACAACATCTTCTACCTGGAACTGGCGATCGACCGGACCGAATTCGTCAAGCTGGTCGACTTCGAGCCGCAGGAAGCCCCCGACCCCGACGCCCTGATGGAGCAAGCCGCCGGCAGCGCTGTGGCACCGGCCGCCCCCGCCACCGGGACCCCCGGTGGCGACAGCGACACCGACGCCCTGCTGCGCTCCCTGGGCATGTGAGACCCCAACCCCGACCATGCTGAAGTTCGACCTCCTCCAGACCGACCCCGCCCGCGAGGGCTACGCCGGCTCGCACGCCCGCCGCGGCACCCTCACGCTTAACCACGGCGTGGTGCAGACCCCCATCTTCATGCCGGTGGGCACCTACGGCACCGTCAAGGGCGTGATGCCGCAAAGCCTGCACGACATGGGCGCACAGATCATCCTGGGCAACACCTTCCACCTGTGGATGCGCCCGGGGCTGGACATCATGCAGGGCTTCGGCGGACTGCACCAGTTCGAGCAATGGCACAAGCCCATCCTGACCGACTCGGGCGGTTTCCAGGTCTGGAGCCTGGGCGCCATGCGCAAGATCACCGAGGAAGGCGTGCACTTTGCGTCGCCCGTGAACGGCGACAAGCTGTTCATGTCGCCCGAAGTGAGCATGCAGATCCAGACCATCCTGAACAGCGACATCGTGATGCAGCTGGACGAGTGCACGCCCTACTGGCAGGGTGAAAAAGGCACGGGCCACATCACCACCGAGGCCGAAGCGCGCAAGAGCATGGAAATGAGCCTGCGCTGGGCCCAGCGCTCGCAAGACGAATTCGCGCGACTGGGCAACCCCAACGCCCTGTTCGGCATCGTGCAGGGCGGCATGTTCGAAAGCCTGCGCCAGGAATCGCTGGACGCGCTGGTGGCCATGGACTTCCCCGGCTACGCCGTGGGCGGCGTGAGCGTGGGCGAGCCCAAGGACCTGATGCTGCAGATCATGGCGCACACCCCGCACCGTTTGCCGGCGCACAAGCCGCGCTACCTGATGGGCGTGGGCACACCGGAAGACCTGGTGGACGGCGTGGCCTGCGGCGTGGACATGTTCGACTGCGTGATGCCCACGCGCAACGCGCGCAACGGCACCATCTTCACCCGTTACGGCGACCTGAAAATCCGCAACGCGCGCCACAAGGCCGACCCACAGCCGCTGGACAGCACCTGCACCTGCTACGCCTGCGCCGGTGCCAGCGGCGTGAGCTGGGACGCGGGCGGACGCGGCGGTTTTTCCCGCGCCTACCTGCACCACCTGGACCGCTGCGGCGAGATGCTGGGCCCGATGCTGACCACGGTGCACAACCTGCACTACTACCTGGCGCTGATGCAGGAAGTGCGCGACGCGCTGGACGCGGGCACGTTTGGCGCCTTCCGCCTGCAATTCCGCAACGACCGCGCGCGCGGCGTGTGAGCCCCCGGCGCCGGCTCAGCCCGGCGCCGCCGGGGCCGCCGAGGTCGCAGCAGCCGGCGCCCCACAACGCTGGCAAAAGCGGGCGAACGCGCTCTTGCGCGTCTGGCACGCCCCACAGCGCTGGAACAGGCACAGGCCACAGTGGGCGCAGAAATCGACCTGCTCGTTTTTCAGGTCCACCGCCCGCTCACACCCCGGGCACACGCCCTTGGCCAGGCGGGCCTGGGCCAGGTCGTAATCCAGCTCCTGACGGCGCTGGACATCGGGCAGGGTTTCGGCGGCCTTTTGCCGCTCCAGGTAGCGGTTGAGGGCCAGGATGGCGTAGCGCCCCACCAGCACCGTCACCACGATGCCGACGGTGTAACGCACGTAGCCACCGTAACTCGGCAGGTAGGGCACCAGTTCGACGAAGAAGGTGAACAGCGCGAAAAAAATGAAGCCCCAGACAAAAGGCCACCAGGTGCTCTGGCGCTGGCGCGCGAACAGCCAGCCGGCCACGGCCAGCAGCGGCAGGGTTAACGCCAGGCGGTAGCCGAACACGCGCAACTCCTGTGCCCGCAGCGCCGCCTGCCAGGCGGTGCGGGCGCCGTCTTCCAATTGCCGCAGCTGCGCACGCGCGCCTTGTTCGGCCTGGCGCGCGTCGAGCAAAGCCTGCTGCTGGGCTTCCACGGCCCCCAGGGCCTCGCGCTCGGCCTGGCGCAGACCGTCGAGCGCGGCGGTGCGGCGCAACAGCTCCGGGTCCTGCTCCGGGCGCTCGGTGGCCCTGCGCGTGGCCAGCCAGTGGCCGAAGGTGTCGCGCGCGGCGCGGTGGTCGGACTGCGCCACCTGGTGTTTCAGCTGGGCCTGCTCCAGCGCCTGCTGCGCGTCGCGGGCCTGGCCCTGGGCGGTCTGGGCCGCC
>NZ_NWMV01000032.1 GCF_002837145.1 Macromonas nakdongensis | reverse complement strand
TCAATTCCCGGGGCGGTTCAGTTATCAGTCTAACGCAGCTCTGCGAGCGAAAGACTTGTAAAGCGATGATTTTGCTAAGTTTTTTTGGCCTTAGGACAGAAATCCAGAAATGATAAAAGCCTTATCAAATCTGGGCCTACTGCCTGTTAATCCGTAGGTCCCTGGTTCGAGCCCAGGTCGGGGAGCCAATCAAAACAAAGGCTTGCAAGCAATTGCAGGCCTTTTGTCTTTTCAGCCGTGACAGGAACGTGACATCGCAATCACGTTACCGCCCACCCGACCCCGTTCGATCCGGGTCGCCGCAGACAACAGGTTCTCGGTGGCAAACTTGGCATAGCGGTCCACCATGCTCCGCGTCTTCCAGCCGCCCAGGTCCTTGAGTTCATCGCAAGACGTGCCCGCCTGTCGATGCCAAGACGCCCAGGTGTGGCGCAAGTCGTGGAACCGGAAGTCCTCGATGCCAGCTTTGTTCAACGCGTTGTGCCAGGCCGTGTTGGTCACGTCCGCCCGCAAGGGCTGGCCCAAGTACGTGAAGCAAAACCGCAGGTGTTTGCCGATCTGCTCTCTCAATACCTCAATCGCATCTTCATTCAACGGTACTCCCCGTGGCGTGCCGTTCTTGGTCTGGTTCAACCAGGCGGTCTTGCGGTTCAAGTCCACCCGATTCCATTCCAAGCCCGTGATCTCGCCAGCGCGACACCCTGTGGCCAGGGCAAACCGCACCAGCGCGGCCAGATGAGGCGGGCAACAGCGGATCAAGCGTTCCGCTTCCTCTCGCGTCAACCAGCGGTCCCTTTCCACTTCACCGGGCAGCAGCCGAATCTTGGGGAACGTGTCGATCCACTGCCACTCGTCGCGGGCCATGCGCAGCAAGTTGCGGATGGTTGCCAAGTAGCGGTTGACCGTCGCGGGTTTGTTGCCCTTGTGGAGCTCGCCCTGGACGATGCGCCAAATCACGTCCCCATTGATCTGGTTCAGTGTGAGCGCGCCCAGGTAGCGGTCCAGGTGGCGGCAAATCCGTTGCACGTCTGCAAAACTCTTCAGTGTCCTCTTCAGTTCCAGGTACCGAATCACGGCTTCTTGCCAACTGCGCTGGGGTTTCACCCCGAAGTGGTGTTCCCGGTACGCGTCCAGCTTGAGTTTGGCTAGCAGCGCTTCGGCTTCACTTCGTTCTTGAGTCCCAGTGCTTTGGCGTACTCTTTGGCCGTTGGGGAGCGTCGTGTTGATCCACCAGTGACTGGAATCCGGTCGCCGGTAGATGCCTTCAGGACGGGCCATGTGTCCTCCTTTCCGGCCCGCCTTCGCTCGCCCTTATGGTCTTCGAGCCAGGCATCCAAGTCAAGGCGGTCGTACACGCAGCGCCGCCCGAAGCGCACATGGGGCACGTCCAACTGGGCCAGCAGCGTGACACCGATGCCCAGGTAGAGGGCGGCCTGTTCTTTGGACAGGCAACGCACAGGCGGCAAAGGGAGGTGTTCATCGTCCATCTCGCCCTCATTCGCCCCGCGAGGCCTTGCGGTAGGGGTTGTCCTGCTCGTGGCGTTCTTTCATTTCATCGACCAGGCCAGGGGCGTTGACCAGGGTGCTGAACAGACGCGCCTTCTTGCGGGCATGGGCCAGCAGGTATTCCTGGAACGTCAGACCGTCGCGCAGGGCCACGCGGTCGTAATGCTCGTAAGTCACGCTCAACAGGTGATTCGCCGCCTCGTGGTGGTCGTCGATCTGGTGCAGGGCCATGGTGGTGGTGAGCAAGCCGAACTGTTGCCGCTTGAGCCAGTCTTCGCCGGGGATGCGCCGCAGATCGATCTTGTCCAGCGAGGTCTGGGGGCTGGCCCAGTCCACCCCGGCCAGGCACAGCCACAGGGGATGGGTGGTCCAACGGGAGCGCGTGGCATCGTCGGGGTTGGGAATACACAGGCGCAGCCACTCGGTGGTGGCGTAGGTCCACAGGCCACTCAGGGCAGCGAGGACTTGAGGCACATGGTCCAGGCCTCGGGTCTTGAGGAAGTCGCGCTTGAGCTGGAACTCCAGCCGCCACACGGTTTCACCCTCGACCCACCCGGACGGACGCCACAGGTCAAACAGCCAGGTCTTGCCGCTGCACTGGATTTCTCGGGTCTTGTCGTACAGGCGGCACGACACCGCCCCACCTTTGCCCACGGCCCAGCCGGTGAAGTGCTGGTCTTTGGAATACGCGTCGATGTCACAAGCGCGGGTGATCCAGGCGTTGCGGCCCCAACTTTCCATTGAGAGGGTGGAAGCAAAATCGGCCGCCAGGTCGATCCGGCTGACCAGGGGCAGGCCCGTACTGCCCAACTCGCTCAAGATGCCCTGGAGCTCTTCGTGGATGGTCTGGACGCTCTTGTGGGCCAGGTAGTGGGCCGACACCTTGACGTAGGCCATGGGCAGCTTTTTGGTGGAGCGTGAGAACTTGATGCGGTAGGCCCCGTCCTCGATCACAAAGGGGAAGTTGCGCTCGCCCTTGTCGTACACGATGAAGACGTGACCGGCCAGCGGGTACTGGGCCTTGGCTTGTTCTTCCAGGTGTTCGGACTGGGCCAGCGCCTTGAGGCGGGACAAGGCATCCAGGGCCGTGGAGGTGAGTTCACCGGAGAAGGACAGGTACAGGCTGTCGATGCCGAGCCGCAGCAAGCGAAACCCGTGAGGAACCGAGGGTAAAGAACTCCCCTGCTCTCCCCCATTGCAGTTATAGGGTGCTGTGTTACTGAGCGTCGCACCCGGTGCCGAAGCGGATTCGCCGCTCGCCGCTGCCGCGTCGGGCCGCGAATCCGCATCGGTTGGTGTGGGGGACAGGGGAACGCCAGCCAACCGGCCAGCGTGAGAGAGTTTGCGGGACATGATTCAACCTTTGACCGCGCCAGGCATGCCACGTTGGCTTCCTGGAACGGTTACCGATTGAATACACGACGCTCCAAACGGGCGACCATCTCAAAACCGCTATTTCAGATGGTTTTGTACTTGCGGAACTGCTGGTATTGGGCGCGGAGGTTCTTGCGGGCGCCGGGGTTTCTGGGGTAGGCCTTGAGCACGTCCACCATCAAAGTTTCCAGCTCAGCCTCAGTGAGCTGAACGCCCATCTCGTTGAGCAGGATGAAGGCGTAGCGCATCGGCTCTCTGCCCTCCCACTGCTTCTTGCCAGGACCTGCCAAGGCACTGCGCAGGCGCTTGAAGAAGGCCTTGTTGTCGCGCAGTTGCGCACGAGAAATCAGACGCATGGCCGTAGGGCAACCGATGACCGCCCGATCCATGCGGACGGCCTTGAACAACGCTCCCTGGTCGTTACGCTCGCGGACGTCGTCCAGCAAACCAGAAATGCTGCGACCGTAGGTGGATATGCTGATTACGGTACGGCCCAACGCGTAAATCAACGCTAGTGCTGTCGATTCATCGAAAGCCTCGTGCAACGGCCTATCGTCCTCGACCTGGTCTAAGGTTCGGAGGACTTCCAGTACGGCCTCTTGTGGGTCTGAAGCCCCCGACATCGCATGCACATCACCGTGACGATTCAGTGCAACTATCACCACTGAAAGATGGTGGATGAACGGCGTCTCGTAAATGTGACAGTAATCGCCGTAATCACCCGTCATTACGTCGTCAAACCGCGACCCAGAGACGGAGGCCATGTGCTTCCCGAGGTCATCAATCAGTTTAAGAAGCGTAGGGACAAACTGAATCAATTCAGCAAATTGCGCCGGGGTGAGTTTTCCATACTCCTTTTTCATTGGAGTTGTTTAGTTAGCGTTAGGTAACGGTCGTTTCCAACCATCCGGGCGATGGATTGGTTGAAGTCAGGATCAATCGATTGCATAAAAGCAAGTAATCCCTGCAAATGGAGCGTAGATTCCAAGTCGAGTGCGCCAATCTGATACTTGTGTGCCATTGCTCGAATTTCTCTTTTTTTTGCTCGCCCGATTGAGACGGAGCCTTCATTCGATAATATGAGGCCCGTAAGACTTCTACTATTTTTCTTCGATGTGAATACTGTTTTGCTTTCGTTGATATTTAGTCTCGGATATGCAATTTCTTTGCAAATATCCTGAACAAAAGCATGAACGTCTTTCAGGACGTGTGGGGTGTTCGTTGAAAAGGCTAGGTCGTCCGCATACCTAGTGTACTTAACATTTTTCGAGTCGCAATAATCTGTTAGTAGTTCGTCGAACTCAAATAGAATTGTATTTGATATCCAAGGTGAGCTGGGGGCGCCAATTGCCAGCACGAAATCCATTGTTTTTTTTGGCGTCCAAAAAAATGCGTGGGTAAAAATCTCGATTTCGACATCTGGAATATCGAGGTGCCTCTTGATGTGGCTGGAAAAGTCCCCGCCTTTGATTGAGAGGAAAAAATCTTTGAAGTCAAGCTTCAGTAAGTATCGATTTGGTGCATGCGGCAGCGCATGATCACGGATGCTAGTTCCGGGTTGGTAGGCTTTGGCGCAACTGTGCACTGGCAGCTTGCCTCTTAATATGCCAAGCAGCAGCTTTTGTAATGCCTTTACTTCAGCTGTCGGTTGTGCAATTACCCGCTTGCCTCGATTGTGGCGTTTGTCAATCGTGTGCACCTTATATCTGTTGGGTGCAGTGGCAATCAGTAAGAGAAGTTCGCTGCGGCTGAGGGGAAGCTTTTTTTGAAGTAGCTCTAATACATTCATGCGGCCTCCCCGTGAATGTTGCAGTAAGCTTCAAATCTTTTCTTGTCGGCGCTTAGCCAAGGGAATGTGACGGTTGTTTTGAATCGTAGTCGATCAAACTTTCCATTGGCGGTTTTTCCTTTGTAGTTAAGAAAACTGAACCGCCGGGCCGTAGGGATATAGTATCGCTGCGTATATTTTTTTATTGACGCAACTATTCCGAATCGCTCAAGTTGTCCATACATGGATTTTATGTGTGGAATTGTCGTGTTGAATCCCGCAACTCGACAGAGCTCATGCATTTCAGTGATTGTTAATGATCCGAATAGTTCGATCAAGTCGGCAATCAGTAAAAATTGATCTCTTTTCCTCTCCAGGTCGAGTTGCATTGTTCTCGGTAGACTCTTGATTTTGTTGTCGAGCGAGTCAATGATGCCTGGCATTTCATTGTCGATGCCTGGATATTTGATGTCGGTAACTGTACAAACAGAATCATCGTTAAGTGATTCTATTTTTTTTATTGGCCCCTTTGCGATGAACGAGCCTGCATTGTAGTGTTGCTCGCTAATCACGACTAACAGTCTCTCGGAAAGCATAGGGTCCATGCAAAATGCTCCCAGCTCCGCATGAGAGCCAGGGCTTTCAGAGAAAAGGACTACTGCGCGTGTCAAGCAAATTGCATCACGCTCAAAATCGATAAGATTCTGATATCCATCGAGATTGTTCCAATCCTGATAGTCTTCTGGCTTGATTACCCACTCGCTAAGGTCTGCGCGATGAATGTCAATCCAGTTTAGGAAAAGCTGGCGAGCAGAGTCTCGCGGATTTCCAAGCGGGCCGCCAAACACGAGGATGAAGTCAGGAAGCTTTTGGATCCTCGTATCCGAGGGGTCGATATGCTCCGAAAGCAGCTCAGCGGCACCTTTAGCCAAAGTCAATTACCTTTGAATAGACACGGAAACGGCCCCGGGGCCGTTTCCGTGTCGTTGATGACGTACACCTCATTGCGGTCTAGCGAATCGCCCGACTCAGATAGCGCCTTACTTTGACTGCTACCAAACGCGTAATTGAGTCGCTTTTATATCACATTTTGTTGATGCTGCCTTCGCCTGGACTGTGCAAGGCGTGACAAAGTTGGCGGGAGTGCACGCCAGATGGCGAGCGAAGGCGAGCCTAAGTTATTGAAAAATAAGTGTTTTAAACCCCTGTTAATCCGTAGGTCCCTGGTTCGAGCCCAGGTCGGGGAGCCAAAAATCTCTAAGTCAAACAACAACTTAAAACCAAAAGCCACCCAAGCGGTGGCTTTTTCTTGCCCGAATCATTTGGATGTAGCCACCCTGCAGCCATGGCCCAGGGATTTCGAGTCATTTTTGACTGAAACACCCAGAGCCCGTTGCCCATGGACGTCAAGCAGGTGCGCATCAGCGGGACGGTCACTCTGGCTCCAACCGCTCCTCGCGCTGCTGAGTCCGACGCACCGCCTTCTGGAGTTGGTTGTGAACTTGTTGCAGGGTCACTGGACCCGACTCCAGTGGGCCCTTATGGGCGGCGCAAGAATTGCGTCGTATGCTGAGGCCATGAACGCAGACGTCCGTCCACCGCCCAAGTAATTTCAAGGCCGAATCGCCGACACCGGCGAAACGTTTGCGGCGGTCGCTGCGCGCAGCCTATGGGCGTCCATGGCACAGGCGGGCGTCGATTGGCCGGTCTCCTGCCGCAACGGCACATGCCGCACTTGCCTGGCCCGCCTGACAGAGGGCACGGTGGTTTACGACGTGCCCTGGCCCGGCCTGAGCCTCGAAGAGAAGCGCGATGGCTATTGCCTGCCCTGCATCGCCCGACCTGCGAGCGACATCACCGTCCTGCCGGGGTGAGGCCACAGGCTGCCCGTTCTTTGAGCAGCCCGAAATAATGCCTTCCGGACAACGACTTGCGGTGCTTGCCCAGCAGTTGTCCACAAGCTTGACCACGTTCGGCGGGGACAGCCGCTGCGCACAAGGGCTGGGAGGACCAGCACCGTGCGCAGCGTCCAGAGCACCCGCACCGACGGTGCAGATTCATCGCATTCTCGGTAATGCTGCTTCAGAATCACCCTTGGCAGGTTTGCCCGGGGTGATTGCCTACCCCCGACACCACCGGCCCGTTTTGGGCACCGAGCAAGGCCCTCCAGGGGCCGGAAAGCGACACCGAATGAGCAGCGGACACCACCACAGCCACGCCCACGCCGATTTCGACAAAGCCTTTGCCATCGGCATCTGCCTCAACCTGGGCTTCGTGGCGATCGAGGCTTTTTACGGCTGGAAGAGCAACTCCCTGGCTCTGCTGGCCGATGCTGGGCACAACCTGAGCGATGTGGCCGGACTGGTACTGGCCTGGGGTGGTGCACTGGCTGGCAAACTCCAGCCCAACGCCCGCCACACCTACGGCTGGAAAAAAGCCAGCATCCTGGCCGCATTCGCCAACGCCTTGCTGCTGCTGGTGGCCATGGGCGCATTGGCCTGGGAAGCGGCGGAGCGCCTGCTCGCGCCTCCGCCCATCACAGACCAGGAGGGCCTGACGATCATGCTGGTGGCCGGCGTGGGCATCGTCATCAACACCGCCACGGCCCTGCTGTTCGTGCGCGGAGGCGAGCACGACCTCAACATCCGGGGCGCGTTTCTGCACATGGCCGCCGACGCCCTGGTGTCGGCCGGTGTGGTGGTGGCGGGCGGGCTCGCCTGGTGGATGGGCTGGGGATGGCTCGACCCGGTGGTCAGCCTGCTGATCGCGGCGGTCATTCTCTGGGGCACCTGGAGCCTGTTCCGCCAATCGCTGCACCTGCTGTTCGACGGCGTGCCCGACAGCGTGGACCCGCAGGCGGTGCACGACTACCTCGCCGCCCTGCCCGGCATCAGCCAGGTGCACGACCTGCACATCTGGGGCATGGACACCTCGCAAGTGGCGCTGACGGCCCAACTGGTGATGCCGGGCGGTCGGGCCGACGACGCCTTTCTGCAAGAGGCCACCGTGCAACTGCACGAACGCTTCGACATCACCCACACCACTTTGCAGGTGGTGAACACCCCGTTCACCGAGCCTTGCGGCCAGTGGAGCCGCGGTTCAGGCGCAGGCCACGCGGGGCACCACCCACACACCGGTGCCTGCGATCAAACCGGAAGAGATCGTGCAGAAAAGCACCACCACCTCAAAGGCGAAGGGCACACGCATTGAAATGGCTGGCCTACAAATGCCCCATCAAAATACGGGCCCGGAAAGCAAAAAGCCCGGCGAACCGGGCTAAGTGCTTGATTTACTTGGGGTGGCTGATGGGACTCGAACCCACGACAACAGGAATCACAATCCTGGACTCTACCAACTGAGCTACAGCCACCGCAGCCTCAAATTATAAGCCGCAAATGCAGCGGTTTTCGAAGATCAGCCCGCCGTTTCCTTCTTTTTCTCCAGAATCTTCGCCTGGAAGCGGGCACGCAAGGCCTTCAGGAAAGCCTGTGCCTCGGTTTGCGCCCACAACTGGGCCAGTTGCTCGCGCTCCTGGCGGGCCCGGGCGTCGTCGATCGCTTCACGTGCCAGCACCTTGTTCACCCGCACCACGGCAAAGCCCTCTGCGGCCAGGTCGGCCCCGGTCCAGGCGGCGGTACTGGCACCGGCCGGCACACTCAGCGCAGCGGCCACCACCGCGGGCGGCAAGCCCTGGGTGTCGTTGCGCGACACCACCACCGGCGCACGCAGGGCCGTGGCGCTGGCGGGCACGGCCTGCCAGGCGGCCAGCTGGGCCCGGCCCTCCGTACGGGCGGCTTCCTGGGCGCGCTGCTGCACCAGGCGTTCGCGCACCTGTGCGGCCACGCTCGCCAAAGGCTGGGTCTGGGCCGGGCGGTGCTCCACCACCCGGACGGACACCAACTGGTTGGCCCCGACCTCGATCGCCTCGCTGTTGCGCTTCTGGCGCAGAGCGTCGTCGCCGAACACGGTGGACAGCACGCGGGCGTTGGCCAGCACCGCATCGGCCTTGGGGTCTTGCGGGCCGGTGCGCAACAAGGCGCTGGCCTTGCGCACGGTCAGGCCCAATTTCTGGGCCGCCGGCTGCAGGCTGTCGGCCTGTTCGTACACCAGGTTGCTGAAATCTTCGGCCACTTCGGCGAACTGGCGTTGTGCCTGCTGGCGCGAGAGCTCGGCCGTCAGCTTGGCTCGCACCTGTTCGAACGGCTCGGGCGCCGGTCGGCGCACGTCGGTCACCTGGATGATGTGGAAGCCGAATTCGGTCTCGACCACATCGGAAATCTTGCCCTTCTCCAGACCAAAGGCCACCTCCTCGAAGGGTTTGACCATGGCCCCGCGGGCAAAGAAGTCGAGGTCGCCACCGCGCTGGGCGGAACCCGGGTCTTGGGAACGCGTCTTGGCCAGTTCGGCGAAACGGTCGGGCGACTGACGCAATTCGGCCAGCAGGGCATCGGCCTGGGCCCGCACCTTGGCTTTGTCCTCGGCCGAGGCGCCCGGGGCCACGGTCAGGAGGATGTGGCGCGCGCGGCGCTGTTCCTGCTGGGCCAACTGGGTGTTGTTTTGTTCGTAATAGGCGCGCAGGTCGGCTTCGTTCAGGCGCACATTGCGGGCCACGGCGTCGAGGTCGAGCACCAGGTACTCCACATCGGCCTGCTCCTGCGTGCGGAAGGCCTGGGTGTTCTGGTCGTAGTACTGCTGCACGTCGGCGTCGGACACCTGCACCTTGGCGCGGAAATCGGCGGGCTTGAACCAGGCCACTTGGACTTCGCGGCGCTCGAAAAAGGCCTGCAAGGCGGTGCGGGCGCTGGCCTCGGTGACGAAGCTGGACGCCAGCACGCCCTGCGTCACCTGGCGCCGGGCCAGATCGCTGCGCACATTGGCCTCGAACATCTCGGGGGTCAGGCCCTGGCCGCGCAGCAGTTCGCGGTAACGCTCCACGTCGAGCGTGCCATCGGGCTTGCGCAAGGCGGCGATGTTGGGGTCCTGCGTCAACTCGCGCGCCAGGCGCTGGTCGGAGGTGAGGAACATGCCCTTCTGCGCCGCCAGCGTCAGCACGCGCTGGTCCACCAGGCGCTCCAGCGTGGCGCGGCGGGTGCCCTCGTTGTCCAGCAAGGCGCGGTCCATGCCCGGCATGCTGGCGGCCATGCGCTCCACCTCGTTCTGGTGTGCGGCGTCCCATTCCTGGCGGGTGATGTCCTGCTTGCCCACCGTGGCCACCACGTCTTTGCCTTCGCGGAAGCTGCTGTAACCCTCGATGCCGAACAGCACGAAGGACGGGATGATCAACACCATCAACAAGCCCATGAACAGCTTGATGTTGTTGCGGAAAAAATCGAACATGAGCGCCCTGTCTGAAACGGCAAAGGCGAACCTGGGTTCGCCTTCGCTGGAGGTGGTTTCGGGTGGTGGGTGCTGAGGGGCTCGAACCCCCGACCTACGCCTTGTAAGGGCGCCGCTCTACCAACTGAGCTAAGCACCCCGAAGACCAGAACTTTAGATGATAGCGTCTTTCAACGCCTTGCCCGGCTTGAACTTGGGGATTTTAGCGGCTTCGATGCGCACCTCCTCGCCGGTCTTGGGGTTGCGCCCGGTGCGCGCGGCACGCTCGGTCACGCTGAAGGCGCCAAAGCCCACCAGGGACACGCTGCCGCCCTGCTTCAGGGTGGCGCCGATGGCGTCCAGGGTGGCTTCGAGCGCGCGCGCGGCCGAGGCTTTGGATATGTCTGCCGTGGTGGCGATGTGTTCGACGAGCTCCGCCTTGTTCATTCTTGTGCTCTTTCCATTGGATGGGCTGTGACGCGACAGCCCAGGATTCTAGTGGCCCCGACCCTCAACCGGCACACAGGGCCTCGGCCACGGCCCGACCCAGGTCGCTGGTGCGGGCCCGGCCGCCGATGTCGGGCGTGCGCGGACCACCGTGGGCCGGGTCGAGCACGGTTTCGATGGCCGCCAGCACCGCATCGTGCGCGGCGCGGTGGCCCAGAAAGTCGAGCATCATCGCCCCGCACCAGATCTGGCCGATGGGGTTGGCGATGCCCTGGCCCGCGATGTCGGGCGCCGAGCCGTGCACCGGCTCGAACAGCGAGGGCATCTGACGCGTCGGGTTCAGGTTGGCGCTGGGCGCGATGCCGATGGTGCCGGTGCAGGCCGGCCCGAGGTCGCTCAGGATGTCGCCGAACAGGTTGCTGGCCACCACCACGTCGAAACAATCTGGCCGCTGCACAAAATGCGCGGTCAGGATGTCGATGTGGAACTTGTCCACCGCCACGTCCGGGTAGGCCCGCGCCATTTCAGCCACGCGCTCGTCCCAGTAGGGCATGGTGATGGCGATGCCGTTGCTCTTGGTGGCGCTGGTCAGGTGCTTCTTGGGGCGGCTCTGCGCCAGCTCGAAGGCGAACTTCAGCACCCGGTCCACGCCCACGCGCGACATCACGGTTTCCTGCACCACGATCTCGCGCTCGGTGCCCGGGAACATGCGCCCACCGATGCTGGAGTATTCGCCCTCGGTGTTCTCGCGCACGATCATCATGTCGATCTCGCCGGGCAAGCGCGGCGAGCCGTCACGGCGCACCACGGGCGCCACGATGCCGGGCATCAAGCGCGCGGGGCGCAGGTTGACGTACTGGTCGAACTCGCGCCGGAACTGCAGCAGCGAGCCCCACAAGGAAATGTGGTCGGGAATCTTCTCGGGCCAGCCCACCGCGCCGAAGTAGATGGCGTCGTGGCCGCCGATCTGCGCCTTCCAGTCGTCGGGCAGCATCTGGCCGTGCTTTTCGAAGTAAGCCCAGCTGGAAAAATCGAAGTGGTCGAAGCGCAGATCGATGCCGAAACGGCTGGCCACCGCCTCCATGACGCGCAGCCCCTCGGGCATGACCTCCTGGCCGATGCCGTCGCCGGCGATGACCGCGATGCGGTGGGTGCTCATGGCGTTGTCAGGTTTTGGCCGGGCGCACCACCAGGCTCACCCCGATGGCGGTCAGGGCGGTGCCGGCAATGGTCGCGGCGGTGATGGGCTCGGCGAACAGCACCCAGGCGATCAGGGCAGTGGTGGGCGGCACCAGGTACATGAGGCTGGACACCGAAGCCGCCGCGCCGCGCTGGATCAAGAGGTAGAGCAAGGAACTGCCGCCCAAAGTGAGCCCCAGCACCGACCAGGCCAGCGCCCCCACCAGTTGGCCGTTCCAGGCTATGCCCTCGGTTTCCAGCCAGGTCAGCGGCAAGGTCACCACCAGGGCCGCCAGCAACTGCACGGTGTTGGCGCTGCGCACGTCGCAGGGTTGCACGAAACGCTTTTGGTACAAGGTGCCGACGGTGATGCTGAACAGGGCGATGACCGCGAAGCCCAGGTTGAGCCAGCTGGCCGTGTCACCCGGCCCACCGCCGCCGAACTTGCGCGACACCACCAGCACCAGGCCGGTGAAACCCAGGGCCAAGCCGGCCCATTGCCGGCGGCTCACCTGGCCGCCGGTGGCCGACAGCCAGACCGCCGTCAGCACCGGCTGCAAGCCCACCACCAGGGCCGACAGCCCCGAGCCCATGCCCGCCTTCACCGCCGCCCACACGCCCCCCAGGTAGCCGGCGTGCATCAGCACGCCCAGCACGCTCAGGTGCAGCCACTGCCGGCTGTCCTGCGGCCAGCGCACCCGGGCCAGCCAGATCCAGGGCAGGAAGCAGGCGATGGACAGCGCGTAGCGCCAGGCCAGGAAAGTCATGGGCGGGGCATGGGGCATGCCGTAGCGCGCCACGATGAACCCCGTGCTCCAGATGAGCACAAACACCGCAGGCATGGCCCGCAGCCAGCCGTTGTCGTGGGAAGAGGACGCCATGAAGCCGTGAAAAACTCAGCGCGCCTTGGCCCGGATTTCGGGCAGGGCTTTCTGCAGGTAATAGACCATGGACCAGACCGTCAGCACGGCCGCGACCCAGATGAGCACCGTGCCCCAGAGCCGGGTGTCGATGACCCCCAGCACCCGGCCGTCGTAGAGCAGGAAGGGAATGGCAACCATCTGCACCGTGGTCTTGAGCTTGCCGACCATGTGCACCGCCACGCTCTTGTTGGCTCCGATCATGGCCATCCATTCGCGCAGCGCCGAAATGGCGATCTCGCGGCCGATGATGATGAGGGCCACGAACACGTCGGCGCGATCCAGGTGCACCAGCACCAGCACACAGGCACACACCAGGAACTTGTCGGCCACCGGGTCGAGGAAGGCGCCGAAGGACGAGGTCTGGTTGAGCTTGCGCGCAAGGTAGCCGTCGGCCCAGTCGGTGGCGGCGAACAGCACGAACAGCACGGTCGCGACCAGGTTCTGCATGCCCACCGACAACCCTGCGGAATAGAACACGGCCACGATCAGGGGAATGGCGGCGATGCGCGCCCACGTGAGCAGGGTTGGCAGGTTGAAGAACATGGCCGCCATTATGCGGGGCTTTGCGGCGTGTCCGGCGCGCCCCGCTGTCGCCCAGGCTGCTCAGTGCAGCGCGCGGTAGATGGCCTCGGCCAACTCGACCGAAATGCCTTCGACCGTGGCCAGATCGTCCACACTGGCGGACGCCACACCGCGCACCCCGCCAAAGCGCTGCAACAGGCGCGCCCGCTTCTTGGGCCCCACGCCGGGAACGTCTTCCAGTTGGCTGCCGCCGGTGCGGGCCTTGGCCCGCTGCGCGCGCATGCCGGTGATGGCAAAGCGGTGCGCCTCGTCGCGGATCTGCGCCACCAGCATCAGCGCGGCCGAATCGGCGCCCAGGTAGACCTTCTCGCGGCCGTCGGCAAACACCAGCTCCTCCAGGCCGACCTTGCGGCCCTCGCCTTTTTCCACGCCCACCAGCCGACCGAGGTCCAGCCCCAGGCCTTCGAACACCTCGCGCGCCACGCCCACCTGGCCCTTGCCACCGTCGATCAGCACGATGTCCGGGAGGCGCTGGGCACCCACCTTGTGCGCATCGCCGGCATCGCGCAGGGCCTGAGCCAACTTGCCGTAGCGGCGCTGCAGCACCTGGCGCATGGCGGCGTAGTCGTCGCCCGGGGTGATGCCGTCGATGTTGTAACGCCGGTACTGCGCGCTCTGCATCTTGTGGCCCTCGAACACCACGCAGGACGCCACCGTCGATTCGCCGGAGGTGTGCGAAATGTCGAAACACTCGATGCGCAACTGCTCCAGGCCGTCTTCGGGCAGGTCCAGCGCCTGGGCCAGTGCCCGGGTGCGGGCCTGCTGCGAGCCCTCCTCGGCCAGCAGCCGGGTGAGCTGGATGTCGGCGTTCTGCTGGGCCATGTCCAGCCAAGCGCGGCGGTGTTCGCGCGGGTTGAACACCGGGTGCAGCCGGATGCCGCTCTGCTCGGTCAGCAGTTCCAGCAACCGTGGCGACACCGCCGCCCCCAACACCAGCACCGGGGGCGGTGCCACGCCGGTGTAGTGCTGGGCCATGAAGGCTTCGAGCACGCGCTGCTCCAGCGTGGTCGCGGGCACGGCGGCCACCTCGGTCGCGGTCGCCGGGGTGAGCACCTCGCCCTCCCACTCGTCCAGCGCGGCCAGCACGGCACCGTCTTCCACATGGGCCGGAAAATACGCGCGGTCGCCCAGGTGCCGGCCACCGCGCACCATGGCCAGGTTGACACAAGCCCGCCCCCCCTGCACGCGCACCGCCAGGATGTCCACGTCCTGGTCGGAGGTGTTCTCCATCGCCTGCTGGTGCAGCACGGTAGACAGGGCACTGATCTGGTTGCGCACCTCGGCCGCCTGCTCGAAGGCCAGCTGCTCGGCGTGTGCCAGCATGCGCCGCTCCAGTTCGTTCAGCACAGTCTGGGTTTCGCCGCGCAGGAAGGCGCTGGCGCTGCGCACGTCGTCGGCGTAATCGGCGGGGGCGATGAAGCCCACGCAAGGGCCGCTGCAGCGTTTGATCTGGAACAGCAGACAGGGCCGGGTGCGGTGGTTGAAGACCGTGTCCTCGCAGGTGCGCAGCCGGAACACCTTCTGCAGCAGCTGGATGGTCTGCTTCACCGCCCAGGCGTTGGGGTAGGGCCCGAAGTACTGGTGGCGCTTTTCCACCGCTCCGCGGTAGTAGGACATGCGCGGGTAATGCTCCGGCAGCGCCGTCCCGGCCGCCTGCGCGGGCGCCACCGGCGTCTGGCGCGACCAGGTGCTGGCGCTCAGCTTCAGGTAAGGGTAACTCTTGTCGTCGCGAAACAGGATGTTGAAGCGCGGCTGCTGGGTCTTGATGAGGTTGTTTTCCAGCAGCAGCGCCTCGGCCTCGGAGCGCACCACCGTGGTTTCCATGCGCACGATCTTGCTCACCATGTGGCCGATGCGCGTGCCGTCGTGGCTGCGGGTGAAATAGCTGGACACGCGCTTCTTCAGATCGCGCGCCTTGCCCACGTAGAGCAACAGGCCGGCCGCGTCGAAATAGCGGTACACGCCGGGCAGGCCGGGCAAGGCCGCCACGGCCAGGAGCAGTTCTTCGGGGTGTTGCGTCGTCATGGTGGTGTGCGATTGTGGCACCGGGCCGACCGCGCAGCAGGACCGGGGCACAGGCACAATCGGGCGCCATGCCCGACACGCACACCCCGCCCCTGCCCCGACTGACCTGGGACATCTTCTGCCACGTGATCGACAACTGGGGCGACCTGGGCGTGTGCTGGCGCCTCAGCGCCGACCTGGCCAGCCGCGGCCAGACCGTGCGTCTGTGGGTGGACGACCCCAGCCCCCTGGCGTGGATGGCCCCTGGTGCGCTCGCCGGCGCCTGGGCGGGGGTGGAAGTGCGCACCTGGCCACGCACGACCGCCGCACCGCCCCCCCGCCTGCCCCCGGGCGATGTGCTGATCGAAGCCTTTGGCTGCGAGATCGCCCCCGCGTGGGTGCAGGCCCTGCTGCCCGACCGCCCAGGCGCGCAGGGGGTGTGGCTGAATCTGGAATACCTGAGCGCCGAATCCTACGTGGAACGCTGCCACCGCCTGCCCTCGCCGGTGCTGAGCGGACCCCTGAGCGGGCGGCTCAAATGGTTTTTTTACCCCGGTTTCACCCCGTCCACCGGCGGCCTGCTGCGCGAGTCCGATCTGATGCAGCGGCGCGACAATTTCGCATCCACCCACCAGCCGCCCCCCACCGGACCGACGCCACCCTCCGGCGACGGCCCCACCGTCTCGCTTTTCTGCTACGAACCCGCCGCCCTGCCCGGCCTGTTGCGCCACCCCGACCTGGCGCACGCCCACTGGCGCGTGGCCCCGGGCCGGGCCCTGGCCGCCTTCGACGCCGCCCGCTCGGCCCTGCCCGCCACCGCCCAGTGGACCGCCCTGCCCCACTGCCCCCAGAGCGCCTTCGACCACACCCTGTGGGCCTGCGACCTCAACTTCGTGCGCGGCGAAGACTCCCTGGTGCGCGCGCTGTGGGCCGGCCAGGCCTTCGTCTGGCAGATCTACCCCCAGGACGACCACGCCCACCACGCCAAACTCGAGGCCTTCCTGGACTGGCTGCAAGCCCCACCCGACCTGCGCCAGATGCACCACCACTGGAACGGCATCGGCCACGCCAGCGCCCCGCGGCTGGGCCACGCCACCCTGGCGCGCTGGCGCGCCGCGGTGTGCCAGGCGCGCGAGCGCCTGCTGCAACAGGCCGACCTGAGCAGCCAGCTCCTCGGTTTCGTCACCGAAAAAAGATAAAATGTCGGGTTTTGCGAGACACTCGCCCACCGCCGCACGCCGAGGCCCTGCCCCTGCCAGAGCGGCTCAACGTCTGGAAACACCATGAAAATCGCTCAAGAAATCCGCGCCGGCAACGTCATCATGCACGGCAAGGACCCGATGATCGTCCTGAAAACCGAATACGCCCGCGGCGGTCGCGGCGCTGCCACCGTGCGCATGAAGCTCAAAGCCCTGCTGAGCAACATGGGCACCGAAGTCGTGTTCCGCGCCGACGACAAGATCGACAACGTGATCCTGGACAAGAAGGAGTGCACCTACTCCTACTTCGCCGACCCGATGTACGTCTGCATGGACGCCGACTACAACCAGTACGAAGTCGAAGCCGGCAACATGGGCGATGCCCTGAACTACCTGGAAGACGGCATGGCGCTGGAAGTGGTGTTCTACGAAGGCAAGGCCATTTCCGTGGAAGTGCCGACCAGCGTGGAACGCGAAATCACCTGGACCGAACCCGCCGTCAAGGGCGACACGTCCGGCAAGGTGCTCAAGCCCGCCAAGATCGCCACTGGCTTTGAAATCCCGGTGCCGCTGTTCGTCAGCCAGGGCGACCGCATCGAAATCGACACCCGCACCGGCGAATACCGCAAACGCGTCTGAACGCGGCACGCGTTTTGCAATCCCAAAGGCTCTGCGGAGCCTTTTTTTGTGCCCGCTCAACGGACCGACCATGGACCAGAACCACAACCAGACCCACCAGCTCAACGCCCGCCGCCTGGCCGACGCCGCCGTCGAAATGCACCTGATGTCGGATGGGCAGCAAAAACTCGAGGCCGACGCCTACCGCCTGGCCTTCGCCGACCCGGAATTTTTGCTGCGCCGCGAAACCCGCGGCATCCGCTTCCAGCTGGAGCTGCTCAAACCCGACCTGGCCCAGCAGGAACACGGCATCGACAACACCATCGTGGTCTTCGGCAGCGCCCGCTTTCGCGAACCCGCACAAGCCCAGCAACTGCTGGCCCAGGCCCAGCTCGGCGGTGACGCGGCCGCCATCCGCCGGGCCCAGGCCATGGTGCGCAACGCGCACTACTACGACGAGTCGCGCCGTTTCGCCCAATTGGTGGCCGACTACAGCAAAAGCTGCCCGCGCGAAGACCAGCTCTACATCGCCACCGGCGGGGGCCCCGGCATCATGGAAGCAGCCAACCGCGGCGCACACGACCGCGGGGTGCTCAACGTCGGCCTCAACATCCTGCTGCCGCACGAACAGGAGCCCAACCCCTACATCAGCCCGGAGTTGTGCTTCAAGTTCCACTACTTCGCGCTGCGCAAGATGCACTTCCTGATGCGCGCCAAGGCCCTGGTGGCCTTCCCCGGCGGCTTTGGCACCCTGGACGAGTTGTTCGAGGTGATGACCCTGGTGCAATGCAAGAAGGCCAAGCCGGTGCCGATCTTCCTGTTCGGCAGCGAATACTGGAAACGCCTGATCAACTTCGACGTGCTCGTCGAAGAAGGTGCCATCTCGCCCGAAGACCTGGACCTGTTCGAGTACGTGGACGCCCCCGAGCAGGCCTGGGAAGGCATCAAGCGCTTCTACAACCTGCCCGACGCCTGCGGCTGCGACTGAACCACCCGGCCTGCCACAGGCCGGCCGTTTCTCACATGGGGAAGAGGCGGAAGCAGGCGATCGCCACCAGCGTGGGCCCCAACGCCCCCAGGAACAGGCTCAGCGGCGAAATGGCCCCCTGGTGGAAGGTGGACTTGAGGATGGAGGCCCCGGCCGGGTTCGGCGCGTTGGCGATGATGGTCAGACCACCGCCGGTGACGGCACCGGTGAGCAGCGCGTACTTGAACTCGGGCGTCAGCCCCTCCACCAGCGAGCCCAGGTAGGTCAGCGCGGCGTTGTCGGTGATGGCCGTCAGCGCCGTGGCCCCGAAGTAGACCTGGGATTCGTTCATGGCCATCAGCAGGGGCTGCAACCACCACTGCTGCATGCCGCCCAGCACCACCAGGCCGCCGAGGAAGAAGCCCACCAGCAGGCCTTCTCGCAGGATCAGGCGGTCCTGGTAGGCCGGGTAGGCCGTGGCGACGCCCATGAACAGCAGGAACACCGCCACGAAGGCCGCCGGGTGGTGCGCAAACACCACGATGGCCAGCAGGAACAGCAGGTGCACCGCCACCATCCAGGCGGGAATGCCGCTGTAGGGCGACTGATTCGACGCCTTCAACTGGCGCAGCTCGCGCGCAAACATAAAGGTCAGCACAGCGGCGTTGATGAACACCGCCACCGCGGCCTTCCAGCCGATGTGGGTGATCATGTAGTTCATGTCCAGGCCCCACTTGCTGGCCACCATCAGGATGGGGGGCGCGGCGTAAGGCGTGAGCGTGCCGCCGATGGAGACGTTCACGAACAGGGCACCCAGGGTGGCGTACTGCAGCCGGCGCGAGGCCTGGGCGAACACCGTGTCTTTCATCAGCAAGGCGGCCAGCGTCATGGCCGCCGGTTCGGTGATGAAAGACCCCAGCAAAGGCACGATGCCCAGGGCGGTGAAGTAGAAGGCCATGGTGCGCGGCATGGGCGTGACACGCACCACCGCCTGCACCGCCCCGGACGCGGCCTGCAGGATGGGCCGGCTGCCGGCCACGACCATGATGGCAAACACGAACAACGGCTCGTTGAAGTTGCGCGCGTCCAGGTAAGCCAACGCCTCCGTCTGGCCGACCATGAAGGCCATGACCAACATGAACACAATGGCCCAGAAACCGAAGACGATCTCCACCTCGGCCAGCAGGTGCCAGACCCCGGCGTGTGCCGGGCGCGTGTGCGCCAGCCGTTCGAAAAACTTGGTCGAGAACGTGTGAACGAGGGCCAGCGCGAACAAGGCGGCGGCCACGATTTGAACCGTGGTGGGTGACAAGGCAAGTCTCCTGTGCGGGGGCGGCGGCCGCCCCATGTGCCGGGGATTGTAAGAGCAGCGTCAGCCGTCTTCGTCCGCACTCAAGGCCGGCCACAGGGATTCGGACGACTCCACCGGCAAGGCTTCCACCTGCTTGAGCGCGCGCCCCATGGCGCGGCTGCGCACCTCGGCGCTCTCCAGCGAATTGAGCACGGTCTGGGTCTGGTTCTTGACCTTGGCCAGCACATCGCCGAACTTGCCGAACTCGGTCTTGACCGCACCCAGCACCTGCCACACCTCGCTGGAACGCTTTTCCAGCGCCAGGGTGCGAAAGCCCATCTGCAAGGCGTTGAGCATGGCCAGCAAGGTGGTGGGACCGGCCAGGGTGACGCGGTGCTCGCGCTGCAGCCCCTCCATCAAACCCGGGCGGCGCAGGACCTCGGCGTACAGGCCTTCGGTCGGCAGGAACAGCAGGGCAAAGTCGGTGGTGTGCGGCGGCTCCAGGTATTTCTCGGCGATGGATTTGGCTTCGGCGCGGACACGGGCTTCCAGCGCCTTGGCCGCGGCTTCGGCGGCCGCCGGGTCGGCCACGCGCTGGGCTTCGAGCAGGCGCTCGTAGTCTTCGTTCGGGAATTTGGCGTCGATGGGCAGCCACACCGGGGCGCCGTCCTCGCCCTTGCCGGGCAGGCGGATGGCGAAGTCCACCACGTTGCGGCTGCCCGGCCGGGTGGCCACCTGGGCGGCGTACTGCTCGGGCGTGAACACCTGTTCCAGCAAGGCCGCGAGCTGGGCTTCGCCGAACATGCCGCGGGTCTTGACGTTGGTCAGCAGGTGCTTGAGGTCGCCCACGCCGGCCGCCAGGGTCTGCATCTCGCCCAAGCCCTTGTGCACCTGTTCCAGCCGCTGCGCCACGTGCTGGAAGCTCTCGCTCAGGCGTTTTTCCAGGGTCTGGTGCAGTTTTTCGTCCACCGTGGCGCGCATTTCGTCGAGCTTGGAGGCGTTGCTGTGCTGCAACTGCTGCAGCTGGGCTTCCAGTGTGGCGCGCACCTCGCCCAGGCGGCGGGCGTTGGCTTCGCTCAAGGCCTGCAACTGCTGGGTCAGCGTGTCGCCCAGGGTGCCGCGCAGTTGCACCAGTTGCTGGGCAAAGGCGTCGATCTGGGCGTTCTGGGTGCGGGTGGTTTCCGCGCCCTGTTTGAGCAAGGCGTCCTGGAAGGTGGCCAGGGTCTGGGTCGCCTCCTGGCGCTGGCCACGGGCCGATTCGCTCACCTCGCGCCGCAGTTCGCGCTCCAGGCGGTCCAGGCGCTCTGCCTGGGCATTCAAGGCCAGCAACAGGCGCTGGCGGTCTTCGGCCGCTTGCGCGGGCTCGGCCACGGGCTGCGTTGCGCGCAGGGCCAGCCACACGATCAGACCGAGTTGTAGCAGGGCCAGCAGCGCCAGCCAGAAATTGGGCATGTCCATCATGCCCGGATTATCGCGGGGCCGCTCAGCGCGCCGGCGTGTTCACCGGGGTCAGCACCTCGCCGCGGGTCAAGTAGGCGATGAGGTTGTCGGCCGCCAGGTGGGCCATGCCCAGGCGCGTGCCCCGGGTGGCGCTGGCGATGTGCGGCGTGAGCACCACGTTGGGCACGGTGAGCAGGTCGGGGTGCACGGTGGGCTCGCCCTCGAACACGTCCAGTCCGGCGGCGGCGATGCGCTGCTCGCGCAAGGCCTGGGCCAGTGCCGCGTCGTCCACGATACCGCCCCGGGCGATGTTGATCAGGGTGGCCGTGGGCTTCATCTGCGCCAGTTCGGCCGCCCCGATGGCGTGGTGGTTCTGCGGGGTGTAGGGCAGCACCAGCACCAGGTGATCGGCTTGGCGCAGCAGCTCGTCCTTGGCCACGTAGGTGGCGCGGCACTCGGCCTCGGTCGCGGCGTCCAGGCGCGAACGGTTGTGGTAAATCACCTTCATGCCAAAACCATGGGCCCCGCGGCGGGCGATGCCCTGGCCGATGCGCCCCATGCCCAGGATGCCCAGGGTGCTGCCGTGTACCTCGGCGCCCAGGAACATTTCCACCGCCCACTTGTGCCAGTGCCCGGCGCGCAGGAAATGCTCGCTTTCGCTGACGCGGCGCGCGGTGGCCATGAGCAAGGCAAAGCCGAAATCGGCCGTGGTCTCGGTCAGCACGTCGGGAGCGTTGCTGCCCTGCACGCCGTGGCGGGTCATGGCGTCCACGTCGAAGTTGTTGTAGCCCACCGACATGTTGGCCACCAGCTTCAGGTCCGGGCAGGCCTGCAGCAGCGCCTCGTCGATGCGCTCGCTGCCGGTGGTGAAGGCCGCCGCCTTGCCCTGCAGGCGGCGCAGCAGCTCCTCGCGCGGCCAGACCGCGTCGTCGTCGTTGGTTTCCACGTCGAAGTGCTCGCGCAGTTTGTCGATCACTTCGGGGAAGACGTGGCGGGTCACCAGCACGGCGGGGCGTTGGGCGGTCATGGCTGTCTCCAGTTATTTTTTGTCGTCGCGCGGGGCGCAGGGGCTCAAACGGCCAGCAGTTCCACTTCGAACAGCAGGGTGGCGTTGGGCGGGATCACGCCGCCGGCGCCGCGGGCACCGTAGCCCAGCTCGGCCGGGATGACCAGGCGGCGGGTGCCGCCCACGGCCATGCCCTGCACGCCTTCGTCCCAGCCTTTGATGACGTGGCCAGCGCCCAGCGGGAACACGAAGGGCTGGCCACGGTCTTTGCTGGAGTCGAACTTGCCGCCCTGCTCGCCGTTGTTGTAGAGCCAGCCGGTGTAGTGCACGCTGACGCGCTGGCCGGCCTGGGCAACGGCGCCAGCGCCGGTCACGGTGTCTTCGTACTGCAGGCCAGAGGGGGTGGTGATCATGCGGATTCCTTGTTCAATAACGGTGTG
The DNA here is from genome assembly GCF_002837145.1 of Macromonas nakdongensis. Lineage (GTDB taxonomy): Bacteria > Pseudomonadota > Gammaproteobacteria > Burkholderiales > Burkholderiaceae_C > Macromonas_B > Macromonas_B nakdongensis. The sequence continues at coordinate 10,816 of NZ_NWMV01000032.1, read as the reverse complement.
TGAAGGACGCCGACCTCATTCCAGCCAGGTGGTGAAATGGGCAGCCGGCTCGCGCGGGGTGCGGAAGGTGTTGACTTTGTCGGTCGGGTCGGCATAGCCCAGGGCCAGGCCACAAACCAACATTTCGTTCTCGCCCGCACCCACGTGGGGCAGGATGATACGGGCGTAGTGGTTCCAGGCCGCCTGCGGGCAGGTGTCGAGCCCGTGCGCGCGGGCCGCCACCATCAGGTTCTGCAGGAACATGCCAGTGTCCACCAGCGAGCCACCACCCATGATCTTGTCGATGGTGACCATGATGCCGACCGGCGCGTCAAAGAACTTGTAATTGCGCTGGTGCTGGGCGTGCATCTGGTCCTTGTCGCCTTTGCCGATGCCGAGCAGGCCGTACAGGCTCCAGCCGTTTTCGCGGCGGCGGTCGATGTAGGGGCTGACCCACTGTTTCGGGTAGTAGTCGTAGGCCTCCTGGTACTCGGCGGCCAGGGCCGGGTTGTCGCGGATGGCGTCGTGCGCGGCGCAGACCTTGTCCACCAGCGCGTCCCGGCTGGCGCCCTGCAACACGTACACCTTCCAGGGCTGGGTGTTGGTGCCCGAGGGCGCGCGGCTGGCCACTTCCAGCAGGTGGGTCAACAATTCGCGCGGCACGGGTTTGGGCAGGAAGGCCCGCACCGACATGCGGCCGGTGATGGCGGCGTCCACGCTCGCGGCGTCGATGGGGGTGGCGGACTCGGGGATGGCTGTGGCGGCAAGGCTCAAGGCGGTCTCCTGGTTGAATTGACGTTGACGTAAACGTCAATTATGACAATGTGCGGCAGCGCGCGTGTGGCCTCACTGCAAACCGGCCAGCACGGCCTGCAGATCGGGCGGCAGGGGCACCGGACGGCGGGTGCGCCGGTCCACATAGACATGGACAAAATGACCGGCGGCGGCCGTCAATTCGCCGGTGCTGCTGAACAGGCCGACTTCGTAACGCACGCTGGAGCGACCCAGGTGGGCCACCCGCAGGCCGGCATGGATGGTGTCGGGAAAGGCCAGGCTGTCGAAATAGTTGCACTGGGTCTCGATCACCAGGCCGATGACCCCACCCTGGTGGATGTCGAGCACGCCCTGCTCGATCAGGTAGGCGTTGACCGCGGTGTCGAACCAGCTGTAGTAGACCACGTTGTTGACGTGGCCGTAGACGTCGTTGTCCATCCAGCGCGTGCCGATGGTGCGGAACACCCGGTAAGCGGCACGCGGGAGCGGTTGGGGGCGGGGGGGCTGGCTCATGGAGCGCCATTCTGCCAGCGCACCCCGGCTTCGGCAGCCCCTGGCGCACCGGCGCGGCGCTGCCACTGCTGCCAATGCGACAGCGCCACCCGGTAGGTGTTGAGTTGGACGCGCACCGTGGTCTCGATGTCGCGGCCGTAACCGCCGGCCATGGCCATGGCCACGGGTATGCCGCGCTGCTGCGCCCAGTCGAAGACCCGGCGGTCGCGGGCCTCCATGCCATCGTCGCTCACGCGCAAGCGACCCAGGCGGTCGCCCTCGTGCGGATCGGCCCCGGCCAGGTAGATCACCAGACCGGGCTCGAAGCGGTGCGACAGCTCGGCCAGCCCCTGCTCCACCGCCGCGAGGTAGTCGTCGTCGCCGCAACCGTCGGGCAGTTCGATGTCGCAGTCGCTCGGCTCCTTGCGGAACGGGAAGTTCCTGGCCCCGTGCACCGACAGGGTGAACACCGAGCCATCGCCCTGAAAAATGCGCGCACTGCCGTTGCCCTGGTGCACGTCCAGATCGACGATGGCCACGCGCAAGGCCGGCCGCCGCCCGGCCCGGCCCCATTCGGCCTGCATCAGACGGGCGGCCACGGCGGCGTCGTTGAACACACAGAAGCCGCTGCCTTTGTCGGCGTAGGCGTGGTGCGTGCCACCGGCCAGGTTCGCGGCCACGCCCCCTCCTTGCAAGGCGGCACGGCAGGCCTGCACGGTGGCGCCGACCGAGCGCCGGGCCCGCTCGGCCATGCCGGGGCTCCAGGGAAACCCGATCTCGCGTTGCGCGGCCGGACTCAAACCGCCCTCGCTCACCGCCCGGATATAAGCCGGGTCGTGCGCCAACGCCAGTTCACCGTCGCTGGCGGGCTCGGCCTGGCACAGACGCACGGCGGGCAGCTCGGCGGCCAGGCGGTCGCGCAGCAGGCGGTATTTGGCCATTGGAAAGCGGTGCCCCTCGGGCAAGGGCAGCACGAAATGGTCGGCGTAGAAAGCTTGCACAGCAGCGATTGTGCCGGGGATGGACGCGGCCTGCGTCTCGCCGCCGCCCCAGCCACGCTTTGCGCGGCAACGCCCGCCCCCAGGTTTTTGCTGCACTGCAACAAAAAGCTTGCAATTCCCGGAACAGGTCATATAATTTGAACCATGTTGCAGCGCAGCAAACCGGCCAGGTCCTGGACTTGCCCCGCTCAGGCGGCTCTCAACATGCTTCATCACCACAACGGAGTACGCACATGCTGACCGCAGAACAACTGATCGCCGCACAAAAAGCCAATGTCGAAACCCTGTTCGGCCTGACCCAGAAAGCCTTCGAAGGCATTGAAAAGCTGGTCGAACTGAACGTGCAGGCGACCAAGGCCGCGCTGACCGAATCCGCCACCAGCACCCAGGCCATCATGAGCGTGAAAGACGCCCAGGAACTGCTGACCCTGCAAGCCTCCCTGATGCAACCTCTGGCCGAAAAAGCCGCCGCTTACAGCCGCCAGCTGTACGAAATCGCTTCCGGCACCGGCGCCGAGTTCGCCAAAGCCGCCGAAAGCCAGGCCGCCGAAGCCCAGCAGAAATTCATGTCCGTGGTGGACAACGTGGCCAAGAACGCCCCGGCCGGCTCCGAAACCGCCGTTGCCGTGATGAAGAACGCCGTGTCGGCCGCCACCAACGCCATGGAATCGGTGCAAAAGGCCGTCAAGCAGGCCAGCGAAATGGCCGAGACCAACTTCACCGCCATGACCAACAACGCCCTGTCGGCCGCCAAGCCGGTCGCCAAGAAGCGCTGATCCCGATTTTTCCGGTTGTCTCCTCGGGTCTCTTCGAAATCGGATTCAGGGACCCTTTCAAGGCCTCGCTCTGCGAGGCCTTTTTTTCTGGCCACGCTCAGGGCTGGGCGCGGGCGGGCGGCTCCGGCTGGCGCCGGGCTTCGGTTTGTTCGCGCAAACGCGGCAAGGCCGCGGCCATGGCCTCGCGCCCCGCGGCCATGGCCCGCTGGCGCCCCGAAAAGTCGGCGCTGCCCATGCCCGCCAGGGCCGGGCGCACCACCACATCGGCCTGGGCCAGCAACTGGCGGTTGATGCTCTGTCCCATGATGGTGAAGGTCTGCAGCAGCACGCGCAAGGCATCGCTGCCCATCTCCTGATCGGGTGGGCTGGAAATGTCCACCGCGATCACCAGTTCCGCCCCCATCTGTCGGGCCTGCTCCACCGGCACCGGCGCCACCAAGCCGCCATCCACGAACGCCCGCCCACCGATCTCCACCGGCGTGAACACGCCGGGCACGGCACTGGAGGCGCGCACCGCGGTGCCGGTGTCACCGCGTTGGAACAGCACGCCGCGCCCGCTGTGCAGCTCGGTCGCCAGAATGCCCAGCGGCAAACGCATCTCCTGCAGCGCCTTGCCTTTGACCTGGCGGTTGACGTAACGGGCCAGGGCCTCGCCGCGCAGCAGGCCCCGGTTGAAGATCGGCAGCGTCCAGTCGGCGATGGTCGCCTCCTCCATGTCCAGCGCGGCCTGCTCCAGCTGGGCGCCACCCATGCCACTGGCGTACAGGGCGGCCACCAGGCTGCCGGCCGAGGTGCCCACCACCAGGTCTGGCCGGATGCCCTGGCGTTCCAGCACCTGGATCACCCCGATGTGTGCAAACCCCCGCGCGGCACCGCCGCCCAAGGCCAGGCCGATGCGCGGGGGCCGCAGCCGGGGCGGTTCGGGCTGCGGCACCGCCACCGCGGGCGGCGTTCCGACGGGCACGACCACACAGCCCCCCAAGCCTCCGGCCATGCCCACGGCCAAGGTGCCCAGCAGGCGGCGGCGCCCGATGGCGGGCGCACTGGGCCCAGCGTCAGATGACGTGTGTCGTTGCTGCAAACCCCACTCCTTACATCAATTAACAATAATGATTCGCGTTTGTGTTAATATAAATCATCGCAACAGACCTCCGCAGGATCCTTTCATGCTTCTCCGTCGCCGCATCGCCCAATTGGTCGGCCTGGTCACGCTGGCCAGCCTGTCCCACGTCGCCCTGGCCCAAGACAAGGTGCTCAACATCTACTCGGCCCGGCACTACCAGACCGACGAGGTGATGTACGACACCTTCACCAAGACCACCGGCATCAAGATCAACCGGGTGGACGCGGACGACGCCGGCATTGTCGCCCGACTGCGGGCCGAGGGCGCGGCCTCGCCGGCCGACGTGATCCTGCTGGTGGACGCCGCCCGCATGGCGGCCGCCGACAGCCAGGGCTTGTTCCAGCCGATCAAATCGGCCAAGCTCGACGCGGCCATTCCGGCCCACCTGCGCGCCACCCCCACCGCCGACGGCGTGACCTGGACCGGTTTCTCCACCCGGGCCCGCGTCATCGTCTACGACCCGCTGCGCGTCAAGGCCGCGGACGTGGCCACCTACGAGCAACTGGCCGACCCGAAACTGAAGGGACTGCTCTGCACCCGCTCCGGTTCCCACCCCTACAACCTGTCCCTGTTCGCCACCGTCGTGGAGCGCCTGGGCGACGCCCAGGGCGAAGCCTGGCTCAAGGGCCTGGTGGCCAACATGGCGCGCGCGCCCAAAGGCGGCGACACCGACCAGATCAAGGCCGTGGCGGCCGGTGAGTGCGGCGTGGCCCTGACCAACACCTACTACGCCGCCCGGTTGCTGAAGTCGGGCAAGCCCGAAGACCGCGCCGTGATGGAGCGGGTGCGCGTGGTGTTCCCGAACCAGGGCAGCACGGGCACGCACGTCAACATCGGCGGGGCCGCCGTGGCCAAGCACGCCAAGAACCGGGAGCACGCCATCCAGTTCATGGAGTACCTGTCCAGCCCCTTCGCCCAGGACTACTTTGCCAACGGCAACAACGAGTACCCCGCCGCCAAGGGCGTGAAGGTGGACAACGCCGCGCTCAAGGCCATGGGCGGCGCCAACTTCAAGGCCGAAAACATCCCGCTGGGCGTGGTGGCCAAAAACATGACCAAGGTGCAGCAGATGTTGGACCGGGTCGGCTACAAGTAAGCCCAGACCTCTGCCACACCCAGGCCCGCCCCGTGCGGGCCTTTTTGCTGGCCTCGGCAAGCGGGCGGATTTCGTCCATAATTGACGTTTACGTAAACGTCACACAACCAACCGGAGCAAGCAGATGGAGATAGCAGGCAAAGTTTTCGTGGTCACCGGCGGCGCATCGGGCCTGGGTGAAGGCACCGCCCGCATGCTGGCGGCCAACGGCGCGACCGTGGTCATCGCCGACATGCAGGTCGACAAAGGCGAAGCCGTGGCGCGCGAGATCGGCGGCGCCTTCGTGAAATGCGACGTGAGCAACGAGGCCGACGGCCAGGCGGTCATCGCCAAGGCCACCTCGCTGGGCAAGTTCATGGGCCTGGTCAACTGCGCCGGCATCGCCCCGGCCGAAAAAACCGTGGGCAAGAACGGTGCCCACTCGCTGGCCGTCTACACCAAGACCATCATGGTCAACCTGGTCGGCACCTTCAACATGATCCGCCTGGCCGCCGACGCCATGTGCAAAAACGAACCCGAAGCCACCGGCGAACGCGGCGTGATGATTTCCACCGCCAGCGTGGCGGCCTACGACGGCCAGATCGGCCAGGCCGCCTACGCCGCGTCCAAAGGCGGCGTGGTCGGCATGACCCTGCCAGTCGCGCGCGACCTGGCGCGCAACGGCGTGCGCAACATGACGATCGCCCCCGGCATCTTCGGCACGCCCATGCTGTTTGGCATGCCGCAGGAGGTGCAGGACGCACTGGCCGCCAGCGTGCCTTTCCCCTCGCGCCTGGGCACGCCGCAGGACTACGCCAAGCTGGCCAAGCACATCATCGAAAACGACATGCTCAACGGCGAGGTGATCCGACTGGACGGCGCCATCCGCCTGGCACCCCGCTGAAGCCGGGCGGCCTGCTCCGAGCGGGACGCCGGTGTAAGATGGCCCATCTTTCACAGGGGATCTCGCTCACATGGCCGCCTTGACGCCACAGGACATCGCCCGGGAGGCGGTGAAGTTGCTCACCGCCCGCAAGCTCCCCCCCACCCCCGATAACTTCCAGACCGTCTACCACGAGGTGGCCGGCACGCGCCCCCTGCGGCCCTTCCCACTGGAGAACCTGCGCCAGATCGGCAACGGCTTGCCCGACCGCACGCCCGGCCAGCTGCGTTTCAAGGCCCAGTTCAACAAGGCCGTCTCCATGCACAGTTGGGAGGACCTGGAAAAGGCCCTGCTCAACCACTTCAGGAACCACCACACGCCCGAGCCCACGGCCAGCGCCGTGGCCGTGGTCGAAGAAAAGGCCTTCCCGCCCGAACTGCTTGAACAGACCGCGCGCATCATCGACCATGCCCTGCCAGCGGTGGGCAACGACGACACCAAGGTGGTGGAACAGGCCGAGGAACTGGTCAACTACCTGCGACTCGACAGCCAACACCCCGCCACCCTGCGCAAGATGATGGCAGACTTTGCCTTTCGCCTGTCCTTCGTGGCCGAGGAACAGGAGCAGATCCGCCGCACCCTACTGGGTTTGCTGCACACCGTGTTCGAACAGATCGACGCGATCAGCCCCGACAACCCCTGGCTGCAGCAGCAAATGGCGGCGCTGGCCGAAGCCACGCAACCACCGCTGTCGGCCCGGCGCCTGGAAGATGTGCAGCGCCGCCTCAAGGGCCTGATCCACCAGCAGGCACTCGCCCGCGAACAGACGCAGGAAGCCCAGCGCGTCATGAAGGAAACGCTGGGCGTGTTCCTGGAGCGACTGGCCCAGACCGCCGACAACAGCGACAAGTACCAGCTGCAGTTTGAAAACTGCGCCAACCGGCTGGAACAGGCCCAGAGCCTGAGCGACATGGCCCCGGTGTTGCAGGAGGCCATCCAGTCGGCACGGGCCATGGCGCTGGACACCCGGCGTACCAGCGAAGAACTGCACCTGCTGCGCGAGCGGGCGACCGAGGCCGAGGCCGAGGTGGAGCGGCTGCGCCAGGAACTCGACCGGATGAGCGAGGTGGCCAGCCACGACCTGCTGACCGGCGTGCTCAACCGCAAGGGGCTGCTGGAAGTGGCCAACCGCGAACTTTCGCGCGCCGAGCGCATGGGCATCGACGTGTGCCTGGCGGTGCTGGACATCGACGACTTCAAGAAAATCAACGACGAACACGGCCACCTGACCGGCGACGGTGCCCTGAAGCACCTGGCCGACGTGTCGCGGCGCTCGCTGCGGCCGCACGACTCGGTCGCCCGCTACGGCGGGGAGGAATTCGTGGTGCTGCTGCCCGACACCGAGCTGGAAGAAGCCGTGGCCGTGATCACCCGCCTGCAGCGGGAACTCACCACCCACCTGTTCCTGGAAGGCGACAAGCGCCTGCTCATCACCTTCAGCGCCGGGGTGACCCGGATGGTGGGCACAGAGAGCAGCACCGATGCCCTCAACCGCGCCGACCAGGCCATGTACGCGGCCAAACGGGCTGGCAAGAACCGGGTGGTCGCCGTCTGACCGCCCCGCCGCCCTCCTGACACCGCGAGGGCCGCCCGTTCAGACGTCGATGGCGCTGGCCGAACCGGCCTGTTTGCGCAGTTCGAACTTCTGAATCTTGCCGGTGCTGGTTTTGGGCAGTTCGCCGAACACCACCGCGCGCGGCACCTTGAAGCCGGCCAGGTGCTGCTTGCAGTGCGCCACGATGTCCTCGGGCGTGGTCTGCGCGCCGGCCTTCAGTTCCACGAAGGCACAGGGGGTTTCGCCCCAGCGGGCGTCGGGTTTGGCCACCACGGCGGCGGCCAGCACCGCCGGGTGGCGGTAGAGCACGTCCTCCACCTCGATGGACGAGATGTTTTCGCCACCCGAGATGATGATGTCCTTGCTGCGGTCCTTGATCTTGAGGTAGCCATCGGGGTACTGCACCGCCAGGTCGCCGCTGTGGAACCAGCCGCCGGCAAAAGCTTCCTGCGTGGCCTTGGGGTTCTTCAAATAACCCTTCATGGCGATGTTGCCACGGAACATGATCTCGCCCATGGTTTCGCCGTCCCAGGGCACGGGCTCCAGGGTTTCGGGGTGGCGCACCTGGGCACCGCGCTGCAGGTGGTAGCGCACCCCCTGGCGGGCGTTGAGGCGGGCGCGTTCGCCGATGTCCAGCGCATCCCAGGCGTCGTGCTGGGCACAGACGGTGGCCGGACCGTAAACCTCGGTCAGGCCGTACACGTGGGTCAGGTCAAAACCCATCTGCTCCATGCCCTCGATCATGGACGCCGGCGGCGCGGCCCCGGCCACCATGGCTTTGATGCCGCTGGGCAGGCCGACCTTGAGCGCGTCGGGCGCATTGACCAGCAGCCCGTGCACGATGGGCGCGCCGCAGTAGTGGGTCACGCCGTGCTCGCGCATCAGGTCGAAAATGAGCTGCGCGTCCACCTTGCGCAGGCAGACGTTGACACCGGCGCGGGCCGCCACGGTCCAGGGGAAGCACCAGCCGTTGCAGTGGAACATGGGCAAGGTCCACAGGTAGGCGGCGTGCTTGGGCATGTCCCATTCGAGGATGTTGGAAATGGCGTTGAGGGCCGCGCCCCGGTGGTGGTAGACCACGCCCTTGGGGTTGCCGGTGGTGCCGCTGGTGTAGTTCAGGGCGATGGCGTCCCACTCGTCGCCGGGCATGTCCCAGGCGAATTCGGGGTCGCCCGCTGCCAGAAAGGCTTCGTAATCGGTGCCGCCCAATGCCGCGGTGGGCGGACCGTAGAGCGCATCGGTGGTTTCGATGATGTGCAGCGGCGCCGTGGACGCGCGCAGGGCCAGGGCCTTTTGCAGGGTGGCGGCGAATTCCGGATCGACGATGACGGCGCGGGCTTCGCCGTGGTCCAGCATGAAGGCGATGGCCTCCGGGTCGAGCCGGGTGTTCAAGGTGTTGAGCACCGCGCCGGCCATGGGGATGCCGAAATGGGCCTCGACCATGGGCGGCGTGTTGGGAAGCAATACCGCCACAGTCTGGTTTTTGCCGATGCCGGCGCGCTGCAGGGCGCTGGCCAGGCGGCGGCAGCGGGCGTAGGTCTCGGCCCAGGTCTGGCGCTGCGCGGTGGGGCCCAGGCCATGGACGATGGCCAGGCGGTCGGGGTACACCTCGGCCGTGCGCTCGATGAAGTTCAAGGGGCTCAGGGGCGCGAAATTGGCGCCGGTGCGGGGCAGGTCCTGGTCGTAAATCGAGGTCATGGGTACTCCGAAAAATCGCTGCATGTGACGAATCTGCTCCGACTGTACCCGATCGATGGCGCCGTTTCGGGCCCCTTCGGCGGGGCCTTGGCGATGCGCGAAAATAGCGTGTGGCCATCCCCCAGTCTTTCATCCAGGAGTTGCTGTCCCGCGTCGACATCGTCGAGGTGGTGGGCCGCTACGTCCAGCTCAAGAAGGGCGGGGCCAACTTCATGGGGCTGTGCCCTTTCCACGGAGAAAAATCGCCGTCGTTCAGCGTCAGCCCCACCAAGCAATTCTTCCACTGCTTCGGCTGTGGCAAGAACGGCAACGCGGTCGGCTTTCTGATGGAGCACACCGGCATCGGTTTCGTCGAAGCGGTCAAAGACTTGGCCCAACAGGCCGGTCTGCAGGTGCCCGAAGAAGACGTGCCCCCGCAGGAGCGGGCCCGCGCCGCCGAACAGCGCAAGAAGCAGAGCACCCTCAACGAGGTGCTGCACAAGGCCGCCGAGGCCTACAAGGCGCAGCTCAAACACGCACCCCGCGCCATCGACTACCTCAAAGGCCGTGGCCTGTCGGGCCAGGTGGCCAAGACCTTTGGCCTGGGCTACGCGCCGGAAGGCTGGCGCTTTTTGTCCACCGTGTTCCCCGACTACCAAAGCCCCCTGCTGGTGGAGTCCGGCCTGGTCATCACGCCGGACGACCCCAGTGGCGAGGGCGGCACCGACGCCAAGGAAGGCAAACGCTACGACCGCTTCCGCGACCGCATCATGTTCCCGATCCGCAACGTCAAGGGCGAGTGCATCGGTTTCGGCGGGCGCGTGCTGGACCAGGGCGAGCCCAAATACCTGAACTCCCCGGAAACGCCGGTGTTCAGCAAGGGCCACGAGCTATACGGGCTGTTCGAGGCGCGCACCGCCATCCGCCAGGCCGGGTACGTGCTGGTGACCGAAGGCTACATGGACGTGGTCGCCTTGGCACAACTGGGCTTTGGCAACGCGGTGGCCACCCTGGGCACGGCCTGCACGCCCGAACACGTGCGGCTGCTGTTCCGCTTCAGCGACGCGGTGGTGTTCGGCTTTGACGGCGATGCCGCCGGCCGCCGGGCCGCGCGCAAGGCCCTGGAAGCCGCCCTGCCCTGGGCCACCGACACGCGCAGCGTGAAGTTTCTGTTCCTGCCGCCCGAACACGACCCCGACAGTTTTGTGCGCACCCACGGCCCCGAGGCCTTTGCCGAGGCGGTGCAGCAGGCCGTGCCGCTGAGCCGCTTCCTGCTGGAGGCCGCCGCCGCCGGCTGCGACCTGGACAGCCACGAAGGCCGGGCCCGCATGTCCAGCCAGGCGCAGCCGCTGTGGAGCGCCCTGCCCGACGGCGCCCTGAAACGCCAGTTGCTGCAGGACCTGGCCGACGGCGTGGGCCTG